>CAIYET010000193.1 GCA_903925285.1 Candidatus Hydrogenedentota bacterium | reverse complement strand
GGACCAACTGAATGAATTGTGCGACTTCGCGGGGATGCAAAAAGATTTCGTCCGCATACGGGGGCGCGATCTGACGCGACAACGCGTTGACGCATGCCTGGACAAGCTGGCTGTATCGGGGGACGATGCGGTGTTCTTTCATTACGATGGCCACGGATGCGCAGGGACAAGCGAATGGCCCATATTGGCTTTTGATAACTCGGCGTTGGACCTGAACGAAGTCGTTCAAAAACTGCGCAGCAAGAGCCCGCGCCTGCTTGTGGTTTTGGCCGACTGTTGTAATGTCGTGTGCGGCGCACCGGAACAAGGCGCCCAAGCGCGGGCAAGAATGCCGGCAGAGACGATTCGCAAGGGGGCGCGGAAACTTCTGCTGGATCATGCGGGAGTGTTTGTTGGATGCGGCGCCTGCAAAGGAGAACCCGCGCGCTGTAATGGGGTCACGGGGAGTCTGTTCACGCATGCTGTTGCGGAGAAGCTTTACTGGGAGGCGAGAGGCGCGCATCCGAACTGGTATGGCCTGTGTGTCGACCAGATTCCGGTATCTGAAGAGGTCGTTCAGCATCCTCGCTTCGAGGTCGACGTGCGAAGGTTGGGCCGTATTCCAGAGACTGAGGTGTTGGGGGGCATGGATCTCCAAGGGTATGTCGAACGGAAATACGGCGGGGGAAAAGCGGTGCTCCAGGAGCCGAACGCCTATGGTTGGCGTGCGCTGGTTCCAATCCGGAAGAAATTGAGCGAGACGCTGGAGTTACGGACGAATGAAGCATACGATTTGGACATGGGCGAAGCGGCCCGCTGGCAGTATGGCGAAGATGCGCTTGCAAGTTACCGGTCTTTCGAAGATGGTTGCAGTTGGTTCGTGTTTCGGGACCGCTGAGAGCTTCAAGCTCACGCTTTGCCTGTGGGACTCGTGAAGTCTTCTCTGTCCTTTTCCGGAATGCGCATTGGCCCTACAGCCAAGGTCCTGTCTTTTCATCCTCGCCGGTGTCAAGGGGACATTTCCTCGTCATGCATCTACGGTCTTCTTCGAGGCGGGCGTAGAGATGGCGGATTTCGCAGTCGAGCTCGCGCAGCTTCAGTTCTGTCCGCTTCTTTGCGGCGATGAGTTTTTGGATTTCTTGTTCTGTGTTCATCATGGTAGGCAATTGGAAGTGGCCTCGAGTTTATAAATCTTCCGGTTTTGTACCTACTCGAGAGTAGAAACAAACCGGGGTACGCATCCCCGGCGCAAAGCTGTCAATCATTCCCATCGGGGTCGCCGGCGTTCTTTTCCATGATCTGTATGTACGCTTTCAGGAGAGCGACGATCGCCTTGGGAATGTCGTTCTCGCGCAAACTGGACGAGTTCTGCCACTGGCCTTGGCTGTCTTTGTACGCCCGGTCCAGGGTGACGGTGCGGCTTTCGAAGACGCGGCCGTCGGGCCCATTTCGTGTGTCCCGCCACAACGTGAGGCGGACAGGGCCGACTTTTATGTGTTCTGGTTTTTCTTTGGGTTGCATGGTTGTTTACCTCCATGGTTTTTTGACTTCAGGGAGTGGTGTCTCTTCTTGGTTTTTCTCGCTTCCATTTCTCTCCCTTGAAAAAAGGGGAGAGAAATGAGTCCGGTATCTCCTGAGGAGGCGTCCGATCTAGTTTCCAGTCGATGGCGCCTTCAGCACATCAAGTGTGCGGCTGGGCGCTTCAGCGACGGGCGGAGGCTGGGGCGAGTCATTTGCGGATGGCAGCGATTACGACGCTGAGAAATGACAATCATTGCGATACTGTCGGGAGAATCCCGCACAATCGAAACATTAAAATAGTTGACCTACTTTCCAGTGGTATCGGAGGTGGTGAACCATTTCAAGAGCCCCAACATACGGAAGCCTGACCCAAAACGACATGTATTTCACGCTGAAATACATAGGCAAGTACATCGCAGGCTTCCCCGGGGCCTCTTCCTCTCACTCCGATTATCATCACGACATTTGGTTGCCCTCGAAGGCGGAGGTGAATGCTCAATATGAAATCGACTCCTTACTACGTCGCGAACTCCCCGAACTCTCTTTGCAGAGGGAGCGCCAGCGCTTTGAATCCGAACTTCTCAGCGCCAGTACTCCCGGCTTTCCCTGAATATAATCCCCACGCGCACACGGACCCATTGGAAGCTTTTGCACGAGGAAAGATTCTCATTCTAGAGAACATCATTGGCCAGGTAGTGAAAGAGATTGAAGAGAGAAAAATGTTATTGGATACAACTATTGACGGAATCGACAGACAAATGTGCGAGCTCAATACCGCGCTGATGGCTGTTGCACCATGGGGAGATTCCCCTTCGACGCTCGGCGACCCCCGCAGGCGCGCCTCCCTGGAAAAAGATATTGCAGCGCTCGTCGCAGAAAAGCGTCACGAAACTACCGCTACTTGGAAAGATATCGCCGGCCTCAAGTCGGAGCTTCGTGAACTGTTTCGTGAATACCTCGATGAACGACGAAAACAGCAGGTGATGCAGAAGTGATGTCGACCGCCCGCGCCACCCTCCGAAAACTTGCCCCTGTTCTTGGCGAAACACGAGTAAACCAATTGTGGCGTGCGTTCCTAACCGCCGATGGGCTGGAAAAGAGAGATTTGGAGAACCTGTTTGAGGCGTATGCCGCGCAAGCGCTGGGGGACGTTCCTTCCGGAGGGGCTGTGGGCTTGTTTCCTCCGCCTCCGCCAGAAAGGGCCTTAGGCGACATCGACCTGGGATATGTGCAGTACGCCGGAAAGGACTCGTTCTTGTTCGGCCTGAGAAGGGAAGAACTTCTTCGACATGTCGGAATCTACGGTTCCAGCGGCTGTGGCAAATCGAACGCCATAGCCCTTATTCTCGATGGCCTGACGAACGCAGGAATACCCTTCCTACTTTGCGATTTCAAACGCACGTTTCGCGCGTTGCTACAGAACCCTGATGCTGGGGTGCTTGTTTTCACAGCTGGCGACAGCACGACGTCTCCCTTCAAGCTGAACCCCTTAATTCCGCCCCCGGGCACGTCGGTCGAGGTCTGGGCGAAGAAGGTGATTGGCGCACTCTCGCATGCGTACTGTCAAGGCGCCGGCAGCGAAAGCCTCTTGGTTTCGGCGCTTACCAGCGCGTACGAGCACGCGGCGAACGAGGGAAAGTGGCCGACGTTCAGGAACGTTGCGGAGATCCTCGAGAAGCACCCTGCCAGGGGCAGAAAGGGCATGTGGATGGACAGCGCCCAACGGGCGGTCACGAGCATCAGCAGCGGCAACGCAGCCGAGGTGTTCTGTCCAGAACAGCCGACGGAAATGAGGAGCCTCTTGGCGAAATCGGTGGTTCTCGAATTAGACCTGCTAAACCAAGCGGAACAGACGTTCCTTTCCGAGATCCTCATCCTTTGGATCATCCAGTACCGCATGAATAACAACGAACGGCGCGAGGAACTGGCGCACTGCATTCTCATTGAGGAAGCCCATCACTTACTCAAAGCGCCGCCGGGTGTAGGTGACGGCGCGGATCCGGTTATTCATATTGCTCTTCGCGAGGTGAGGGAACTTGGCGAGAGCGTGATTCTTGCAACGCAAAATGCATCCGTCGTTCCTGTCGCAGTTTTTGGAAACCAAGCCACGACATTGGCTTTTCACACCAAGCACGCGTCTGACGTCCGAGCGACCGCGCAGGCGATACTTCTCAAGGACGAAGCTAAGGATGAACTCGGACGCCTGCCTGTAGGGGAAGCCGTTGTGCGCGTACCGCGCTGGCCCGACCCCGTGCATCTTCGGATCATCCACCGTCCAATCGCCAAGGGAACGGTTACAGATCTTCATATCCGTCAGCACATGGCGCGCTGCGGGTATTCCGCGAATACCGCCGCGTACCGTGTTCCACAACCAGAAGGCCGCCAGACGAACGTGATTCCGCGGCCGGATGAAGAACATCTTAATCAAACGGATTCTCACAAAGGAGAATCCACCGCCACACACGCTCCGGCACTCGTATCCGCCGGACCTTCCCCGACCACCACCCCTATTGAAGAGCCACGTTCTTCTTCTCAGCTCCCATCCGAACTCGAGATCTGTATGCTCAGAGATATTGTAGGGCATCCGTTTAGTGGGGTCGTGACCCGCATTAAGAGGCTTCAGGTTAGCCGGCGTAAAGGCGCCGCAGCCCTTGCGGCGCTTGAAAGCCGTGGCTATACCACAGCCGCGCCGGTTTACAACGGCGCCAGCCTTGTCAAACTATTTGATCTTACGCCGCAAGGCCGCGCCTTCTGCCTACAGTGTCAAATCGGTCCGCTGACCGATGTGACGCAGGGCGGCGTGGAGCACCGCTTCTGGATTAGCCAGGTGGACGCAAGGCTCAAGGAGAGAGGG
>CAIYET010000192.1 GCA_903925285.1 Candidatus Hydrogenedentota bacterium | reverse complement strand
TTGAACTCGAGCTGACCCTCGTCGGCCGCTACGAGCTTGTGGCGCCGATCGGCAGCGGCGGCATGGGGACTGTGTACAAGGCGATCGACCGCGAGCGCGACCAGACGGTGGCAGTCAAGGTCCTCGACCGCCGATACGACGTGGACAAGCGCCGCAGCAGACGCGATTACCTCGGACGTGAAATCGAGATCGCCGCTTCGCTGAACCATCCGGCCATCGTCAAGATCCACAAGGAGATCATTATTCAAGAAGACCGGCAAGGCCACATGCGGCGCTGTCTGCTGATGGAGTTCGTGGACGGCTCGAATCTGCGCAGATATATCCAGGAACGCGTTCTGACGTTCAGGCAAATGCTGGATATCTGCCGCAAGTTATGCATGGGACTTGATTTCCTGCACCAAAACAAAGTCGTACACCGCGACATCAAGCCGGAAAACTTCTTGCTGACGCGCGACATGGTGAACGTCAAGATTGTGGACTTCGGCCTGTCGAAAATGACCGGCGGCTGGCTCACGTTCTTCGACAAGAGCGCGGGCGGTACGAGACGCTACATGTCGCCGGAACAATTGTCGAAGGGTAAGGTTGACACGCGGTCCGACATTTTCTCGTTCGGCGTGACCATGTATGAGATGTTCAGTGGACATCACCCC
Organism: Candidatus Hydrogenedentota bacterium; assembly: GCA_903925285.1. Classification (GTDB taxonomy): domain Bacteria; phylum Hydrogenedentota; class Hydrogenedentia; order Hydrogenedentales; family SLHB01; genus DSVR01. Next base: position 12,162 of record CAIYET010000192.1, on the reverse strand, counting down.
TGCGTTGGACCGGACATTCGCGCCATCCTGCGCCAGTTGCGCAGCAGCCAGTATCGGTTCGAGCCGCCCTCGAAATTCAACCACGAGATACCGCCGCAAATCGACAAGTGTATACTCAAGGCCTTGCGCCGTAGCCCTAACAGCCGCTACCAGAGCATGACCGAGCTCCTGCTCGATCTCTCGCGGATGGGAGAATCGCGTATCTAATGCTGAAACCTCGCAAAGATCGCTCCGTGTTGCGTATCGTGCTCGTCGTGTGCATTTTGGCGGCGCTCGCGGCAGGCGCAATCGTGTTGGCGCGCCGGCTCCCGGGAAAACTGTCCTTGCCAGCCGCTGTCGGCGCATCGGATCCGGATCTCGCGAAGGCGCGCGAACTCGTGAACCAAGCCAAGACGACCGAGGCGCGAGCGATGCTGCAAACGTTGGCCGGAGCGGGGCGCACAAACGAAGCTTTGAATGCGACAATCGAACTCGCGCATCTCGAAAAACAAGCTGGAAACGCCCCGGAAGCCGTAAAGCTGCTCGAACGTGCCTATCGCGATTTTGCATCCACGCCCGACTATCCGCGCGCCGCAACGACCTATGCGCGCAGCCTCGAAGAGGCAGGCCAGGCACAAGCCGCCGCCAAGGTCTACGAGGAAGTGCGCGCCGCAGCCCCAAAAGAGATGGCGGCAGCCGCCTTGACTGGTCTGGGACGGCAAGCGGAAAACGCCAAGGATCTGCTGAAAGCGCGCGACCTCTACCGGCAAGCCGTTGCAGCGGCAAAATGGGATAGCGCCGAATGGAACGAGGCGCTGGACGCACTCGGCCAAGCGAACACCGCCCTCGTCTTTTCCCCACAGGAAACACCGGAGAGCAAACGATATGCCGTTCAACGAGGCGACAGCATCACGAATATCGGCAACACGCTCAACACGACCCAAGGCATGCTGATGCGCGCCAATGGGATCGACGAAAACACCGTTCTCAGCCTCGGACAACAACTCAAGTACACACCGAAGGACTTCCGCATCGTCATCGAACGACCGACGCTTCGCCTGTTTCTCGTAGACAAGGACAGTATTTTCAAACGGTATAAAGTCGGGCTTGGCAAGCCGGGGCATGAAACGACCCTCGGCTCCTATCGCCTCGGCAACAAGGAAAAGAATCCAATTTGGCACAAACCGGGCGCGGGCCCCATCCCGGCGGGCGACCCCGGCAACGAGCTGGGCACGCGATGGATGCCGCTGATCCCGGAACGCGACAATCTTCCGAAGGACCTCGGCATCCACGGAACGATTCGGCCCGAAACGGTCGGCCAGTACAGTTCGAACGGTTGCGCCCGTCTGCTCCCCGAAGAAATCGAGGAATTGTACGACTTGGTCGTTCGATCCACGCCCGTCGATATTGTGGAAACGTTCGCGATGGGTGCTGGCTCGCCGTCACCCGCACCCACGGGAACGACCGGCGGAACACCATAAACGATCGCGTGCAGTGGCAAGCGCCAAGAGGGATGCCGTAACGCATGAATATAGTAACGGATGATTCAAGAGAACCGCTTTATGACCGCGCGGTACGATTGATTCAAAGCCAATCGCAGCCATTGGACACGATTGTACCCGTGGACGATTTCGCCGTGTATTACCTGCTCGCAAGCGAGATCGCACGGATGGCGCTCGGCGACACCATCGAGCCGCTGACCTTGTTCCTCGACGCCCACACCGCCGTGCAAGTGGATGCCGTGGACAGCACGCGGGTCGAAGCGCGCGACGTGTTCGTTTTCGGAGATCTGCCCGAAACATGGACGGATGCCCACAACGTCACGTCCATTCCGTGGACATCCGCCCCCGACAAACACGATCTGTTCCTCGTCGCACTATCGCCGACCTTCAGTATCGCACTGGTATGCGCCCACGGGAACAGCTCGTTTCGCGGCGGTTGGACGGGCGACCGCGCCCACGTAATCCGGATCGCCGACGAACTGCAAGCGTTGGGCGGCTCCAGTCGTACTGCCGGTACGATAGAGACGCACACGCCGTTCGAGCTAAGCCCGGAGCGGCAAGACCGGACGTTGATCTGCGCCACGCACCTGATGGTATTGATGACACGGCAGTTGACGCTGCGCCAGCGGGACATTGCGGCCGATAAAGACGACCTGCATTCGGTACTGGACATTCTCAAGGCAGTATCGGCGAAGCGCCGGGCACACGACATTTTGTACGTCTTCGTCGAACAAATTGCACGCGCGGTAAAGATGGACCGCTGTTCGGTCGTACGGGTATGGGGCGACGACGGCATAGGGCATGTGCTGGCGTCGCACGAAGACGAGACGATCTGCGACCTGCCCATTGACCTCACCCGATATCCCGAAATCCGCCGCACGCTCGATACACGCCAAAAAGTCATCATCAACGACACGCGCCACGATCCGTTGATGCGCTCGTGTGTCGGCGACATAGCGCAAGCCGGCGTCAACTCGCTCATCGTGATTCCCGTGCTCATGTTCGATCCCAACGTCGGCTCTTTTCTACTGCGCGCGGCCCGCACCCGCAACCCATTCTCGCTACGCGAGATCAGCTTCTGCGAAATCGTCGCCGAGGCCGCGGCCAACGCACTCGAACGCGCGCACCTCTTCGAGGGCATCCAAAAAGCCAACGAACGCCTCGAACTGCTGGCCATTACGGACGGTCTGACGGGACTCTACAATCACCGGTATTTCCGCCAGCGGCTCGATGACGAATTCGAGCGGGCACGCCGCTACTCGCTACCCCTATCGTGCCTTATCATAGATATCGACAGTTTCAAGAAGGTCAACGATACATTCGGGCATTTGCAGGGCGACAAGGTGCTGCACGGCATCGCCGCCTCGACATTGCCACTGGTGCGCAAGAGCGATATCGTGGCGCGCTACGGCGGCGAGGAATTCGTGGTCATCATGCCGCAAACCGCCATGGACGGCGCATACGTCGAGGCGGAACGCATCCGCAAAACCATCTCCGAAACCCAGTATGACGGAATGCCCGCCAACCATCCCGTTACAGTGAGCATCGGCGTATCGGTGTACGATCCGGGCGCCATGATGGATTGCGAGGCATTGATCCGCGTGGCGGACAGCGCCCTATATCGCGCCAAGCGTGAAGGCAAGAACCGCGTTTTCGTTGGAAACCAAGAAGGAGTCGTATCGTGAAGAGCCGTTTGCTCGTGCTGTCGATTGTCGTGGCGGCGGGATGTTCTACCATCGCCAACCCGTTCGTCCACCAGAAACCGGACCAAAGCAGCGTTCCCATGGACGCGTTGAAAACAGTCGCCTTGGCTATCGAACAGGCCGTCGAGAAAGGCGACCGCGACGCGGTTGTCGCGGACCAGGGCGGCATCGTACTCAGCGATGAAGTCGTCAAGCAAGCCATCCGCACGCGCGCCATTCGGTCGGCGCTGGTTACGGAGATGCGCGGGTCCGGGTTCGCATGCGAGAAGCGCAACGGCATGCTGTATGTCCTGCGTAGCACGAAGTACAAAAAAGCAACCACGTCCAAAGACCGCGACCGCGACGCGGGAATTGTCATGAGCGAGAATACCGACCGTTGGACACTCTATGAAGGCATCGCCAAGACCAGCAAACTCCCATCCCGGTCGCTGAGCGCGATCGAGCAAGCCTTCTTCGACGCCCGCGTGCAGTGTCTGCGAGAAGGGCAGGCATACGAGGATGCGTCTGGAACGGTTGTCGTCAAGGGACAATAGTCGTCGATGCGAGATCCCAAGGAAATGCGCCCGGAAGGGACGCCCTGCGTCGAAGATGCCCTCACGCGTCTGAAAGGCCTGCCTGCTCTGCCGACGGTGATGAGCCGTATCCTTACGACCGTCGCCGATCCCGACGCTTCCGCGCTCGATTTAAGCCCCCACATCTCCGCGGATCAAAGCTTGACCGCGTCACTGCTGCGCATCGTCAACTCAGCGTACTATGGGCGCTACCGGCGAGTCGCCAGCATCACATCCGCCATCGTCATGCTCGGTTTCCACGAAGTGCGCAACCTCGCCATGGCAACAACGACATTCCGCACGTTTCCCGTCGGCCATGCGGACTACGACCGTACCCAATTGTGGCGGCATTCGCTGGCGGCGGCCATGGCTACGGAACGTCTCGCCAACGCGACCGGGATGCCGGTCGAGGGATGTTTCGTATCGGGACTGCTGCACGACATCGGCAAAGTCGTATTCGACGTCCTCTATCCGGAACGCTTCCAACAGGCCATACGCGAGGCGCACACGCTCAACGCGTTCATCCGAGACATCGAACCGCTTTACCTCGGTATGGACCACGCCGCCGCAGGCCAACTGCTGGCCGAGCAATGGGATCTACCCCCATCCGTCGCCGCCACGATTGCCCATCATCACAAGAATGTCGCCGACAGAGGAACTCCATCCTTGGCGAACCTCGTCGCCGTTGCGAACGCCATGACCTACCGCGCGGACCTCGGCGAAGCGTCCAACGCACGAGCGCCCGAGGGGCCTTCGGACGGTCTCTTCGGGCTTACGCTTCAACAGTGGGACACCCTTATCCAAGAACTCGCCGAAAGCCGCCCGCGCATAGACGAATTCCTCGGCGCGCTCTCATAACAAGGCCCCGCTATCGGTCCTTTTCGACCGCTTCCTTCAGTGGCGCCAGCGACGGCAGGAAACAATCGTCGTGGCCTTCGAGATAGCCACCAAGCCAGCCAAGAACGGTGTCGATAACGCCGCGACGCCAGCGGGCGACGGGCCGGGCAACTTCCTCGCGCAGATAAACGATGTCGCGCAGCAGACTCTTGCGCCCTTCCCCATCGAGTGGCGACAATTCGGCCTCTTCCACGAGCCGCTCGACAAGCAACGGAATGGCCGCAACGCCTCCTTCCGCCTCGCCGAGTTCCGGCGGAAATGCAAGGTTGAACGCGTAATGGTTCTCGACCATATCGATGCCCTGCGACGTGATGCGGATGCCCGCGAAAAGGAACGGATTGTACCCGTGCATCAATTCAATCAGGCCGCGGTCGGCAAGGTAATACGCATTCGGCATAAGCTCCGCCCGGTCGAGGCCGCACTCGATAAAAACCTCGGGCAGCACCATTTCAAGCGGATCCAACATGTAATGCTCGTACAGCACCTGCAGAAAACGCCGACGTACGCTCTTTGGATGCCGCATGGTCTGCACTGCTCCTCACGTTACTCGATGAATCAGCCTACAAGACGCGCGCGCGTGCATTCAACTTATATCTGAATTCCATGCCGGAAACTGTATACTTCGCAAAGGACTCGACAGCACAGGGATGATAACGTATGGATAACGAAGAACATTTCCGCAAGTTGGAGCGCATGTACTTGGGTGCGCCGGTGAATCGGTACTATCTGCCGACGATCCGAATAGGCCCCGGTTCGGCGGAGATCGCCGTCCAAGTACGTAGCGATTTCTTCCACGCCGCGCATGCCGTCCATGGCGTCGTGTATTTCAAGGTCTTGGACGATGCGGCGTTCTTTGCGGCGAACTCTCTGGTGGAAGACGTATTCGTTCTGACGGTATCGCTGAACGTATATCTGACGCGGCCCATTACCGAGGGCGCCATTGTGGCAACGGGACGCGTAGTCCATACCTCGCGGCGGCTCATTATCGCAGAAGCGGAAGCCGTGGATGGCGAGGGACGCACCCTGGCCCGCGGAACCGCATCCTTCATGCGCAGCAATATCGCCCTTACCCCCGAAATCGGATATCGATAAGGGATCTGAAATTCTTAGCGCAGTTCGACATGCGGGTTGTCGCCGTAATGAATATCGGCCATGGCGCCGTCGTTGAGAATCGAGAGGCGTGCGGCTTCCATGACAAGTTCGTTGACGCTCGAGTTCGCGGGCGTGGCGATGATTCCTTTTTCGTCGATTTCGCGTATCAGCGCACGGCGGCGTTCAACGGCTTCAGTTTCGGGCATGACGTACGTTTCCTCGGCGATGCGCTGAATCGTCTCGATGGACGCGGCAACCGAGAGGTATCCGTAGCCAACAGGTTTGTAACCCGCGCCTTCCCAGGGGACCAACTGGTAGAAATCGGGACTGACGAAATTGAACCTCGAACCGGCGCACCCAATCCCGTCGAGATAGCTGTGGCAGACGCCGCGAAATTGGTCGTCGTGTTTGAGGCAACCCGTCTTGCCTTCCCCCTCGAAAAACATGCTGAGACATTGCTCGTTGCTGCCCGCGCCGTCGTCGGGATAACCGAGTCCGTCGGTCACGGACAAGATCGCGCCGTTCTCGAAAATGACGCGTCCGTTCGCCCAGAGATAGCCTTCGTTGCCGTTCGGAAACCGGCCCTTGATCCCGCTGACGGAGACCGCCGCGGGTTTCAGGTCGGTGATGAAACATACGAGGTCGACGTAATGGCATCCCACATAGACGAACGGATCGGTCTGGTCGCACGTGAACCAATTCTGAAAGTTCGAGTGGCGGTAATAGTACGGCTCGATCATCTTGGCCTCGCCCATGATGAATGTGCCGAAATGGCCGAGTGCGTAATGCCGCTTGGCCATCAGCGCACGCGTGTCGAAGCGCTTGTGATACTCGACGCCAACGAAAAGACCTTTCGCCTTGCCGATACGTTCGACTTCGATGGCGTGTTCGTATTCTAGGACTAATGGTTTGACGCACAGGACGTGTTGATCGTGTTTGAACGCCTCCATGATCACCGCGTAATGCAACGGGTCGGGCATCGCGACGACGACCGCCTGGCGCGACTTCATCCCGGAAAGGACCTGCTTGTACAATTCGGGGAACTGGGCGTTGGGATCGACGTCGAATGCCGGGTACGGCGTGAAACGCTGGCCGGGAAATGCACGCCCGGCACCTTCGCTGTCGCGCAAGGCGCGGAGCGGCGAACTGTTCAACGCGCAAACGGAAATCTCGTTTACGACACCGGTTCGTTGCAGATGATAGATGGACGGCAGGATCAAGTCATGCGTGATCATCCCGCCGCCTACAATCGTTACATCAATGGGCTGCATAGTCCGTCTCCGGCCATATATCGAAAAAAGCCCGCCGAAGCGGGCTTTTTCAAGACACTCGATCGCGCGGCTTATACGCCGCTCGGTTACTTTTCCGCGACCGGCGCAGCAGGCGCCGCAGGCGCTGCCTCCGTCGGCTTGGCTTCCTCGGCGGGCGGTGCAACAGGCGCCGGAGTCGCGGGAGCGGCATCCGCAGGCGCAGCAGGCGCAGCAGGAGCAGCAGGCGGCTCGATCGAAGTCACCGGCGGCGCTTCGTCCTTCAGAAAAATCTCGATCTTCATCGAGGGACGCGCCTCCTTGACGATTTGCGTCAATGCGTCATAGCGTTTCTTGCTGAGCACGTACTTACCCAGTTCGTCCTTCACGTCTTCGTACGACACCACTCCCGCCTCGTGCGTGCCCGTGACGGTCAGGATGTGCCAGCCATACTGGGTCTTGAACGCCTCGCTGACTTCGCCCACCTTCGTGGAAGCCATCATTGCATCGAATTCGGGCACCATCTTGCCCTTGGGCGTGTCGGGATACGCGCCGCCGCGTTCCTTCGATCCCGGATCGTCCGTGACTTCCTTGGCGACCGCCGCGAAGGTTTCGCCGCCCACGATACGCGCCCGCGCCTTGTCGATCTTTTCTTTTCCGGCGGCCCACGCAGCGTCATCCTTGCCGTCGACCTTCACAAGGATGTGCGACACATCCGTCGTGGTGTCGGGGCGCTGCATTTGGCCAGCCGCCTTGAACTTCTCATACTCGGCCTTCAATTCATCGTCGCCGACAGCAACATCCTTGGTCTTTTCTTCCATGAATTTCTTGTTCGTGAGTTTGCCGCGAATGAGACCCAACAGGTCTTCTTCGGTCATGCCCTGGCTCGCCAGATACTGCTTGTAATAGTCCGCCGACGGCATCTTGGCCTTGGCCGTTTCGAATTCGGCCTTGACTTCCTCGTCCGTCGCGGCAAGACCGCCCTGCTTCGCCAGCAAAGACAGTACCTTCTCGTCGACGACCGAATCGAGCATCTCGCGCCGTTGCGAGCCTGTGAGCGATACGGGCATGCCGCGGGATTGCATCATTTTCTGCTGTGCATCCAACTGACGCGCGAATTCCTTACCCGTAATAGGCTCATCGTTGACCTTCGCGACGATTTCCGGCAAGTCATCGTTCTTCTTGGTATCGCCGGCCATCGCGTCGCCAATGACGACCGGTTTATTGTCTCCCTTGGCATCCTTCGGTTCTGCTTCCTTCGCCGAATCGCCGGCGTTGACCGTTACTGCGGTCACGGGCGTCTGGGCGGTGGCATCGCCCGCTACGGGTTGCTTGGCGGGCGGGGCACTCTGACCACAACCAACGACCAGCGCCACCGCGAGCAGGATGGCAAGGACTGCGTACTTGGTGTTCATTCCATTCTCCTCAAATCTAGTTACATGAACAACTACAGCACCGGAATCGGCGCGGCAGCGGACAGACAGCATATCCGAAAAGGGGCGCTCGACGCAAACATTTATCGTGCGCCGCTACAGCCTGACGGTCTTGCCTGAGGCAGCGGACTTGTAAATCGCCTCGATCAGGGCCACCGCGCGGCGGCCTTCGGGGCCGTCCACGAACGGCGGGCGGTCGTCGCGGATCGCATGGACGAAATCCTGTATTTGGCGGCGATGGCCCTCGCACTTCAGATCGCTCAATGGATCGCCCGCACCCGAACCCAGCGCGGCATCCGACCGAAACGACGCACGGACACGTTCGTCCGCCTTTGTTTCCTTCTTGAAACGCCAGAAGTGCAATTCGCCATCCTCGACGACCGCGCTGCCTTCCGAGCCATGAATCTCGACACGCGCCGGGTGACCCGGCCAGATGGCCGTGCTCGCCTCGATCACCCCCAACGCGCCATTCTCGAACCCGATTGTCGCGCACGCGAGATCCTCGACCTCGATACGCTCATGCGCCAGAATACGCGACTCGGCGCGAACCCATTTCGCCGGTCCCATGAACCACAAGAGCAGATCGACCTGATGGATGCCCTGATTGATGAGCGCGCCACCGCCATCGAGTTTCCACGTGCCCCGCCATTGGCTGCTATCATAATACTCCTGCGAGCGATACCACTTGATATAAGCGTCGCCAAGGACGATTCGACCGAACCGGCCCTTCTCGACCGCGGAACGGACCAACCGGGCGCCTTCCGCAAACCGGCTCTGAAAGACGCATCCCAATTTCACCTTGGCCTTGGCGGCTGCGGCGATGAGACGGTCAATCTTTTTCGTATTGATCTCGAGCGGTTTCTCGGCCAAGATGTGCTTGCCTGCTGCCGCACACGTCTCCCCCATTTCGCCCCGAACGCCGCTAGGCACGCACAGACATACCGCATCCACATCGTCGCGCTCCAACAGCTTGCGGTAATCCACATACGAGGCCGCGCCATACTTCCCCGCAAGGGCCTTCGCGCTCTTCTCGACCACATCCGACACCGCCACCAATTTCGCGCCGCGAACCTGCGACAACGCTTCCGCATGCACCGGCCCGATGTTTCCGCAACCGATAATTCCAAAACCCACTCGTGCCATCGTCTTGTCTCCCTGATTCCACAGCGGAAGGATTATAGCATGCAGCACACCGGGAGGCCAGAGACCGACGCGGTGGACATGATGGACGCAATGCAGGCGCTCGTCGTTCGACAAATCTCTGCTGATTGATGCATACTCAAGAGTAAAGAGACAGGACATTTCCCGTTGCTCGTGCCGGAGTGCGTTTCCCCGTGAAAGTGGTTATTGGCTGGCTATTGGGTGTTGCTTGCGTGGCGCTGGTTGCGGCGCTGTTATGGCCACGGGAGGCCATCACGGCCGCCGAGCGACAGGCGCTGGCCGAGGGGCGCACCATCGTCGTGTTTTGGGACCGGCATCAGGGCCATGAACACGATATGCGCCGCAAACTCATCGATGAATTCAACCGTAGTCAAGACAAGGTATACGTCCGTCCAGTCTCGATCGGTTACAACGCGTGCATGGAAAAACTTCTGACGTCGATCGCGGGCAATTCGCCGCCGGACCTGTGCGCGCTCGATAGCACGATGATGGTTCAGTTAGTCGCACAGGGTTGCTTCATGCCGATCGAGGACCGCATCGCGCGTGCGAAGGGCATCCACATCGAGGACTTTCTCCCCTATTGCCGCGACGCGGTCAGCTTCGACGGACACGTGTGGGGCATGCCTGCTACGACAGACACCTATTGCCTGCTATGGAACAAGAACGCGTTCCGCAAGGCCGGCCTCGATCCGGAACGTCCTCCGCAAACGTTGAAGGAACTCGAGGAGTACGCTGCGAAGCTTACCATCACGGGTCCGGCAGGCATCGAGCAGATCGGTTACCTGCCGTGGCAGCCGTGGGACATGACGACGATGTGGGGACTGTTCTTCGGCGGGAAGTGGTACGATCCAAAGACGCGGCGGATCAGTTGTGCGGACGCTCCAAAGATGATTCGGATGCTCGAATGGCAGCGGAGCTTCGCAATCGAGCCGGGCGCGAAGACGCATGCGCCGTACGCGATGGACCCGGAAAAAATCGTATCGTTTCAGTCCGGTTTCGGCTCGTACATGAGCGCGAACAATCCGTTCTACACGGGCAAGATCGCGATGATCGCGGAGGGCGAGTGGCAAGTGACGTTCATCCCGAAGTACGCCCCCGAACTCGATTGGGGCGTGGCGCCGCTGCCGATGCCCGACGGCGAACCGCCGCGCGGATACGGCGGCTCGTGCGTGACCGATTGCATCCCGCGCAACTGCCGCCACCCGGAGGCCGCGTGGCAATACATCGAATGGTTCTACTCGCCGCGTCCGAACGGCGGCATGTCGCCCGCGAGCGACTACTGCTTTGCGATTCACAATATCCCGGCCAACGCCGTCGAGGCGCGGCAGGAGCGGTTCACGTCGGACCCGAAGTTTCGCATGTTCATCGACAACGTGACGACGCGCGAGGTGGCGGCGTCGCCGGTTACACCCGTGACGCAGTTCCTCGGCGATGAAATGGACCGCCAGCGCGAACGGGTCGTATTCTACCGCACGACGCCGGAACAGGCGTTGCGCACGATTCAGGACAACGTAAACGCGGAGTTGCGCGACGTGCACCGGCTGATGGAAAGGCCCGCATCATGACACGCACAGACCGGCGGAATTTGCGCAATGGCCTGCTGTTCGCAGCGCCATACCTCGTCGGGTTTCTGCTGTTCACGCTCTATCCGCTTATCGCGAGCCTGTACTACAGCGTCTGCCAATACAACGTGATCCACGCGCCGGTCTACATCGGATTCGACAACTACATCAAGCTATTCACGAAGGATCCGCTCTTCTGGAAATCGCTCTACAACACGCTCTACTTCACGCTGTTCTCCGTGCCGCTCGGCCTTGCGTTCAGCATCGGACTGGCGATGCTCCTCAGCCAGAAAGTCCGCGCGATGTCCGTGTACCGCACGATCTTCTTCCTGCCGACCATCGTGCCGATCGTGGCGTCGGCCGTGTTGTGGCTGTGGGTGTTGAACCCCGAAAGCGGGCTTATCAACGGCATGCTCCGCCAGTTTTTCGGCATCGACGGTCCCGGATGGATTGCCGACGAGCACTGGTCGAAACCCTCGCTCATCATCATGAGCCTGTGGGGCGTAGGCGGAGCGATGGTCATTTTTCTCGCGGGGCTTGCCGAAGTGCCGCAATCGCTGTACGAAGTGGCCGATCTCGACGGCGCGGGACGCTGGGCAAAGTTCCGCAACGTGACGCTGCCGATGTTGACGCCGACGATCCTGTTCAACCTCGTCATGGGCCTGATCGGCTCGTTTCAATACTTCACCCAAGTCTACGTCATGACCGGCGGACGCGGCGGTCCCATCGACAGCACCATGTTCTACGCGCTGTACCTCTACCGTAATTCGTTCTACTACCTCCGTATGGGTTACGCCTCCGCGATGGCATGGCTCCTGTTCATCGTCATCCTCGTCGCCACCGTCGCAGTCCTGATCTCGAGCAAACGCTGGGTCCACTACCATGGCGAATAGCATGGGGTATGGAGTTTGGGGTTTGGGGTTTGGGGTTTGGGGTTTGGGGTGTCTATCCGGCGTCGGCGCAATGTCGAGGAACGAGATCGCGTCCGTGTCCGTCCATGTCCGTCCGTGTCCGTCCGTGCCTGAACGTACCCCA
>CAIYET010000191.1 GCA_903925285.1 Candidatus Hydrogenedentota bacterium | reverse complement strand
ATCGACAAGAACGCGGCGCTCCAGTTGCTGGTGGACGACATGAAGGCCGACCTGCGCTATGCCGAGATCACGGTCAACTATGACGACGCCAAGTTGAAACTGATCGGCTGGGGCGGTCGCTCTGCGGCAACAGCGCTCACGCCGCCCGGCCAGACCCGCGCCCTTGAAGCGCCAAGGCAAGGCGAAGGCTGGATCTTCCTCGACTGGAAAGAACCGGTGGACGGCGGCGCGGTCGCGGCCTACAAGATACAACGCCGCCTGCGCCCCGATGGTCCCTGGACCAACGTCGGCATGGCCGTCGAGAGCGAAATCACGCTCACCAATCAGGAGCGCAACAAGGAATGGGAATACCTCGTCGTCGCCGTCAACAAGGCTGGCGAAGGCGCACCGAGCAATACCGTTATGGCGGTGCTGTAGGTGGTTCAATGCAAACGATGCCGACACTCGTTCTTCGTGCGGGGCGGCCTTCTCTGCCGAGAACGGTCGGGAGCGGCCGATCAGTATGCCGTCAAAGGTGTGATGATTAAGAAGACCAGGCAATGTCTTTTGCACAATCCCAGCGATGATGACTGCGTGTTGTTCCAACGGGAATTTGGTTGGAGCTTGCGAAGGTTGCTAAAATGGATCAGCGTGCAAAAATCGGATTGAGAAGGCCAGCCGGAATCAGTGTTTCGTGCAACACCGACATGGCGGTGCTTAAGTTCGTTAAACCGCGAATACACGCGAATGAACGCGAATCGCGCAAAAACATTAGCGTGCATTTGCGTTCATTCGCGGTTAGAATAAGGTCGTTACAGGGAGGCATGAGATGACTACCAGGAAGAGCAAACCCGCAGACGCCGCCGAACTGCGCCGACAGGCCGAAGAAAAGGCGGCCCAGTCGCCGGAGAACCTCGAGGCTCAGTCGCCCGAAGAAACGCGGCAGACGCTCCACGAACTGCGCGTGCATCAGGTCGAACTCGAGATGCAGAACGAGGAACTACTTCGGGCGCAACTGGAACTGGACGCCGTGCGTGCGCGCTATTTCGACTTGTACGACCTGGCCCCGGTTGGCTATGTCACGGTGAGCGAAAAGGGGCTGCTCCTGGAGGCGAATCTCACTGCGGCGACGTTGCTGGGCGTGAACCGGGGCGCGCTGCTGGTCAAAAAGCCGCTCGCCCAGTTCATTCTCGCCGAGGACGCAGACCTTTACTACCAACACCTCAAACAAATCTTCGAGACCGGTGAACCACAGGCGTGCGAACTGCGGATGCTGAAAACAGACGGGGCAATATTCTGGGCACGGCTGGAATCTACCGCCGCTGAGGACGCCGACGGCACGCCCGTGTGCCGCGTCGTGTTGAGCGACGTCACCGAACGCAAGCGGGCGGAGGCTGCAACCCCCCAAGCCATGAACGACTGGGAAAATACATTCGACTCCGTTTCAGACGCCATTACTCTCCACGACAAGAATTTCAACATCCTGCGCGGGAACAAAGCCGCCCGGGAGATGCTCGGTCCACTACTCGATTTCATGCCCGAAGTAAAATGTTTCAGGAGCTACCATGGCACCGAGAAGCCGCCGGAGGATTGCCCAAGCTGCCAGTGTTTCGCGACGGAGTTGCCATGCACGTTCGAGATGTTCGAGCCGTATCTGAAAAAGACTTTGGAGATCCGGGCGATGCCGAGATTCGACGATAATCATCGGCTGGTTGGGCTTATACACATGGTGAGAGATATCACCGAACGCAAGCTACTCGCGCAAGAGCGCATGTTGTTGGCCATGGCGGTCGATCAGGCTGCCGAGGCCATTCTGGTGACGGATGCCGATGGCGTCATTCAGTACGTGAATCCTGCGTTCATGCGTATGACGGGTTACGACCAAAGCGAAGTCGTCGGCCAAACGCCCAAGATGCTCCAAAGCAGCAAACAGGACGCGGCGTTTTATCAAAACCTGTGGTTCATGATTCGCGGCGGGGCTATATGGTCAGGCCACTTTGTCAACGTGCACAAGGACGGCACGCTGCTTGAAGTCGAGGCGACGATTTCGCCCGTGTTCAACGATCAGGGGCTCATTGTGAACTATGTTGCCATCGAGAGAGACGTGACTGAACAGTTGTCGCTCGAACGACAATTGCGGCAAACACAGAAGATGGAAGCCCTTGGCACGCTGGCGGGCGGTATCGCGCACGACTTCAACAACATTCTGGCGGCCGCGATTGGCTATGCCGAGTTGGCCACCCAAGAACTGCCGCCGGACAGCAAGGTGCGATACAACCTCGATCAGGTTCTCGTGGCGACGGAGCGGGCCAAGTCACTGGTCCGCCAGATCCTGACCTTCAGCCGGCAAACCGAGGAAGAACGAACGAACGTCGAGCCGCACCTTATTCTGCGGGAAGCGCTCAAGTTTCTGCGCCCCAGCCTGCCTACGACCATCGCGATCCGGGAGAAAATCGACAAGAAATCGGGGATGGTGTTCGCGGATCCGACGCAACTGCATCAAGTCATCATGAATCTGTGCACCAACGCGTATCATGCGATGAAAACCCAAGGGGGCGTGCTGGGCATCGAGCTTCAGCCTTGCCGGGTGGATGAGGACTTGGCGCGCTCGGTCGTGGGTCTTTGCGAGGGCGAATACGTGCGCCTGACCGTGCGCGATACCGGGTGTGGCATGGACGGCGAGACGATCAATCACATCTTCGAACCGTTCTTCACAACGAAATCCGTTGGCGAAGGCACGGGAATGGGCTTGGCCATTGTGTACAGCACGGTTCATGCCCACGGCGGCGCCATCACCGTCGACAGCACGCCGGGCCAAGGGACCACCTTCGACGTCTATTTGCCCCAGGTGCTTGCCGAGTGCCACAATGACGAGCAGGTGGATAAGTCCATGCCGGGCGGCGATGAACGTATCCTGCTCGTGGACGACGAACGGCCCATGATTGAGGTTCTCACGAAAACGCTTACAATCTTGGGATATCACGTGACTTCGTTCACCAGCAGCCAGAAGGCGCTGGAAGCCGTGCAAGCGGATCCGGGCTT
>CAIYET010000190.1 GCA_903925285.1 Candidatus Hydrogenedentota bacterium | reverse complement strand
TGACTGAGGCTTCAGGCTTCAGGCTTCAGGCTTCAGGCGCAGTGATCTTCCTGAAGCCTGAAGCCTGAAGCCTTTGGAGGGTACGCGTGCGTGCATGGGTTGCTGATCGGCGTAGCGGCGTTTCTGGCGGGCCAGGCTTTGCCTGTGGACGACAAGGCGCTGCTCGATGCGGTCTGGGCGGGGTTGCAGGCCAATCCGGATCATGCGCGGCAACACCGGGGCTATATCGCCTATCTCGACACGCACGCCGATATTGCATCGGCGAACGAGGCGTACTGCGCGTCGATGCAATTGCACGCGTTTCGCGCGGCATCGGATGCGTTCGACGAAGCGCTTATCGCCCGCGAGGACACGCGGCGCGCATGGAATACGTACACCGAGGCGCTGGCGCGCAACGACGCGTTGCGTGCGGCCGAGGATGCGTGGTATCGCGCCGTGCTGAACGTCGATACGGTTCGCAACGACGGTTTTGCCGCCGTGTTCTACTTGCAGGCGCATCCGGACGACGCGTTGCGTTTTCTCGAAAATCCCGCGCGGCTCGTTCCGACGCCCGAAGTGTTGTATCCGTTGCGCGCGCTCTTCATGAAACATCCGCGCGGACGCGAGGAATGGCGCGACACGTTGCGCGCGTTGGACCAGCGCTCCGCCGCGCACGACACCGTGTTCGCGTGGTGGAATGCGTCCGCGCCCGAATATCGCGAACTCGTCGAATACCTGGCGCGACGTCCGTCCGAATTTTGGACATGGCGTCGACACGAACTCGCATGGGCCGCCGAGCCTCATGCGCGCGATTGGATGCGATACTGGCGCGGATGCGTCCGGCGCGACGCGGCGCTGGCCGAGCGCTACGACGCGTACATGCTCTTTCTTTGCGCGCATCCGCAATGGAAACGTGCGGCGTTGGAAACCTGGGAAAAGACGCAAGGCGCAGCAACGGCGTGGCCCCCCGATGGCGAGCCGCCCGCATTGGGACCGCGGCCTGCCGCGAAGCAACCGCCGCTGCCCAAGCGCAAAGATCTCATGCCGAAAGTCCCGAAACGCGTCGACAAACCCGGCGTGCGGTTTCCCGAAATGCCGACCATGCCCGAACGGCCCAAGCCGAAGGAACTACCTGCTTGGAATTCTGAATTATGAATTATGAAATGGATACGTGCGAAGGTCGTTTGCTGCCCGACATTGATAATTCATAATTCATAATTCATAATTCATAGTTCATGTGCGAGATCTTAGGAGTAATAGCAAATGCAGTACCGGGGATTCGTTCGATATGCAATCGGGCTCTGCCTGCTGGCGTTGTGCCTGCCGGTGTATGGCGAGTTGCGCGTGGGTATGTTGCAGGACGCTGCATTGCCCGGCGGCGACGAGGTCCGCGCGACCTTTCAACGTGAGATCGAGGGGCTGGACAAGAACGAATTCGGCGCGATCTGTCCACCGGAATCGTGCGTCGTAGCCGACGGTACGTGGGCCGGCGTCGACGCAAGCCTGAACCAACTGCTGGCGAATCCGAACGTCGACCTCGTGATTGCGCTCGGAACGCTCGCCTCGACGAATGCGTGCCGACGCATGTCGTTGCCGAAGCCGGTAATCGCGCCGTACATCATGGATGCCGACGCGTTGGGCATCGCAATCAAGGATGGCGGCAGCGGCAAGGCCAATCTGATGTTCATGGCGTCGCCCACTCCGTTCAAGCGCGATCTCGAAGCGTTCCACGAACTCGTGCCGTTCACGAAAGTGGCCATCCTCGGCAACCAGATCCTGTTCGATGCCGTGCCGACATTCCGCGACAACTGCCGCAAGACCGCCGAGTCGCTTGGACTGTCGGTGGACATCGTGCCGGTAAAGGATTCGATTCCCGACGCCGTTGGCGCGATCCCGTCCGGGACCGAAGCGGTCTATGTCGGACCGCTGCTGCAAATGTCCGACGAGGCCCTCGGACAATTGTCGCGGCTGCTCGTCGACCGCAAGCTGCCGAGTTTTTCATTCGGCGGACGCGGCGATGTCGAGCGCGGCATCCTTGCCTGCATCAATCCGCAGTCGGACACGCTTCGCATGGCGCGGCGCGCGGCGCTGTACATCCAGCGAACGCAAATGGGCGAGAAGGCCGAGGCGTTGCCCGTCTCGTTCACGAAAGACGAGCGGCTCGTCATCAATATGGCAACGGCGCGCGCACTCGATGTCGCCATTGCGCATACCGTCCTCCTCGAAGCGGAAGTTCTGAACGAACAGGCGACGAATATCGACCGGCGCCTGAGCCTGACGGACGCGGTTGTCGGCACGGTGGCGTCCAATCTCGAGATCGAATCCGGCGTCCACAAAGTTGCCGCGGGCAAGGAAAACATCCGCGACGCGCGCGCGAAACTCTTGCCGAAACTCGATGCCGCCGTTACGGACGTCCGGCTCGACAAGGACCGCGCGGCCGCGAGCGCGGGGATGTATCCCGAACATTCGATCACCGCGTCCGTGTCATTCACGCAGGTCATTTTCGCGGAACAGGCCTGGGCCAATCTCAATGCACAGAAGCTCCTGCAAAGGGCGCGCGAATTCGAGTTCGAACGCACGAAACTCGACACGGCGCTCGATGCCGCCAAATCGTATCTGAACCTCCTGCGCGCCAAGACGGGCGAACGGATCCGCAAGGGCATCCTGCGCATGTCGCGTTCGCACCTCGAACTCGCGCGGGTACGCAAGACCGCCGGGACCGGCAATCCTGTTGAACTCTTTCGCTGGGAAAACGAAATCGCCAAAGATAAGAAGGCCGTCATCGAATCCGAAGCCCTGCGAAAAGCCGCCGAACTCGCGATGAACCGCCTGTTGCATCGTCCCATCGAGGAAGCGTTCTTAACCGAAGACCTTAGCCCGGAAGACACGCGCTTCGCTGGCGGCGACAGCCCGTTCGCAAGCTACCTCGCCGACGACCGGACCTTCGGCCTGTTCCGCGATTTCCTGGCCAAAGAAGCGGTCGGCGCGTCGCCCGAGCTTCATCAAATCGACGCGGGTATCGCCGCGCAGCAACGCGGACTCGTTTCGGCCAAACGGACATACTATATGCCAGTTGTCGGCATGCAGGCCGAGATCGGGCGAATTCTCGAAAAAGACGGCGAAGGCGTAAAGGAACCTTGGCTGTTGGGCCTGGTACTCAAGTATCCCGATGACACGGAATGGAATATAGGCATCAAGGCCTCGCTGCCAATCTACGCCGGCGGTGCGCGCAAGGCCGCCGTCGGAAAAGCCAGCGAAACGCTCGAACAACTCAAGCTCGACCGCGAGGTTATCGCCGAAAAAATCGAACAGCGCGTTCGCTCGTATGCGCTCGCGGCCCGCGCCACCAACGAGAACATCGAACAGACTCGGGCCGCCGCCGAGGCCGCGCACAAAGCCCTCGACCTCGTGACCGATGCCTACGCGCAAGGCATGGCATTGCTGGTCGAGTTGATCGACGCACAGACCGCCGCCAACGCCTCCGACGACCTCGCCGCCAATGCCGTCTACGACTTCCTCATCAACGTCATGGAAGTCCAACGTGCCGCCAACGCCTTCGTTTTCTTCATGTCCGACGACGACCGGCGCGCCTGGCGCGAACGACTCGAAAACTACTTCAACGCTAGAGGTTAGAAGTTAGAAGTTGGAATGGCCGCTCCTGACGCCTAACTCCGTTCGGCGAGGCCCGCGATGATTTCGTTGTGGATGAGCGCGCCGAGTTCGCCGCGTAGTTTGAGTTCGGCCATACAGTTGTGCCGCGCGGATTCGATCGGCTTTACGAACACGGTGGGGATATCCTTGAACTGTTCGATTTGTTGGGCGTCGGGCAGACACCGCGTGCTGTAAAAGACGGTGGCACGGGCCGGAGGTTGCTTGCGCAGGTAGCACTCGAGCGGGTTGGTCATGTTCTTCGCGCCGACGATCCGGTAATTGCGGTGCAGCAGATATCGCACGCCGAGGGTAACGAAGACCACTTCGATATAGTTCTTGGGCTTGCGCAGCAATTTGCGGAAGTCGAGAAGAATCCCGCATATGTTTTTTCGCGAGCAATAGGCGCCCAAGGGAAACGTCGGATTGAACGCGATCACGTGATGGATCGGGAGGATGCCGCTGAAGGCGAAAGCGGCCGCGCCGCCACCTGAAGCGCCAATGGCGATGTTGTGCCTCGAATTCAGTTTTCCAAGCGCGTCGGCGACGATTCGCGCGTAGAACGCGAGACCGCCCGACGAGCCGTCCGGCGCGAGATCGTAGAACGCTCGGTAGATGTCGCGCACCCAGACGAAATTGTACACGCCGCCCGACTCGGCAAGTGTCTTGCGGAACTCGAACTTGGGCATTGCGGCATAGAGTACGGCCATACCCGCGAAACAGACGAGCGTCGTATCCGAACCGTTGTCCTCGACGTCGATGTGCCGCGAAAGGTCGATTTCATCGGAATTGGAACGAGCACCGCGAAGGTCGAACTGGCCTTCCTCATCGAGGCTCTTCGCAATACCGGGAAAGAAGACTCGAACGAGCAGCCTGGCAAACGGGCGAAACAGTCTATTCACAGAGCCTGGCCTAAGAGGCTGTAGGCTGTAGGAAGTGAGGCTGTAGGATGAAATACGATACCTCGCCCTTCCTACAGCCTCAAGCCTACAGCCTCAGGCCTCATTCAGTTCTTGCCGGCGGTGATGCCGGGCCAATCGTCGGTGCGGAACGGCGACGCGGGCAGACCGGCGCCGTTGTAGAAGTTGCATTCGGGATTGTGCGCCCAGCCGTAGCGGACGGCGACAGGTTTTGCAACCTTGGGCGACGACACAACGACGGTCTTTCCATTGATGACGGCATCGGCCCAGACGAATTTCTTGTCGTCGCCGCAGAGGGCGAAGCTCTTAAGCGTGCCGTTCTTCGCGACGAGTCCGCCGTCCACATGGTTGAAACTCAGTACGGCCTTATTACCCTTCACTTGCATCGACTTGTACATCGGTCCGGAAAAGGCGACATGTTTGTGGTACACCTTGGCGAGGGCGTTGAGTGCTAGCCGCTTGCCGACATCCTGCTTGTTGCGCGGATGGATGTCGTCGGCATCGCCGATATCGATGGCAAGCGCCGTGCCCGTGTTCGGGAGATCGAGCGTCATGTTTTGCGCCTCGCGCAACTCGGCCCACTCCGAATCGCCGGGGTCAGGCAGACGCTTCGTGAAATTAGCCAACTGCACGAAGTAGAACTCGAACGGTCCTTCGCCCCACGCGTTACGCCAGTCTTGGATCATCGCAGGGAACAGCTTGCGATACTGGTACGCGCGCCCGGCGTTGGATTCACCCTGATACCAGATCGCGCCCTGAATCGCATACGGCACCAGCGGCGCGATCATCGCATTGTACAGACCCGACGCGAGCCACGGACTGTCCGGACCCGCAGGCGCGCCCGGTTTCTTCGGTTCCGGCTGACCGTCGGCCTTGGCCTTATCGGCGGTCTTCTGCCACTCGGCCATCGCCGCGTCGTAGGCGATCTTCGCATCGGGATAATCGGCGAGCGTCTTGTCCCATTTCACGACGATATCCTTCAATGCAGGATCGCTCTCGAGCATGCCGCGGCTCGTCCACGACTCCGCCGGCGTACCGCCCCACGATGTATGAATCAGCCCGACCGGCACATTCAACGCCTTGTGGATCTCGCGCCCAAAATAAAACGCCACCGCCGAAAAATCAGGAACCGACGCCGGCGTACAGGCCGTCCACGCCGCTTCGCAATTGTCTTGCGGCTGCGTGGCCACCGTCCGCTTCACGGAGAAGAGGCGTATTTTCGGGAAATTCGCGGCGGCGATCTCTTGCGGGGCGTTATTCGTGCCATTCACGGCCATCTGCATGTTCGACTGACCCGAAGCGACCCATACCTCGCCCACAAGCACATCGTCGAACTTCAGCGTGTTGTCCTTGCCCGCAATGGCCAACTCGTACGGGCCGCCCGCCTTGGCCTTAGGCAGCTTAACGAGCCACTTGCCCTCCGCGCCCGCCTTCGTCTTGATCGTCTTACCGTTGAACGTAATAGCGATTTCCTCGCCCGGCGACGCCTTGCCCCAAATCGGGATCGGCTTGCCCTGCTGCAACACCGCATGACTGCCGATGACGCTCGGCACACTTACCGCCGCCATGGCATTGAACACCACGACGGCCATGCACAACACAAATACACAAACGATTCGTTTACCCATTACACGTGCCATTTCTATCCCTCCCGTTGAAAACACAACTATCATAACGCTACCCAAACACAAGCACAACTTCAACAAGCGCAGAATGAGGCCTGAGGCTGTAGGCTGTAGGCTGTAGGAAGTGCACGTTGCATTTTCTGCCTACAGCCTACAGCCTACAGCCTACAGCCTACAGCCTACAGCCTACAGCCTCATGCCTGTATCGCAGCAGCGCAATCTGAAACACCATCATGACGGCAATGAACACGGGCGTATAGTGGAGAGGCATGGCGATACCGTAGCGTCCGGCCAGGCAACCGAAGCCGATGCTGCCTACGAATCCGCCGACACCGATCAAGCCTTCGTTGATGGCCGCGCGACGGTGCTTGTGATCGGGATTGGCCATGCTGTAATAGACTCCCTGAAAGAACGTCACGCCTGCGAACGCACCCGTCACGACGAAGCACAGCGCCATGACCGCGAGACTGCGCGTCGAACCCAGCGCCCAAAAGGCGCATGCCGCCAACGCCTCGAGCCAGAACACGAGCGTGACGTTGTGATGCCAACGCCGCGTGCGCCCCAACACCATGAAACAAATCACCGTCGTTACACCGAGCGCGAACGCGAGCCACGAATATTTCGTCGCGGCGTTTACCGTCAAGATCGACGCGGGAACGTCCTCGAACAGGAACCGCAGTTCATGCGATGCGACGAGTTCGTCGACGCGTTTGGGAAACACGTTGCGCGTAACCGTCGCGAGGACGCTGCCAACGAACGTCGCGCACCACGCACTGTAGAGATGCATCTCGCTTGCCCGGTCATGGCCGGCCCGCGCCGCCAGCAATTCCGCGCTGGCCGGAAGGTAATGGTCCTTCTCGTTCGGAAGCGAGCGCAGAAGCACGGCGCACAGCGCGCACAGCGTCACAAGCAACAAGAATGGCAATCGGTAGTCGTAGTCGAACAGCGGCCCCGCCACGAGCGGACTCAACGCAAACCCGAAACTCCAGGAAAGGTTGAACCAGCCCATGCGCACCCCACGCCGGTGAACGTCCGGTTCGCCGCCGACCCACGCGTGCAACGCGGGCCATACCAGCGCAAGCGACGCCATTGCGAATGTCGCGAACAGGCCGCACACGTACGGATTGCGCGACATCGGAAACAAACACGAGAACACGCCAAATGCCGCCGCGCCAACGAATGCGAACGTCATCCCGTTCTTCGCGCGCGACACAATCCACGCCGAACCGAACGACGCCAGCGCATAGAACGCCGCCTGCGACGCCCCGATCGCCCCCGACATCGCCGCACCGCCGCCAATCTGCCGGTAAACATAGAACGGCATCACCGTGATGAAAATCATCACCGCGAAATCGACAAGGAACGCTCCCAGGCAGATTCTAAGGAAAGGCGTGAACTTCACGCTGCAAGTCTAGGCCCTCCGCCCCGCGAAATCAAACCCGAATTGCGAGGCCTGAGGCCGTAGGCTGTAGGCTATAGGCAGAAAGTGCAACGTGCACTTCCTACAGCCTCAAGCCTACAGCCTACAGCCTTTCTTGTAATATACCGGGAAAGGTGCTATTTTAGTGACGCGTGAGGGCCCGTGACGGTTCGCGGGACCGCATGTCCTGTGAAGTTTGAAGATGCCTTTCGCAAATGGAGAGACCGATTGCGGCGATGCCACATGACGTGTGAGGGGATTATGGAACGAAAAATAGTTTTGACTGCGATAATGTTCGGGCTCGTGATGGCAATGGCCGCGCAAGACGCTGCGGCATGGGGATCGCGCGCCCGCCGGGCGATTTGCTCCACGGTTTTGCCCGTCGAGCGAAAGACCATCCCAAACGCCTTTCACGCCGAGGATATGTCGTATGAGGAAGATGTCTTCCGCGGGGCGGTGGCGGGCGCGACCGTGCTCAGCCACGACAAGCCTTTTGCCAGCGAAGCCGACGCCATCGAGGCCATCGACAACGAGATCCGGTTGCTGCGCGATGTCCGCAAGTTCGGCGTGGGAAGCTATTTTGCATTCCGTATGGGAGCCCTCGCGGCCACCGTCTCGGATCTGCTCTTGCCATTTTCCATGGACACCACACCCCAGGGGGCCGAGCTCAAAAAACGGATCGAGGCGGACATCGATGCAAGGGTGGACAAGTTCGCCTACCGGTCCCGTCAGAATGAACGCGAATACGTTCGCAATACCACCACGTTCATAAATGGACGCCGGAGTTTCTATACCAACGCCGGCCAGATGATCGCCGACGACTACCAGCGCGGGAAACAATATGAGGGGTATCTGAACAATGGGGCGCAGAACCTCTTCACGCAGTGCGTGGACACCAGCGCAGACATCTGGTACACAATTTTGCGCGCGCAGCCGGACCACGACATGGCAGATCCCTCGCGCGAATCGGTTTGCTGGTACCTTGTGAAAGAGGTACAATACATGCTTGTCGAGAAGAAGAACTTCCACCAGGCAACCAAGGCGTATGAGAACTTCGAATCGCTCGGCGTGCATGACCCGAAGGCGGTGGACACGGTGGGCGACTTGTTCTACAAGTTCGGTTCGAGCGAGGCGATCGAACGCGGCGTGCACGAATGGCAAACAACCTACGACATGCCCGGCGCCGACCGGCGCGCCGTCGGCGAGAAGCTATCCGCACACTTCGCCATGCTCGGCAATACGGCTTTTGCAGCAGCGGCGCGTCCCGGTGCGACCGAGCAGGATCTGCCCAGTGCGCTCGACGCTTTTATGCGCGCGCTTGATTACGAACAGACCAACGATGCCATCGCCGCGAAGATCGCCCAGACCAATGCGGCCATCGCCGATCGCAAAGCGCGCCGCGAACTCAATGTCAGCATCATCGCCTCGGCGGAAAAGGTCAAGGCACAGGCCGAGAAGGCCCGCCTCGATTCGAACTATGGCAACGCCATCGTCACCTACAACCAGGCCGTCGGCTTGTATGAGGCCATCGACCAGGACTTCGC
The DNA here is from genome assembly GCA_903925285.1 of Candidatus Hydrogenedentota bacterium. Taxonomy (GTDB): domain Bacteria; phylum Hydrogenedentota; class Hydrogenedentia; order Hydrogenedentales; family SLHB01; genus DSVR01. Next base: position 28,688 of record CAIYET010000190.1, on the reverse strand, counting down.
CGATCAGGCCAATACCGCCAAAGAGGCCACTAAACTGATCACGAAAAATATCACCGACATAACTAACGACGTGTTGAATGCCGCGAGCGACTCGATCGACAATGGCAACAAGGCCATCGACGAGCACCGTTTCGATGACGCCACTGTCGCATACGAACGCGTGCCCGACATCTTGAAGGTCATTTCCGACGACGAAACCACTACGCAGGGCAAAGAGAAACGCGACATCAAGGAACTGGCGAAGAAACAGATAGACGCAGGCAAGGTGGCCAAGCAACGTTGGGAAGAGCTCCAGCGCAAGCGCGAGGAAGAGGCCAAAGCCGCTGCCGCAAAGGCTGGCCTAAAACCATAAGACGGGCCTCTCGAAACGATCATCGGCTGTTCACGCCATGCGGCTTGGACAGCCGATGCTGTTTGCTGTACGGCGACAAGCGTGGAAGGGAAACGCAAAATGAATCTTATTACGGTCGATGCGGCATCATGCAAGCGCGACGGGCTGTGCATACAGGACTGTCCCACACAGATCCTGGGATGGGACGCCAACGGGTTGCCGGAAGCGATTCAGGGCCTCGAAGCGCTGTGTCTGAACTGCGGACACTGCATCGCGATATGCCCACACGCGGCGCTGGCGCTGGGTGCGTTGCGCACGGTCGACCTGGAACCGGTCCGGAGCGAATGCGCCGTCTCACCGGAGGCCGCTACGCAGTTTCTCAAGTCGCGCCGGTCGGTGCGCCTCTTCACGAAAGAGCTTGTGCCGCGCGATCTGCTGACCCGCGTACTGGATGTGACGCGCTGGGCGCCAACGGCCACGAACCGGCAGCCATTGCGGTGGCTGGTCATCGAAACACCCGATAAGTTACGCGAACTTTCCCGCATGATTGCCGACGGCCTTCGCCCCATCCCCTACTTTGAGCGCATGGTTCAAGGTTACGACAACGGCGTCGACCGCTTCCTGCGCGGCGCGCCCCAACTGATCGTCGCGTATGCGCCCATCGAAGGTTTCGATCCAAGCACCGACTGCACGATCTCGCTCGCGTACCTGGACCTCGCGGCACACGCGCACGGCCTTGGCACATGCTGGGCGGGCGTATTGCTCGCGGCCACGATGTTCAACTCCGCAATCGTCCCGTTCCTCGGCATACCGGACGAACACAAGGTCTGCGGCGCGATGATGATCGGCTACCCCCAATACAGCCACGCGCGGATTCCCGAACGAAATCCGCTGCAAATAAAGTGGGCCTGAGCGCAGGCAATTCGTCCATCACCGCCCGGCAGATGTTCGACCCTCTGCGGCGGCGATCACAAACACCGCTTCGTCGGCCAGCAAATTCGGCCAGAAATCGGCGGTATGCACCGTGCGCCCATGGCTGGAAATCGGGATCTCCTTCAAGATGCGCGCACCGTGCGCCGCGCAGAAATTCCGAAAATCTTTGATGGACAGCACATGCCGGTTTGGCGACTCGTGCCACGGGTACGGCAGGTTGCGCGTGACCGGCGCCCGGCCCCAGAACGCCGTCATGACACGCACTTTCCAGAACCCGAAGTTCGGGAAGCTGACGATGCACTTGCGCCCAATACGCAACATCTCGCGAATCGCGATATCCGGTCGCTTGATGACCTGAAGCGTCATGCTCAGGATCACATAATCGAAACTTTGATCCGGAAGCCCTGCCAACCCCTTGTCGATATCGGCCTGGACCACCGGAATCCCACACTGAACGCAACTGACGATACTATCCTGATCGAGTTCGATGCCCATGCCGCGCGCGTCTTTCTCCCGCATCAATTGGCACAACAACACGCCGTCGCCGCAACCAATATCCAGCACCCGGCTGCCATCCTCGATCAGGTCCACGATCCGTTCGTAGTCGATGCGGCGTCCGTCGTAGATGCTGTTGTCGCGACGATTGACGACGGCGTCGCGGGTCACGCACGCGCAGTTCGGTTTCTTGGCGCAATAGCGGCCCTTCTCACCCGCGTTGCGCAAGAAGCCGCCGATGATCTTCTCCATGACGTCCACTTCCAGCAAGAAGGCGTCATGGCCATAATCCGACTCGATGCAACAATAGGCGACATCCTTCTCGAGGCGCGTGAGCGTCTGCACGATTTGCTCCGACTCGCACGGCGGATACAGCCAGTCGCTCGAATACGATAGCACGAGCATCGATGCCTGCACGCGCGCCAGCGCTTTCCCGAGCGAACCGTACGACACCGAGAGATCGAAGTAATCCAGCGCCTTCGTGATGTACAGGTAACTGTTCGCGTCGAAGCGGTTGACAAACTGCTCGCTCTGATAGTCCAGGTAGGTCTCGACCGCGAACTCGCTGTCGAAATCGTAACTGTACCGGTCGGCCCAGCGCAGGGCGCGCCCGAACTTGTTGTGCATCGACTGCTGCGAGAGATACGTGATGTGCGCCAGCATCCGCGCGATGGAAAGTCCCTTTGCAGGCCCTTCCTCCGCGTAGTAATCGCCGTCACGAAACAACGGATCGGCCAGCACGGCATGGCGGCCTACCGCATTGAACGCGATGGCCTGCGCCGCGCTCATGTGCGACGACGCGATGACGATTGCCGAGCGCACGCGTTCGGGAAACTGCGTGGCCCATTCAAGCACCTGCATACCCCCCATCGAACCGCCGGCCACCGAAAGGAGTTGCTCGATGCCGAGATGATCGAGCAGATGCGCCTGAGCGCGAACCATGTCCGCAATCGTGATAATCGGAAATGCCAAACCGTACGGCCGCCCCGTCGCCGGATTGATCGACGACGGCCCCGTCGAGCCACGACAGCCGCCGATGACATTCGAGCAAATCACAAAATAACGGGCCGTGTCGAAACCCTTGCCCGGTCCGATCATCGCATCCCACCAGCCGGGCTTCGGATCGTCCGGCGCATGGCGGCCCGCGACGTGAGCGTCGCCCGACAACGCGTGAACGATCAGAACCACATTCGACCGATCCGCGTTCAGTTCACCGTACGTCTCGTATGCCAGCGTGATCGGTCCCAACCGCCCACCGCAATCCAACGGCATCTCGTTCGGCGGCTCGGCAAACGTTACGTATTGCGTCTGAACCAGTCCAACGGAACCCTGTTCCGGCATCGTCATACTCTCCAAAAAAAACGTCGTGTGCGAAGCGTGCGCCCAAGGCCGGCCTCCCACCCAATCATTCTATCATGGACATCCCGGAGCGCGGCAAATAGAGATGGATCTATCCGGCGCGCGAGGTGTTCATATCCCGGCGTACTCTTGAAGCCTTGTTTCACACCCGCCCCATTTCTGGAATAGAACGCGGATGCTCCCCAATAAAAAAACAGGACAAGCGCCATTTTTCGCTACGCTACTCGAAAAACGGAGCCAGTCCTTATAAAACTACACGGAAAACGGAGCCAGTACCTACGAAATTCTTAGCTGGTTGCCACTTTCAGTTTTTTGGTGGTTCGCCCCTTGGCCTTGACGCGCGCCGCCTTGCCCGACCGTTCGCGCAGGTAATACAGCTTGGCGCGACGCACAGCGCCTTCGCGCGTGACCTCGACCTTCTCGACGCGCGGCGAGTGCAGCGGGAACACGCGTTCCACACCTTCGCCGAACGCCACGCGGCGCACGGTGAAATTCGCGTTGGGCGACTCGTCGCCCTTACGTGCAATCACCACGCCTTCGAAGACCTGGATGCGTTCTTTCTCGCCTTCGACAATACGGAAATGCACGCGTACCGTGTCCCCGATGTTGAAATGGGGAATCTTGTCCGCCGGCTTTTTCTGCGCCGCACTGAGTTCCGCTAAAGCATTCACTGTTCCATCTCCCTCTTGCGTTCCGCCTCTTCCCGCTCGATTTCGACGAGAAGGGCTTTGTCCGCGTCAGTACTATTCACCAACAAATCGGGTCGCCGCTCGATCGTGAAGCGCAACGCCTGTTTACGTCGCCACCGCTCGATCGCCGCGTGATGGCCCGACACCAATACCTCCGGCACGCCCATGCCTCGGAAATCCGGAGGCCGGGTATACTGGGGAAACCCCAGCAGCCCGTCATAAAACGAATCCGTCGCAACGGATTCCCACGCACCCACGACACCGGGTAGCATGCGCCCGACGGCCTCGATGACCGCCAGCGCCGCCACTTCGCCGCCGCTAAGCACGTAATCGCCTATCGATATTTCGTCCGTACACAGATCCCCACGGACCCGTTCGTCCACGCCTTCGTATCGCGCACACAAAAGCACCATGTCGCGCGCCGAGGCCAACTCGCGCACGAGACGCTGGTCGAGCCGACGTCCGCTGGGCGACAACAGAATGATCCGCTCAAGTGAGTTCCGGTCACGCAGGCTTTCCACCGCCGCGTAGATCGGCTCGCACTTCATGACCATTCCGGCGCCGCCGCCATAAGGCGCGTCGTCCACGGTCCGATGACGATCCGCCGAAAAATCCCGGATATTGGTCGCGGCGACCTCCAAGATCCCTTCCTGGATCGCCTTGCCCAAGAGGCTGACACGCACGCCTGCCTCGATCATTTCCGGAAACAACGTCAGGACGTCAATCCGCATCTTCAACTACGTACGAGGCGATGTCCTTCACGACCACCCGGCCTCGTTCCACATCCACCGACGCTATCACGCGATCAATGGCGGGCAACAACAGACTTCCGCCGTCGGCCTTGGCCACTTCGATCGCGCCATTCGCACCGGTTGCATACACCGCTACTACCGTTCCCAGGCGATTGCCCGCCTCGTCTACTACTTCGAACCCTTCCAGCATGGCCAGCCGATCTTGCCAGCTTGCCGTCGCCGTCGCCGACGCGTCCACATCGGCGTAAACCGTTGCGCCGCGCATCCGCGCCACGGCATCGCGTGTCACACCGGCCGCCAGCATCACGATATCGCCATGCACCTGCTCGATCCGGCAACGCGTCTCGCGCCCATCGGCTTCATGCACATACAACCATTGCGACGGCGGATCCGTTGCGACCCTGTCCACCGCCAGCCGGATACGCAACTCGCGCCGGGCCGGATTGACTGAGCGCACGCTTCCGATCTCGACTCTTCGGGCCGACATGGCCGTGCCGTCGCGCGGACTATTCGACAATCTGCAACTACGCGCGTTTCCCGGCCTTCGAGGCGGCGGCGCTGACCAACGCGCGGATAGCTTTCGCAGTCCGCCCGGCCTTGCCGATCACACGCCCCATATCTTCGGGATTTACGCGCAACTCGATCGACTCGCCTTCTTCGCTTTCCACGACGGTCACTTGGACCTCGTCCGGATGCGCGACGAGTTTCTTCGCGATCAGTTCAACCAACTCTTTCACGGCACTATTCCTCCACGGCCGCGCTTACGGCTTGCGCTGGCTCGGACGTTGGCACTTCGACCGAAGACACTTCGACCGCAGGCGCTCCGCCAGCCAGCTTGCGCGCAACATGCGCAGCCATGATGCCCTTCTGCGTGAACACGTTCTTGACCGTATCCGACGGACGCGCACCAAGCGCAAGCCATGACAGCGCCTTCTCGGTGTCGACTTCCGCCAACGGCAACGGACGTGCGCACGGATGGTAGAATCCGATCGCGTCCAATTCCCGTCCGCGTACGCGGCTGCGCGAGTCGATTACGACCACGCGATAGTACGGCGCATGCGTACGCCCGCCTCGTTTCATCCGAATTACTGTTGCCATTGTTCTCCTTTCTTCGTGAGTCCTTTAGTTGAAGCCCATTCCCGGAGGGGGCGCCATCGGGGGGAAAGGCCCCTTGCCCCGGGGGACGTTCTTCATCATCTGCTTAACCATCTTTCGCATCTTTTCGAAATCTTTCAGTATGGCATTGACGTCCTGCACGGTCGTGCCGCTGCCGTCGGCGATCCGGCGGCGGCGGCTCCCGTTGATCATTTTCGGATTACGCCGTTCGTACGGCGTCATCGAATAGATGATCGCCTCGGTATACTTAAGTTCGTCTTCGGGAAGCTCCGCGCCTTGCGGCACCAATTTGTTCAGGCCGGGGATCTTCTTCATCAGGTCGCTGATCGACCCCATTTTCTTGACTTGCTGCATCTGCTGCAAAAAATCTTCGAGGTCCCAACTAGCCTTGCGGGCCTTTTCCAGGAACTACTGCGCCTGATCGCGGTCCACGACCTGCTGCGCCCGTTCGACGAGCGACACGACATCGCCCATGCCCAGAATTTGGTCTGCCATCCGCCGCGGATGGAACGGTTCGAGTGCATCGAGTCGTTCGCCGGTGCCCACAAACTTGATCGGGCACCCGGTTACGGTAATCAGACTAATCGCCGCACCGCCACGCGCATCGCCGTCCAACTGCGTCAAGATCACGCCCGTCAACGGCAGCGCATCATTGAATTCCTTGGCCGCGTTGACGGCGTCCTGGCCGATCATCGCGTTGGCGACAAACAGGATCTCGTGTGGCGAAACGGACTTGTGAATCTGGCGGACCTCGCCCATCATCTGCTCGTCGACATGCAAGCGCCCGGCCGTGTCGAGAATGATCACGTCGCAATTGCGCATCTGCGCCTCGCCGCGCGCCATCACGCACGTGTCGACCGGATTGGCATGCTCGCCGAGGCTGAAACACTCGACGCCCGCCTGTTCCGCCACGACCTCGAGTTGCCGGATGGCGGCGGGACGGTACACATCCGCGCCGACCAGCAACGGGCGGTGGCCGTTTTGCTTGAGCAGACGCGCGAGTTTGCCGCTCGATGTCGTTTTACCTTGGCCCTGCAAGCCGACCATCATGATAATCGTCGGCGGATTCTGCGAAATGCGGAGCGGCTCGTTCTTGCCGCCCATGAGCTTGACCAATTCGTCGTGGACGATCTTGACGATCTGCTGGCTCGGATGGATGCTATCGAGCACTTTCTGCCCGACGGCGGCATCCTGTACATCCTGGATGAACTGCTTGACGACTTTGTAGTTGACGTCGGCCTCGAGCAGCGCTACCCGGATCGCCTGGAGACTGTCCTTCATGTTCTTCTCGGTCAGTTTACCCAGACCGCGAATGTCCTTGAAGACGCTTTCCAGTTTTTTGCTTAACGATTCAAACACAGAACTTTTCCATCATAGTCAAACTAACCGTCCGGAGAGCCAGTCTCCGTAGAGACAGATCTCCCCTTTCACAGCGGGATATCGTAGCATACGAGCATGCATTACTTCAATTCCCGCCCGCATTTACATCCCGCGTCCCGTTATGGTACAAGAATGCATCATGTAGGTTGGAAATCATTACGAACTTACTGCACCAAGGATGCCTAAATCGTTATGAATCTCTTTGAACCATTGGCGGAACGGATTTGCGCCGCGTTTCCGGAACTCGTGCGGGCGGACCTCGCGTTCGTGCCCGCGCCAAACCTCGAACTGGGCGATGTGGCGCTACGGACCTTCGAAGCGGCCCGCAAGCTGAAGCTCGCGCCACCTCAACTCGCCGCGCGCATCGCCAAAGAGGTCGCGTTTGGACCTGAAGTGAAGTCGGTCGCGACAGCAGGCCCCTACTGCAACTTCCGGCTCGATCGCGGGATCATCGCGCGGCGTGTCGTCGCGGGCGTGCTGGCGGAAGGTCGGCGCTTTGGCGCCAGCGGAACGGGCGCGAACCAGCGCGTGCTCATCGAACATACGAGCATCAATCCGAACGCAAGCCCGCACCTCGGGCGCGGTCGTTGCGCAATGTTCGGGGACAGCCTGGCGCGCCTGCTTCGATTCGAGGGCTACGACGTCGAAGTCCATTATTACGTCAACGATATTGGCCGCCAAATTGGCCTGTTGCTTCTCGTCTGCGAAGGACGCGAAGACCTGGCCTTCGATCAGATCCTCAAACTGTACGTCGAGGCGAATGCGCGCGCCGAGGCGGACCCCGCGTTCGCGCAACAGGGTTTCGAACTGCTCGCAAAAATGGAAGCAGGCGATCCTGAAACGAAAGCGCGGTTCCGCAAGGTCGCCGATCTCTGCCTCGCTGGCCAGTTGGGCGTGCTTTCGCGGCTCGATGTCTCGTACGACGTATTCGACTACGAATCGAAGTACGTAAAAGACGCGCGACTCGAAATCGTGCTGGCGGCGTTGCGCGACGCGGGCGCGCTGTTCACCGACGAGGATCAACGGCTCGTCGTCGACCTGGCGAAACTCGGCCACACGTACGAAGAGGGCCGCTACTTCGTGTTGATGCGCTCGAACGGCAGTTCGATGTACGGCTACCGCGACCTCGCGTATACAATCGACAAACGCGAACGCGATGCGGATATCGACCTCATGGTGCTCGGCGAGGATCACAAGCTTTACGCCCAACAACAGGAACGTATCCTCAACGCCGCCGGTTACACAGTGCCGGAGGTAATCTATTACGCGTATGTCCTGCTCGCCGATGGCAAGATGTCCACGCGCCAGGGCAATGGTGTCCTGCTGTCCGAATTCCTCGACGAAGCGGCGCGGCGCTCATCCGAATGCGTTGCGCGGCAGTGTGCGGAAATCCCCGTCGACGAGCAGGCCGAAATCGCGCGCAAAGTAGCCGTCGCGGCGATCCGGTTTGCGATCCTTCGCGTGAACCCGAACAAGAACGTGATCTTCGACTGGGAGAGCAGTCTGTCGTTCAGCGGCGACACAGGCCCGTACATCCAATACTCATGTGCGCGGCTCAATTCGATCCTGCGCAAACACGGGCAGACCGTCATGGGCGTACCGGAAGACGCCGCGCTCGACACCGATGCCGAGTGGGCGCTCGTCATGAAACTGGCGTTGTTTCCTGATGTTGTGCGCAATGCCGTCACGCAACGGAACTGCGCGCCCATCGGCCAATTCGCACTCGATACCGCGCACCTGTTCACGGCGTTCTATCACGCGTGCCCCGTACTGGCGGCAGAGACGCCCGCGTTGCGGGATGCGCGTCTACAGCTTTGCACCGCCACGCGGACCGCGCTCGAAAACGCGCTCGGATTGCTCGGGATCGAGGCGCTGGAGCGGATGTAGCCAGTTTAGATAGGACGTATAGGACTTATACGACCTATAGGACGAATATGACCTATACGTCCTATGGGTCCTATCCGTCCTATGATTCAAAGGAGAAGATATGTCTGAGAAGTACGAGCGCCCATCATGGGACGACTATTTCCTCGAAGTAGCGCGGGCGATCGCAAAGCGCTCGACATGCGACCGCGGCCGCATCGGATGCGTCATCGCGCGCAACAAACAGTTGCTTGTCACGGGGTATGCGGGCGCGCCCGCCGGGTTGCCGCATTGCGACGACGCCGGGCATCAGTTCAAGAAGACCGTCCATGAGGACGGACGCGAAACGATGCATTGCGTGCGGACCGTCCACGCGGAGCAAAACGCGATTTGCCAGGCCGCGAAACTTGGCGTGTCCATCGACAAGGCGACGATCTATTTGCAGATGACGCCGTGTCGCGTGTGCGCGATGCTCATCATCAACAGTGGGATCGTCCGCGTCATGTGCGAACGCAAATACCACGCGGGCGGCGAATCCGAAGAGATGTTCCAGCACGCCGGCATCGCGCTCGAATACAAGTTCGACGAAGTCCTCGAATACGGCAAACAAGCGCCCGACATCGAGGAACAAGAGCTTGTTTAGGATCATGTTCCGTTCAATGCCGGTTGGAGCAGGTTCTTCGCTAGATATTTGAAGCCCTCGTAGTTGAGGTGGTCGTGATCCGCAAAGAACTTCGGATCCTGCATTGATTTGGACCAATCATATAGCGCGAAGGGATGTTGTGCGCGGCACTGTGCGAGAAAGGCCATGACCTTCGCGTAACCAGGCTCTTCGCCGAGCAGCGTCGGCAGCAATACGATGTAAGCCTTGCTTTGATGCTTCGCGGCCATATCGACGATCCGCACGACATCCTGCATGTACCGCTCGAAGTTGGACTCATCGAGTTTTTCCGGATACAGGCCGTTCAACCGCTTGCGAAATGCCATGGGATCTATATGTGCGATATCGACCACGCGTCCGTCGCGGTTCTTGACCATAGGCCCGCGTTCGAACCAGTAGCGACCGAACTTCGAGCGGACATAGGTCGCGATGCGCTCGAAGGGGAACCGGTTGACGACGAGTTTCGCCAGGAATCGCACGCGAAACGGTTCGTAGTACACGAATCGATGTTCCCGGTTCAGACGATCGGAAAAAACCGTGAACGGATCGAGGAATAGCACGACGGCTTTGGTCCGATTGCCGCGCTCGAAAAAATTTTCGAGGAACAGACGTTCGGGCAGGATGCCGCCGCCGAACGGAATCGCAAGGTTCAGGAAACGCAAGCCGAGGTCGTGCGCGACGAAATCGTAGTTGTCCTTGAACTCGGAAAAGATGCGCGTGCGCGACGTGCCCAGCGAAACAAAATCGAACGACGCGTTCTTGGGTGTTGCGTACAGGATCGAGTCGGTCTCCCATTGCTCGTAGGAGCGGTACGCGCCGGCCGCCCACAGGACCGCCCACGCCAGCGCGACGTTGAGTGCCACGAGTACGCTCGCGCGGATCAGGAAACGCGGCACGTCGCGGCGTTGGGAGGACGGCTCCGTCATGATCGTTTCGCGTCGGGCGGGAAGAACGATTCGAACACGCTGTCGATCTGGAAGCCCTCGACGCCCGCGTCGAGCAGGCGCTCGATGTCCGCTCGAGCCAATTGATCGACGGCGTGTTTCGGGTAATGGAACGTGTTGATCGATACGATGAGAAACGTGCCGAGCGCCTGGAGCCGCGCGATGGTTCTATCGTCCAATTCGGCCGCCCAACCGAACCAGAATTCGTCTTTCACGGGAAGCGATTCGCCGGCCAGGGCGAGCGCCACGTCGCCTTTCGGGATCGGAAACAGCGCCACGTCGGCCAGATGCCGCCGCCGCCAGGACGAATCGATGATCGACACGGTTGCAGAGGACAGGTTTCTTTTGCACAAGAGGTCTGCCACGCGTTTCAGGCATGCCTCCGACATCTCGCCGTTCGGCGCGGCGTCGTTGCCGAGTTTATCGAGCATGACGCCGAGACCGCGCTCCGCGCAGATATCGAGGGCTTGTTCGAGCGTTAGAATGGGTTCTTCGCTGGCCCGATAACGGATGGCGGTCAAATCCGCCGCCGTGAAATCCGCGATGCGTGCGCGAACGCCGCAGTTGATGTAAAGGCCGTCGTGCAGCAGTACGGGAATGCCGTCGCGCGATTCCATCACATCGAGTTCGACCATCGCGTAGCCATGCACCGCCGCGCGCTCGATGGCGGGCCGCGAGTTTTCGGGCGCGTCCGGCGCAATCACGCCGCCGCGATGCGCGACGAGGAATGGACGGTACGCGCGTACGGTTTCGATGTCACGCACATTCAGCATGGCTAGAAAGTCCTTACCGGCATTTCGACGCCGCCTCGTTCGGCGGACACGTATGCGCTATAGATGGTCGAGATACTGTCGGCGGCGAGACGGCTGTCGCTTTCGAGTGGTTCGCCGAACGCGATGGTCCGGTAGAACGCCTCGATTTCCTGCGGGTAGCCGGTGGTCCAGTCTTCGTCGGCCGGCATGGCGGTCCAACCCTGTTTCGTGCCGATTTTCTCGACGGTATACACGTCGCGGAAATTCGCATCGAGCGGGTTGTAGACCTGCAGCGCGTTGTTTGGGTTGATATTGCAGAAGGTGCGGTGATTGTTTGCGCAGACTTCGAGCCAGTTGTGGATTCCGCCGATAACGATGTCCGAGGCAAAGACCGTCGCGAGCGTGCCGTCCTCGAACGTGACGTGCATCATCGAGAAATCGTCGATGTCGTAATAGTCGCGGCGGATATGACCTTCGTCGCGGAAGCCGTCCATGCGCGTGATCGCGTGCGTCCGCGCGCTGACGGTTTTCGGGCGGATGGGCTGGCCGTTGCGCGCGCGGCCTTCGACGCGTTTGAGGTACAGTGCCGCCGATAACGGGTGGCAGCCCTTGCCGAGCATGACGCCGCCGCCGGAATATTTCCAGTAGGCATACGTCGGATTGTGCGAGCCGGAATGCGATTCCTCGCCGTGCATCCAGAGGATCTGCGCGCCGGTTTTCTCGATGATTTCGCGCTCCTTCTGAATCGAAGGCGCGTAGACCCAATTCTCGGCGTAGAGGATGCGGCCCGCGCTCTTGGCTTCGGCTTCGAGCATGCGTTCGACGCTCGCCATGCCGTGACGCAACGCGTCCTCTTTCGGGAACCGGTCGCCGTGAAACGAGTCCGAGCCGTCGCCGCAATAACCGGTCAAGGGTTTCTCGACGATGGCGAACTTGCCGCGTTCGAGCGCCGCGACGGCGACTTGTTCATGGCCTGCGACGAGCACGCAGCAATGGACGACATCCACGTCATCAAGCAACGCCTCGAGTGAATCGTACGCGCGAATGCCGCGTTCGGCGGCATACCCGGCGGCCTGCTCACGGTCGAGCGCATAAACGCCTTTCACGTCCACATCGACGCTGTACACCTTGCGGATCGCTTCGTAATGAAATCGCGCCGAGAAGCCAGCTCCGACAATGCCGACGCGGAGCGTTGGCTTGTTCATACGGGCGCTCCCAACTCGTCGGCGCTACGCCGGATTGTGGCGAGTTCCGAGTCCGACAACGTGAAATCAGCGGCCTTAAGGTTTTCGGCGGCTTGCGTTTCGTTGCGTGCGCCCGCGAGCGCGGTCGTGAGGCCGGGCTGCGAGATGACCCAGTTCAGCGCGAGTTGTCCGAAGGTAACGCCGTGATCGTCCGCGATGGGTTTGATCTTTTCGAGCATACCGCGGACGCGTTGGCGATTTTCTACCGTAAACCATGGGCGATGCTGGCGCGTGTCGTCGCCTTTGAACATGTAGTCGGGTCCCATCTTGCCCGTGAGCAGGCCCATGGCCATCGGACTGTAGGCGAGGATACCGATGTTTTGTTCGCGGCAGAAGGGAAGGAGTTCAGGTTCGATGTCGCGCTCGAGCATGTTGTATTTCGGCTGATCGCTGGCGATGACGCCTTTGGCGAGGCATTGGCGCATCATTTCGGGCGTGAAATTGCTGACGCCGATTGCGCGGATCTTGCCTTGCCGCTGAAGTTCGAGCAACGCGTCCATGGTATCGTCGAGATTCGACGACGGATCCGGCCAATGGCATTGATATAGATCGATCACGTCGACGCCAAGCCGTTTCAGACTCTGTTCGCATTCATAGCGGATCGAGTCCGGGCGCAAGTTGCGGAAAATCCGGCGCGGCTCGCCTTCGGGTGTCTGCCCATCGAAGAAGAATGCGCCGTCTTCAAGATCCCAACGGAGTCCACATTTCGTGGCGATGACGACTCCGTCGCGGCGGCCTGCAATGGCCTTTCCAACGAGGCATTCGCTGTGGCCCATGCCATAGATGGCCGCCGTGTCGATGCAGGTCACGCCGCGATCGAGGGACGCGCGAATGGCGCGGACCGCGAGGTCGTCGTCCGCACCGCCCCACATCGAGCCGCCGATCGCCCACGCTCCGAATGAAATAACCGAAACCGACAAATCGCTCGAACCGAGTTTACGATATTGCATGAATGGTCTCCTGTTGCGTTTCCGCCGATATACTCGATGCGCATCGCGCCGGGCAAGCCGCTAATGTCCCGTTGCCGGGGATACGTTTTATGGCTCATCCGAATTTAGCGTACTTCATCTTCACTTTCACCGGAAATTATCGTTTCGATTAGGTTTCCCCGGAGGGGAAGAACATGAATAGCCGTGGGTGGCAACCCACGGACACAAAAACGACATCCATCGACCCTGAAAGGGTCGCACTATGTCCATCTCATCGTGCATAAAGGTCGACATCATGCTCCTTGTGCGACCCCTTCAGGGTCGATGGTTAAGCATTTGTACCCGTGGGTTGCCACCCACGGCTATTCATGTTCTTCCCCTCCGGGGAAATTGAGTTGAGGCGACAATTTTCCGAAAGAGTGAAGCTCTGATAGAGTACGTTAAATCTGGATGATCCCGTTTTATGAACTGTATTCCATTAAGTAACGGATAAACGCTTCGATGCCCTTGTACCATGTCGGCAAATGCTGCTTCTCGTTCGGGGCGTGGATATTGTCGTCGGGCAGGCGGAACCCCATCATCACCGAGTCGACATGGAGTTGTTTCTGCATCATCGCGACAACGGGCACGCTGCCGCCATCGCGCGTGAAGATCGGTTCGGCGCCGAAGGTCTCATGCAGGGCGCGGACGGCGGCGCGCATGGCCGACGAGTTGCGGTCCATGATAGCGCCGTCCCCGTGCGACAATTCGCGCACGTCCCACGTGACGGTTTCGGGCGCGTGCGCGCGCATGTACGCGCACAGTTGCTCGCGGATGGCCGCCGGGTCCTGATCCGCCACGAGGCGCGTCGAGATCTTCGCAAGCGCCCGTGCCGGCAATACCGTCTTCGCGCCCTCGCCGGTGAACCCGCCGACGATGCCGTTGACTTCGAGCGTCGGGCGCGCGCCGGTGCGTTCCGTGCTCGAGTACCCTTTCTCGCCCCACAACGCCTTGACGCCGGCCAGCGATTTCCAGTCGTCGTCGGTGACGGGCGTCCGTGCCAGGGCCTCGCGTTCGTCGGCATCGAGCGCGCGCACGGTATCGTAGAATCCCGGCAGCGTGACGCGGTTGTCGGCGTCGTGCATTCCGGCGATCAGTTCGCACAGGACTTGCGCGGGATTGTGTACCGCGCCTCCGAAGATGCCCGAATGGAGATCCTGTTTGGGGCCGTGAACCTCGACCTCGAAATACGCCAGTCCGCGCAACGCATACGTGATTGACGGCAGGTCGGGGCGCAAGATCTCGCCGTCGCAATTGATCGCGGCGTCGGCTTTGAGGCGGTCCGCATATTGCGAGAAGAATCCCGGCAGGCTCGGCGAACCGATCTCTTCCTCGCCCTCGAGCAGGAAGCGCAGATTGACGGGCAGACCGCCCGAGGCGCGCAACGATTCCATGGCCTTCAAAAACGCGACCAAAGCGCCTTTCATATCCGACGCGCCGCGCGCGTAAAGGTTGCCGTCGCGCTCGGTCGGCTCGAACGGGTCCGAGCGCCATTCGTTCAACGGGTCCGCAGGCTGGACGTCGTAATGGCCATAGACCAGCAGCGTGGGCTTGCCCGGCGCGTGCAGCCATTCGCCGTACACGATCGGATGACCGGACGTCGCCACCACATCAACCTGTTCGACATCGAGCCTGCGCAATTCCTCTGCCAGCCATTCCGCCGCACGGCGCACATCCTCGCGGCGTTCCGGCAATGTCGAAATGCTTGGAATTCGCAGCAATGCCTTATATTCGTTCAGAAACCGTGCTTGATTGCCGCGCGCGAAATCGAGAGCTTGTTTCAACATGGATACGTCCTATTCAGGAGTAAGGATGAAGGATGAAGGATGAAGGATGAAAAGGACAGACAAGTAGAGAGGGAACCACGAGTGATATTGCGGTTCCTTTTTCATCCTTCATCCTTCATCCTTACTTCTAACTCCTAACTTCTAGTTCAGTGCATCTCGACATCCATGGACGTGATCTTCCAACCCATTGCTTCCTTTTTGAGAGTCAGGGTGATCCCGGCATCCCCGAATGCGGCCTTTATGTCGATCGGGGCAAACGTTGCCTCGCCCTTCAGGAGCGTCAGCTTGGCCTTCGACATGTCGATCTCGGCGTCTTCCAAGTAGCCCATCGAGAGGGCGTCCTTGAGGAATTGTTGCAGGCCGGCTTTGTCGCCATATTCGTAATTCTGGAAACCGTCCGAATAGCAGGCCAGCAAGCCGTCGACATTCTTCGCGATGCCCGCCGTCTTCCAGTCGGCGACGGCTTTGTTTATCAGTTCCGTGTCCGTCGGGCCTTTGGCCTTGGCCGTGCCGCCGCCGCCGCCGCCGCCGGTGCTCGCGCAACCCGCCGCCAACACCAATACCACGCTTACCGCCAACATTCCAATGAGTAGTCGTTTCATGCTGTTCTCCTATCCGAGTTTTCTGTGATCTAGACCGATTCCGCACCATACTCCATTGCAGTCCAATCATCGTATACACCCGCCAACGGGTTGTCAAACCGGACGCCAAAGGATTACGATGCAGCCGGTGCCAACATAAGGAGCGGATACCATGAGTATATGGCCGCGTTTTCTATGTGCAATGCTTATCGCCGCGTCGGCCTCGGGCGCGCCCTTCGCAGGCAAGGTAACGGACGTCGTTGAAGGCGACATCGTGTCTTTCACGCACGACGGAAATACCGAGACAATCCGGTTTGCGGACATCGACTGTCCCGAATTGGCCCAGCCGTACGGCAAGGAAGCGCAGCAGTTCGTCGCCGACCTCGCGTTGAACAAGGACGTTTCGGTCGAAGGCATCGGCGTGGACGCGCACAAACAGACGTTGGGCGTCGTGACGTTGGGCGATGGGCGCGTGTTGAATCGCGAACTGGTCTCGGCAGGCCTTGCGTGGTTCTATGACCGGCATCCGAACGTGGACCCGACGCTGCCTGGCCTCATGGCCGTAGCGCGTGCCGCCAAGAAGGGGCTTTGGGCGGACGCGGCGCCGCTGGCCCCATGGGATTTCCGGGGCGACGCCCTCAAGGAAAAGGCGGCGAAACCGGTCGCGGCGGCGAGCGACTCGGCGGAACTTCCGATCGGCGGGGCGGTATTCGTCGACAAGGACGGCAAGGTGTTTCACAAATCGGACTGCGTCCTCTTGGACAAAACCCGCCAGTCGGTGATGTTGCAGGACGCTCAGGCGCAAGGGTACTCGCCTTGTCGGAAGTGCTTTCCGTTGAAGTCCAAGGAAAGCGCGACGGTCATCTCCGCGAAAGGCGACCTCGGCGGCATCCCGAAAGAGGAATTCCCGAAACAAACTGCCGCGCCCGCGTCGCCACAGGCCGCTCCGAAGCCCGTTTCGCAGACGGCTGGCCAGGTCCAGTTGCCGCCCGACATCGCCAAGTACATGAACGATCCTATCGTGCAGGGATTGGGCCTGACGCCGTATCAAGACGCGAACGGCAATTTCGCGGGAATCTCGGCGAAAAACCTCTCGTCATTCTTGCCGGCTGCGATGTTAGGGTTTCAGGACAACGACGTGCTTCAGTCGGTGAACGGAGACGCCATCGATAGCCCGGACAAGATCTCCTCCTTGATCGAGAAGTACAAAAACACGCGGTCGTTTCAGATTGGGATTATCCGGAACGGCCAGCAACAAAACTTGAACATCAACATTCCGGATTTTATCAAGTGAAGCAGGCTTCAGGCTTCAGACTTCAGGCTTCAGGTTTCAGGCTTCACAAGCATGAGCCGCCCTCGACCCTCGCCCCTCCATCCTTCATCCTTTTTCTGCTTCTTCTATCGTTCTTTATGCCCAGCGCCGCGTTCGCGGAAACGGCTGGCGCCCCCGTTCCCAACGTGTTGTGGATTCTGCCGTTCGTGTGCATTCTGCTTGCGATCGGCATCCTCCCGCTCTTACCGCACATTTCGCACTGGTGGGAGCCAAATGGTAGTAAACTGCTTGTCTCATTGGCCCTGGCGGCGGCGGTATGCGGGTACTACGCCCTTCGCGCGACGGGATTCGGCCATGCCCAACCCGGCACGGATTCGCTGCTCGAGATGCTTCATCACGCCATCCTCGGCGACTACATCCCATTTATCGTGCTGCTGTTCAGCCTGTATACGATCAGCGGCGGCATACGTCTTACGGGCGATATCCCCGCCCACCCGCTGAACAATTGCCTTTTCCTGCTCGTGGGCGCGTTACTGGCCAGCTTCATCGGAACGACGGGCGCGTCGATGCTGCTGATCCGCCCGTTGCTGCAAACCAACAGCGAACGCAAGCACGTCACCCATACGGTCATCTTCTTCATTTTCATCGTCGGCAACATCGGCGGCGCGCTACTGCCCGTCGGCGACCCGCCGCTCTTCCTCGGATACCTGCGCGGCGTACCGTTCCTGTGGACGCTTCATTTATTCCCGCAATGGCTTGTCGCGACGCTCGTATTGCTCGCGGTATATTTCGTGTTCGATATGGTCGCGTATCGCCGGGAAAACCCCGCCGATATCGCGCGCGACGAAACGCGGCGTTTCGCGTTCCGCCTTCACGGAAAACAAAACCTTATGTTACTCGCCGGCGTAGTATTGGCGGTCGCCCTACTGGTACCCGGCCAGCCCCTGCCGTTTACGCGATGGATTCTCCCGCAGTGGTACCTGCGCGAAATCGTTCAACTGGTCCTCGCCGGACTCTCGTTCGCGCTGACCCCGCGCCACATTCATGCCGAAAACCATTTCAACTTCACGGCGATCGGCGAGGTGGCCGCGTTATTCGTGGGCATCTTCATCACGATGCAGATACCGATCGAGATCCTCAAGATCAAAGGCGAGGCCCTGGGCGTGACCACGCCGCTGCAATTCTTCTGGGCATCGGGCGGCCTATCGAGCTTTCTCGACAACGCCCCCACCTACGCCGTCTTCTTCGAACTGGCCGGCAGCTTACACAAAATCAACGTGCCGATCCTGTCCAACGTAATGACCGCCACCGGCGTCATCCCCATACCCCACCTGCTGGCCGTCGCCTGCGGCTCCGTGTTCATGGGCGCCAACACCTACATCGGCAACGGCCCCAATTTCCTCGTCAAGAGCATCGCTGAAAGCCGCGGAATCAAAATGCCCTCGTTCTTCGGATACATGCTCTATAGCGGCCTCATCCTGATCCCCCTGTTCGTCCTGATCTCGTTCCTCTTCTTCCTATAAAGCATTGTAACCGTTCATGCCCAAGAGACAAGCTGGCAAGCGGATGATTCGCCAGGTTGTGGTATACTACGTTCGTAGTAGATTTGGGTTAAGGAGAATTTGGCCCCATGTGTCCGAGAAACCAACTGTGGTTAGTCTGTCTTGCGGGGCTGATTGCGGCGTGCACGGGCGCGGGCGCGGAGGTCTGGTCGACGCTGGACGTCGATAGCGAGGCGGTGTACGTTTTCCGGGACGGCTATGGGGTAGCCCATATCTCGGCGCAGTCTTCGCGCGGGCTGTATTACACGATGGGCTACGTGGTGGCGCAGGACCGCCTGGCCCAACTCGATACGAACCGGCGCTACGCGGAGGGCCGGCTGGCGGAGACGCTGGGGGCGACGTATGCGATCAGCGATATGGTCCACCGGCGCGATTATTACACCGATGCGGAGCGGCTGGCGCTCTTTCAGGCGTTGCGTCCGGAAACACAGACGATTCTTCAGGATTACGCCGATGGCATCAACGCGCATCTGGCCGAGGCCTTGGCGGATCCGGATCACAAGCTGCCTAAGGAACTCTGGGATGCCGGGGGCACGATGGCGCCGTGGTCCGTGATGGATTCCGTTGCTTGCATTCAAGTAATCATGCGGCGGTTCGGCGAGCGCGGCGGAAATGAACTCGCGAATCAGGAACAACTCGATCTGCTCGGCCAGACGGACTTCGACCAGCAGTATCCAATCAACAATCACGATGCGCCGACGACTATCCCGCCAGGCGAAGACGGTCATTTCCCGGACGCCCTCCCGGTTGTGAAGGCGCACGAGACGGCGGTACGCGTCCCGTTTCGGACCAGGCCGTGCCCCGTCGTGACTCACGAAATCGTGGCGGCCGTCGAGGAGGAACGCGACCTGGTGTCGCGGGCGGCCATTGCGGCGAATTTCCCGCTGACGGTGGGGAGTTATGCGGCCATGGTGGGGCCGCCGAAAGCCACGTCCGGACACGCATACCTGTTCGCGTGCCCGTACATGCGGTTCAACGATATGCCGACGCCGCCGCAGACGGTCAACGAGATCGATCTGAAAGGCCCCGCCCATCATGTCGCGGGCGTAAATATCACAGGGATGCCCTGTGTGTTCATTGGACACAACGATGCGCTGGCGTGGTCTATTACCAGTTCGCGATCGGACAATGTGGACACGTACATCGAGAAGTTGAATCCAGCAAACCAGCACCAATATTGGTACAATGGGCAATGGGTTACAATGACTTCGCGCGATGAAACCGTCAAGGTGCGCGGGGAAGCCGACCGGACCTATACGCTGTATTGGAGCGTTCACGGGCCGATTTTCGATTTCGACCTCGCCAACAATCAGGCGTTCGCATGGAAGCGGACGTTTTTCGACAAAGAACTCGATGGATTCGAGGCCCTGCTTGACATCAATCGCGCGGCGTCGCTGGCGCAGTGGCACACCGCAGTCGGCCACATCCCCGTCAGCCTCAATTTTCACTATGCCGGGGTCGACGCCAACATCGCGTACTCGCTGGCGGGCTGCCAGCGCGTTCTGCCGCCGGATCTCGATCCGCGGTTGCCGCTGTGGGGCGCAGGCGAGGAGGAATGGGTGCGGCTCAGAGAGTATTCCGAACTCCCGCAGGCCGCCAATCCCACACAGCACTACCTGGCCAATTTTAACAACAAACCAGCGGTGTGGTGGGACAACGGGGATATAGGCTGGTTCGCGAAGACGGACAACTCGACGCCGCTGTTCCAAATATTCGATTCGGTGCCGACGCTGTCGTTCGTGCAGTTCTCCTATATTCCGCAGGTATTCAACACGCATGGAACATACGAACAAGTGATCGAGTTGGCGCCGCCGTTCGACAACGCGCAGAACATCACGCCGCCGGGCCAGAGCGGGTTCACGGACAAGAACGGTGTCCCGTCCGTCCATAGCTCGGACCAGGATACGTTGTACGCGAATTGGCAACGCAAACCCTTTCTGTTCCTCACAGGCCCGTCGGCCGAGTTGGCGGTGGATTTCACCGTTGACCGCGCTTGGGGAAAACCGCCGC
This sequence comes from Candidatus Hydrogenedentota bacterium, assembly GCA_903925285.1. Lineage (GTDB taxonomy): Bacteria > Hydrogenedentota > Hydrogenedentia > Hydrogenedentales > SLHB01 > DSVR01. The sequence goes on along the minus strand of CAIYET010000190.1, from coordinate 7,988 downwards.
TGGCCGCCGCGTTCCTCGGCCAGGCAACCGCAACTGCGCAGGAAATCATCGACTGGCGGTGGGATTTTGGCGACAGCACGTCCGCCGAAGGAAATTTTCCGAACATCATCCACGTCTACGCAGTAGAAGGACAATATACGGTGTCTCTCACAGTGACAACGCTGTATAGTAGTGTTACAGCAACCCGACAAGCCCTGATCGTGGTGAGCCAGGCGTTTCCCGCAAACCGGGCGTTCTCTCTTGGAGCGTTAGCCATGATCCTGCTTTTGATCGGGGCGTCTCTCGTCTGGCTCCAGGCTTCGCGTGGCACGGACGATGAACCCGAAAAAGGCCGATCCTAACGCGCGAGTGACGCGGTGGCCAGCCGCACGGTTCGGCGATAGCGGTCAGTCTGGATTGGCGAGTTCCCAATGGCCGGTCTTCTTGGAACCCACTCTGCGCAGTGCTCGCAGCTCTTTGAGCTTGCCGATGTTTCGCATCACCGTGCTTCGGTCTTTCGAAAGCCGTTGCGCCAGGTCATCGTAGGAAATGTGCGGATTACCCGATATCAGTTCCATGATGCGCGTTTGATTTTCGTTGAAGACGCCGGATAAAGGTGCATTTATAGGTGCATTCGGTTCCGGTTCAGGTGCGCCTTTATTTCTCTTCTTGGACATGGCAGGTGTTTTCTGCTCCTTCGGTAACCTCACGCGCGCGGTAAAGGTGTACGCTTCCCGATCATCGACTAAGTCCACTGCGGGCCATTCCTTCAGAACGCGGCGTATGCCTGTGCCGAGGCCGCGATAGGGCAATACGCCTTTCGCCGAAAAAGAGGCCAAGATAGGGTTGCGAAGGATCGAATTCCCCGCGCGGACCTTCTCCACAGTCAAATGATTCGGGAGTGATCCAGGACTTATGATTTCGATGCGGTCGTCGAAGATAAACACGCGAACAGCGCCATTGATGAAATAGTCACGGTGGACGAGCGCGTTCACGAGGAGTTCCTCGAACACGATACGCGGAATCGGCAGTTTGCCAGGCGAGTTGACGCTACGTCCTTTTGGCTGAATTTTGGGGAGGTTTCGAAGAATGAATGCGAGCGATCCCTCGAACTGTGCCGACAGTGTTCCTTCAAAATCCTCCATGTCCAGATAGGTGTCCGAGGCAATATCGCTTCCGGGATAACGAACGGCCTTGACCTTAAACGAGGGCTTCACCGACTGAGGCCGTTCGCCGAACAGAAGCAGGCCCGCTAGATTCAGTCTCCCGCCACGTGCGAGATTCATGTTTTCCAACAGTCTGGCGAGTTCGCCGTCGCTGTCGGGTATTTCTTCTCCAAACACCTCCGACACAAACTCCCGGAAGTTGGCACGCGACACCCGGTTCACGCCGGCTTCCGTTGGCACCTCGTCCGCATCGACAAGCCCCACCGTCTGAAAGAGCCTTTGAAGTTCCTCTTTGGATTGGACTCGCCGTTTGTCCGGCCCGGCCTTCACCCAGATGACGCCTTGGCGGTCGAAATAGGGCTTATCCAGACCTTCCGGGATCGTCAAAACGACTACAATGCGTTCCTTGCCAACGCTGATGTTCTCTGTGCGTGGCACAATCGGACCACGCATCCCCTGCGTGGCGGCATTACTGATGAGTTGGTTCACTCGGCGAACATCAGTCGGCGACAAGCCAATGCGCATGCCGTCATCCTTCACGCCAATAAGGATAACACCGCCCGCGCTGTTCGACAACGCCACCATTTCCGCGGCCAACGAATCCGCGTTCCCCACATCTTGCTTGAACTGGCGGCTGCTGTCTTCACCCAGAGCTGTCAATCGTTTCAGTTCATTCGCATTCATTCCGATGTCGCCGGTGGCCTGAAATCCACGCACCATTATACCAACGAGTCAAACGCAATGGCACTTTGCCACGCCCCCCGCATTCTAACTGCAATTGAGACAGGTGCGCTTGGCATTGGAATACGGGGCGTGGCGAAACAGTTGGAATGGCCGACTGAATCGCCGTCCTGAATTCCCTGGGACGCGCGTATTGGACGTGTTGTCTGCGAACCGGTTAGCGTTTGGCTGCGGCTGCGAGGGTGTGCAGAATGCCCGCGATTGCCCCTAGGACGGTTCCTGCGACACCGCCGGCGATCAGGCCGACGATTGGTTCGAGGAGGTGGAGGATCATGCCGAGTACCACGCCTATGATCACGCCGACGAGTGCGCCGATGAGTGTGTCGAGCAGGGTGTAGGATTTGGAGGGGGCCTTGAATAGGTTGGCGATTTCAGGGGATTCGAGGGCGATGCCGTCTTGGATGGGTTGCATCGAGCCGATCTTGTTCTTGCGGCATACGGCGTCGTGTGGGATGCTCTTGTTTTCGATGGCTTTGCGAATCTGTTCGAGGTCGGAGGATTCGAGGATCATCGCTCCGAACCCGTCGAAGAACTGCCACAGATTTGGCATCTCGAAGCGCGCGCGATAGGTTGCGATGCGCTTGGCGCAGTTCTCTCTTGCGAGCGGGTCCACGGCGGTTTCGTAGAGGCGTTCGAGATGGCGCAGTCCATGTTCTGGGCGTCCGTTGGCGCCGAGTGCGAACGCGAGCACATCGAGCACGGCGGGATCGTCGTGGCCACCGGATTCGTAGGCGGTCATAACGTGTTCGAGAGCCTTTGCATTGTCCTGCAAGTCGCCGTCGGCTTCGAGGTATACGCGGGCGATGAGGCGGTTGGCCTCGCGGTTCCTCGTATCCGACGCGAGGATGGCGTCGAGTACGTCGCGGGCTTGTACGAACGCGTGTTGTGAAATGAGCCGGAGTACGTCCTGGAACTGCGGCGTCCGGTCGGCGGGTTTGCCCGCGCCGGGGCCGCTGTCGACGATCATGGTCGGCGCGAATGCCGCCCCGGAATCGCTCGATGTGATCTTGCTGCCGACGACGATGTACAGCGGCTCGATTTTGAGCGTCATTGCGGCGAGCGGCCCTTCGCGCACGACATTGATGGGGGTGTTCTGCGTGGCGAGGCGCGTCACGGGTGCGAGTAGCGGCAATCCGTCCGGCGTCGTGATCGATACCATCGATCCCGTGAAGAACGCGCCGCGCAGGACGTGGCCGGTCACGCAGGTCTCCTCGTCCGATACCGGGTTGACCGATTCGACGAAGAACTCGTTGGTAGCGGATGGCGTGGTCGTGGCGGAAGGCGTCGTGCCGGAGGCCGCGCTTGTGCGTCGTGCCGCGGCCAACAGGTCGCGGACCTCGCCGAGATTGCCGCCCGACATTTGCTCCATGCGCTTGCAGGCCGCGTCCGCTTCTTCGAGCCGCCCCATGCCGATCAGACACAATGCGATCTGTTGCGTGACCCGTCCGCTGTTGGGAAACGCCTTGTCGATCTCGGTCAACAACGTGTGCGCCTGAAGATGCTGGCTGTTCTTGCACAACTCTGCCGCTTCGGCCAGTAGAGACTTTGCTTCGTCTTTGGTCATGTCCGCTCTCCACCCAGTTTGCGGGTTGCCCGCGAATCGCCGCCACCACCACTATACCACGCCGCGTGAAAAAGGCAAACCTCAATAATCCAATGATGAAGGATGAAAGAGGCTGTAGGCTTTAGGAAGTGCGCGTGCGGTAATTCATCCTTCATCCTTTTTGACAGTCTACTGGTCAATCGGAACTCGCAGGACAATCTTCGCGACGACTATCAAGAGAAAGGTCACAGCCCAACCGACGAGCCGGTTCTTGCGGCGCAGGTCGCTCAGTTCGTCTGTAACCGGGCATCGCGTTGCGAGCGACAGCATCGCCGCTCCGGTAACGATCAAGCCCTTCTCTACCCAAACATGAAGGGGGACCGGGAGAAACTGGGCTACGAGCAGAACGACTGCGTTGGCGATGACGCCGATCCGCGCATATTCGTAGGAGATTCTCATTTATGCCTTTACCGGTTCGCGTAGCCTGCGCAATGTGTACTTCGAGCCGCGTAGGAGATTGTACGGAATCGCCCGATTGGGTTCCAACAGCGAGATTTGAGATCTGAGATCTGAGATCTGAGATCTGAGATTTGAGATAGCGGGCGCGGAAGCCTCGATCTGGATCTTGTAAATTGCGGTCGAAAAACGTCATGCTATTCGTCTGAACCGTAACGGATGGAGACGGCTATGGATCTTGCATCGCTGATACGTAATGTCCCTGATTTTCCGAAGCCGGGGATTCAGTTCAAGGACATCACGACCTTGGTTATGAACGGCCCCGCATTTCGGGAGATTATCGACGGTTGGAAGGCGCGCTATGTAGGCCAGGACATCGCGGCCATCGTGGGCGCGGACGCGCGCGGCTTTATTTTCGGCGCGGCGCTGGCCTATGCGATGGGGCTTGGCTTCGTGCCGGTGCGCAAGAAGGGAAAGCTGCCTGCGGACACGATCGCCGAGGAATTCGACCTCGAATACGGTAAGGACACGCTCGAGATCCATCTCGATGCGCTAAAGCCGGGCGACCGCGTCGTCTTGGTCGACGATCTGTTGGCGACGGGTGGAACGATGGCGGCGATGGCGAATTTGGTGAAGAAACTCGGCGCGGAAATCGTCGAGGTGGCGTTTGTTGTCGAGTTGCCGGAGCTTAAAGGACGCGACAAACTCGCGGGGTTGCCGGTACATGTGTTGGTGCAGTTTGAAGGAGAATGAGACAGTCCATGCGGAATTATTTGCCGGGAACGCAGATCGAGATTATTCATGAGGTGGAACGCGGGCGGCTGAAACATGCCCTGTTCGATTTCGACGGGACAATCAGCGTGTTGCGCGAGGGCTGGCAGCATATCATGGCGCCGGTCATGGTCGAGATGATCTGCGGCGACACGACGCCGACGCCGGACATCGTCGACGAGGTGAACCGTGTGATCGATGAGACGACGGGCATCCAGACCATCTTCCAGATGCAGACGCTCGTCGAGATGATCCGCGCGCACGGCCTTGTGCCGGAGGAGAAGATTCTCGATCCGTATGGCTACAAAGAGATCTACAACGACCGGCTGATGGTGCCGGTCGGCCAGCGCATCGCGAAGCTCGAATCCGGCGAACTGAGCGTCGAACAGGCCACGTTGCGCGGCGCGCTCGATTTCGTGCGGATGCTGCGCGACACGGGCGTTACGCTGTACGTATTCAGCGGCACCGACCGCGAGGATGTGCGCAATGAGGCGGCGAAGGTCGGTGCGGCGCCGTATTTCGACGAGATCTGGGGTGCGGTGCGCTCGATCGAGGAGTACTCGAAGGAGAAGGTGTTGAAAGAGATCATCGCGACGCATCAGTTGCACGGTGTCGAGGTGATGACCGTTGGCGACGGGCCCGTCGAGATCCGCAACGGCAAGGAAAATGGTTGTATCGCCATCGGCGTTGCGTCGGACGAAGTCGTGGGCCACGGTTGGGACGAACGCAAGCGCGAGCGCCTCATCCGCGCCGGCGCGGATATCATGATTGCGGATTTCGGCGAAGGCCGGGCGCTGTTGGATTACCTGCTTCCTGCGTAGAAGGGATGCCATGGCACGGTTTTCGAGCCTAAACCGCATGGCGTGGCTCGCGATAGCGGCAGCGGTCTTGGCCGGCGTCTTGGTCGGCGCGTACGGTGTGTATGCGATTCGGCACGATCCCAACATTCCCTTTCTGTATGATCGCGACGGCGCGCAATGGATCCGGCTCGATGAACCGGTTACGTTGAAAGCCCATGCGGCGGGCGAAGTCATCCGTAGATATCGTACGACGTTCGTGGTCGAGAAGGCCCCGGCAGTTGCGATCCTGCACATCCAGGGCATGCGTGCGGCGAGCGTTTTCCTCGATGGCGATTGCGTCTTCGAAGCGCCCGACGATTTGAGTCGCTGGAAAGAGCCATGCACCGTCGATCTCACGCCCAGACTCACGCCGGGCGCGCACACGGTGCGTATCACAGTACTAAATCGGAACGGTCCCGCATGCCTGATCGCCTACTGCCCGGAACTCGGGCTATATTCGGGGGAGCCGTGGGAAGCGAGCAACGACGGCCGGATCTGGACGCCCGCCGTGCCCGTGGAGCGCGCGCATCCCTACGAGCCTGCGCAAGAAATAATGTCCATTCCCGAAGTTTTCGCGGAGTGGTTGCCCGTGTACGCGGCGATCTTCGCCGCAGCGTTTGCGTGCAGCCTTGCGCTTCGCCGCTATCCCGGCGTGCAGGCCGCCTTACCGCCCAGCACGGTACGCTGGATCGTCCTCGGCGGCTGGCTGGTATTGAGCGCGAACAACATGTGGAAGCTTCCGTTGGGCCTCGGATTCGACCAGGCGGGCCATTTCGATTACATCGAATATATAGCGCGGACATGGCACGTCCCGCTGGCGAGCGAAGGCTGGCAGATGTCTCAAGCACCGCTTTATTATTTTATTAGCGCTCTACTTTTCCGGGTTATCGAGGGGGTGCTTCCTGACGAGTCGCTCGTTTGTCTGCTGCGGATTGTGCCCATCCTGTGCGGGGCAGCACAGGTCGAGTTGTGTTACCGCACGGCCCGTCGCGTGTTTCCCGCCCGCGGGGACGTGCAGACGCTCGCGACGGTTCTTGGCGGGCTGATGCCGATGAACCTCTACCGTTCGCAGTACGTGTCGAACGAACCGCTCGCGGGCTTGCTGATCGGCTGTGTGGTCCTCCTGGCGATTGCGCTCCTCCAGCAGCGGGAACAATTTCGCTTGCGCCAATGCGTTGCGATCGGACTCGTGCTCGGCTTGGCGTTGCTGGCCAAAGTCACCGCTTTGTTGATCATGTTCCCGGTGGCCTTTGCGATTATCTACGCGGGATGTGCGGGCGAAGGTTCGGCGCGTCGCGTGGCGGCGCGGACTATCAAGGCACTGTCTATCGTGTTTGGCCTCGCGGGTTTGATCGCAGGATGGTATTACTTCCGCAACTACATCGAGTTCGGCCGCCCGTTTATGGGCGGCTGGGAAGCGGTGCGCGGCATCGAGTGGTGGCAGGATCCCGGCTACCGTACGCCGAACCAACTGCTGGCGTTTGGCGACGCGCTGATACATCCGATTTTTTCCGGTGTCTACAGTTTTTGGGACGGGATCTATTCGACGCTTTGGATGGACGGTTTTATCAGCGGAATGGCCGATCTCGAGACGATGCCGCACTGGAACTACGGGTTCGTGTTGCCGGGTATGTGGTTCGCGCTACTTCCCACGCTCGCGATTCTGATCGGCCTGGCAGCGACATTAAGCCGTCCCGTGAAGTCGTCCTCGTCCGGCCTCATTCTTGCCGCGCTGTGCGTTGGGATCTATTTCGCCGCGCTGCTCCTTCTCTTCCTCACCAACCCGTTCTACTGCGTTGTGAAGGCGTTCTACGCCCTTGGCGCGCTATCGAGTCTCGCGCTGCTCGGCGCGGTGGGGTTCGAGAAGATGCTGCGATGGGGGCCTGCCCGTCCAGTCATCCACGCGTTGTTCGCCTGCTGGGCGGTCTCCGCCTACCTAGGCTTCTTCGTATGGTGATCCCTTGGCCCCTGCGTTTTATAACGAGCGGTCGAGCAAATTTGAACTCTAAGGCGGTGTATTTACCTGCGAACGGCCTGGGATATCTGAGGAATGCGGTTATGAGAGAGAAAGCGAGACGAGTGGATACGGCGAGGCCGACGTCTGCCGCGCAGCAACTGGTCAATTCGGGGCCGTCATTGGCCTCGAATCCATTTTCCGAACTGCGCGTGGAGACGCCTGAATGCCTTGCTGCGGCTCCTGCAAGGACGCCCGCAAACGAAACGAAATCCGAATTCCGTATCGCGCGAACAAAGAAAGGGGGCTGGCCCATCTCCCTCGAAAAGCGCGGCGCCGGGAAAACGGTCACCATCATTCGCAATGTCTGTGGCGACACCGGCGCGCTGCTCGCATTGCTCAAGAAACGTTGCGCCGCCGGTGGCAAAGCGTTCGAGGATTCGGTGGAAGTCCAGGGAGACCATCGCGAGAGAATAGACGCCTTCTTGCGGGAACGGGGGATCTGACAGTCCAAGCCGGTTTGCCGACAGGCCGATTGA
>CAIYET010000189.1 GCA_903925285.1 Candidatus Hydrogenedentota bacterium | reverse complement strand
TGATCAGCGCGCTGAGTCCGCGGCACAGGTCGCGAATCCCACGGTCGGCGCTGACCACGATGATGCTACGCCGGTTGGTCGCTTGATAAACGGTTCGCTCGATCAGGGAGTCGGCGCTCTTATGGGCCGGCGAGTACATCACTTCCAGACCTTTCACGCCGCGCACCGGCGGCCCCGTCTCGGCGCGGCGTCCGCGTCCGTCGAAGACGATTTTGACGTTGCTTCCGGTTGCCACGCAGAACCGTCCCACGAGTTCGATCAGGGCATCGCGCGCCAGTTCGAAGCTCTCTCGCGCCAGCGGACGCAACCGCGCCGAGTGATGAATGACGTTGTATCCGTCGACGTAATAGGTGTTGGCCATGTTCGCGGCTCCTATAATGTACCACGGTAGGATACCAGCTTCACGGGGAGCAGGGTCAAGGTTAATCAGGAGCCGGAATGCGTGGAATTCTGAATTTCCCAGTTCATCCTGCATCCGTCAACCTTTTGGGCGTTATTGCTTGGTCAAGAAACCTCTTGGGGGAACCGCCGGGGGCTTGTAGACGCCGGGGGTCGTGTCGGGCATGGTGCGGACGCCGGAGGTGAACTTGAACGGGGTTTGAGAATCAGGTGTGGGGCCGGGGAAGGTCAGTTCGACGAAGTAGCTGATCCAGCCGGTTGCAGGTGGCTCGACGGCGGCTCGATATACTCCGGGCGCCTGCGCTGTGACGGGTGATGCCGAATACTTGGCTGTGACCCCTCGAAAATCCCGTGTCTTCGGGTTGTGCGCCTGCCAGAGCTTGACATCGGTCGGCTGGATGATCTCGTTGTTCGACGCGGGCGAGAGGCGAACCATAATCGAGCCGTCGCTTTCGAACGAGAAGGTATAGTTGGGGATGGGCGTATCGGACACGACGGCCTGGTAAAACGAGGCGAGGCTTGCGTAGGCTTCCGTCTCGTCCAACCCATGGCCCACGTTGGGTATGTAGCGGAGCCACTTCGGACCTTCGAGATCGTTCCAATAGAACTTCGATGAGTCCGGCACGAAGAACTGGTCGTTTCCGGCGTTCATCATGAGTTTGGGCATCGTCGTGAGCCGATTGAAATAGTAGTACGGGTCCACGATGTGCATGAGCGCCGCGTTTTCCGGCGTATCGAGCCAGTCCAGGACTCCCAACGCCTGGTAGTCCCCGATGAAAACAGACCAGTTTTGAAGAACTTCGAAATGGTGACGAAACGATGGAATCAGGTTGACGAGATCGATGACGCAAGGAACCATCGCGCGCACGCGCGTATCTACGATCGCGGTGGTCCATGTGGTCCAGCCGCGTTTCGAGCCTCCGGCCACCACAAAGTCTTTCACCGCGTGTCCCCCGCCCGCCTCGGAGGCGCAGAATGCCTGCACGGTGTCCATCGCACGCACGACCGCTTTCGTCATCGGCAACCGTGCCGGCCACTCGTCATCGCCCGTCCGGTAGAACTTGTCCCATGTGTACGCAATCATCGCGTCCTCGGAACGGCCCCAGCCCATCGCATCGGCAAACACCAATGGCTGGTTTGGGATCATATAGATGGCCGCTGCAATGGTCTGGGTCTGAAGCGCGAGCCGCTTCATATTGCCCTCGGCGCCACGCGGCTTGCCGTGAGGTGAGTTGCTGCCGCCGTCGATAAACATAATCGCCGTGGGATACGTCACCGTGTCCGGCACGCTTATGGTGAGCCAATGTTTCCAGATGGGCCGGTCGACTTCCGCCTCGGTACGCCACTGTTGCGAGGTCATATCGAGCGTGTACGAGGTGATCCCGTTCTCCTTGTCTGTCCGCACGAGTTCCCACGCATAGTGCGAATCCGGCTTGGCGACGTAACGATCCAACGCGGTCGGATTCGCAGTCTCCCGCGCATACGCATAGGTGGATGGCGTTTCCGCCGCAGCCGACCAAACGGTCACGACCATCCCGGCCCATGCAACAACGGCAAACCATCTGGTAAATCGAGAACGCATACGAACCTCCTGTCTTTTCAAAAACAACTACTTGGGTATAATAAGACCGCGTTGCAGGCGAAACGGTTTCGATACGGGTTTGGGGTTTGGGGTTTGGGGTAAAGAGA
>CAIYET010000188.1 GCA_903925285.1 Candidatus Hydrogenedentota bacterium | reverse complement strand
TTGCGATATTCCACCGGAATGCCCGGTCCCGTGTCTTCGACCGCCAGACAGATCTCGCCGGCTTCCATCCACGTGCGCAAAACAACCTCGCGCGGTTCCTCCTGGTCCTTCATCGCTTGGCACGCATTGGCAATCAAGTTCAGCACCGCCTGCCGAACCAACACGAGGTTGCCCAAACACGATCCCAGGTCCGGTGTGAATTCCTTGCGCACGACGACGCCACAGGCCCGCATGGCCGGCTGGCCTACACCCAAGCAGGTGTCTACAAGACTATTTAGGCAGAACATCGTCTTGCCCTGGCTCTCTTGCCGCAGCACATTCATGGCCGAGCGCACCAGTTCGCTGCAATGCTGGACCTGCGCGTGAATAATCTTCAACCGGTCCACGCCATCGCCCCGGTCGGGCTTATCGAGCATCATCTCGAGCATCGTCCCGATAACCGACAACGGCGAACCCATGTCGTGCATCACTCCCGACACCAGACGCCCAAACGTCTCGAATCGGTTCGCCTCGATCGCCAGCCGTTCCATCACATGCCGCTCGCGCTCTTGGCGCGTCTTGTCCAAACCCGCGTGTACATACGTCAACATCGCGTCGTTGTCGAACGGCTTTTCAAGGTATACGAACGCCCCAAATTCTACCGCCTTCATCGCCGTGTCCAAATGAGCATAGCCCGTCAGTATGATCACCTGAATTTCCGGACGCTGCTCCTTGATGATGCGCAAAAGATCGACCCCGGATTGACGCGGCATCCGAATGTCCGTGATTACAAGATCGATCGCTTCCCGGTCCAAGGTCGCCAGCGCCGTCACCACATCGGACGCCAAGTAGACCTCGTAATCCTCTTTCAGCAACATACGCAACGCTTGACGGGGCCCGTTCTCGTCGTCCACCACCAAGATACGGCCGCTCCGCCGTTGACCGGACATCTCGGGATCCTGCCTCCCCGCCATGTTTGCCTGGACCCGTTCGAGCGACGTCGCCACTTCCGTGTACATTCTCCGGCTCTCCTTTTCGCTAGCGCGTTCATTCACCACCTATTTCAGATAAGCATCAGGCATGCCAATTGTTGACAATCGGCGCAAATGTATACAGCAAAGCATATTGCGCATTGATTGTCCAGAATTATCTATGTACATTTTTGTGCAATATCAGCCGACGACACGACCATTGTACAAAAACGTACAGCAAGCGTTCGGGCGCGGGCGCAACATCGGTGTCCCGCAAAAAGTATGCATAACGGTGTGCATGGGTAAGCGGCGCAAATTTTAGCCGCTTGAAATGAGACGTTTTACTGTCCTATAATCAAAGCATCAAGAGGAGAACTACCGGATGACGTGGCAAATTCAACATAGCATGTGGATGCTGAGAACGACGCGATTTATGTCGCCGTTGCACCGACTGCAAACCCACGGATCGTCCGGGGAGGTGACTCGATAGGATAGGCTAACCCATATAAAACGGGCCTACGAGGCGCCGCAGTCGAACCCAAGACGATTCGACCTGCGGCGTTTCTTATTTAACGACAACGCAACAAGGAGAACGAAAAATGCATCTGAACCGACGATTGACGCAATTCGACGGCATGGCCCGCGAATGGCCCGCCACCGAAAACACAGAAAAGAAACCAGGGAATCGGCAAACAGACAGAAATCGTGCTGCATCAAGCAGTTTGATAAAAGGAGGGTGCGGTCATGACCGCATATCGCCCCGAGTATTGGGAAATTTCAATCGATGTAGCGAAGCTCGATCGAATACCCGCAAATCGTGCGTTGTGGTTTGAAACCCAAGACGACCGCGAACGGCGCTACGCCCTGCGGAACTTTTTCCAGCAGGTGGCGCCCACGGTACGCCAATTGATCCAATCCGAACTCACCGGACGCCAACGCGAGGTATTGCTCTTGTACTACTATCACGGCAAGACGCAAGAAGACATCGCCATCATACTCGACCTGTCGCAGTCGACGATCAGCCGACACCTCTTCGGCACCGCGCGCGGCGGCAAGAAGGTAGGCGGGGCGTTGTCCAAACTGCGCAAGGCCATCGACAAACGCCCGGAGCCGGATATCGTCGAAGCGCTCGATACGCTCCAAGAACGCCTGAGCGCATGATCCTAAATTTGGCAGTAGGATCTCTGGGGATTCGTCGAAAGTGTGGACATGGTGGACCTTGTGGACGGAGTGGGCGCAAATGGGACTCACCACAGTCGCGGAAGCCTTGCGCGCGGCGGCCGGCGCGGAAGCCTTGCGCGCGGCGCGCTGGGTGAATCCTATTCTCGTCCACTATGTCCACAAAGTCCACTACGTCCACACTTTCGATGAGCGTCCATGGACTCCAACTGCCTTTTTTAGGATGATGCGACGCGATCTCGCTACCCGCGGTTCTGCGCCTCTTTTGTACGCAGCACCAGGTCGAGACCGCTCATGAGCGTTTGCATAGGCGTATCGAGGACGCGCCTCGCCTTGCCGTTATCGAGCGAGGCGTCGTTCGGACGCAGTGCGCGGCCCGGCATCGCGTTCGAGTCCGTGGCGACAACGAGGTCGCGCGAATAGCCAAGTTCCTCGGCGATTTGGCAGGCCATCTCGAAGCGATTGATGCGCGTCGAACCGCCGAGATGAATCGTGCCGCTGAAATCGTTCCCGGCAATCTCGATAAACGCCCGGCCCACGGTGATCACATCGACCGGCGTCCGAATTTCGTTCGCAGGAAACTTGACCTGCTCGCCCTTTTTCAGCGCATCGAGCGTCTTCGCCAGAAACGAGTTGCCCGCGCCCAACACAGGCAGGCCCATCACAAGCGACAGCCGCGACACCACGCCATTCGCGACCGTCTCGCGCACGATCCGCTCCGCCTCGACCTTGGTCTCGGCATAGAAATTCACCGCATGCGGCGCGTCCTCCTCGGTATACAAACCCTTCGTACCATCGAACACCGAATCCGTCGAGCACAAGATCATTTTCGCGCCCGAAGCGCCGCACAGCCGCGCCACGTCCCGCGTCGCGCCGACATTCACCCGCATGGCATCCGCCTGATTGTTCTGGCAATAATCGATATCCGCGAACGCCGCCGTATGCACAACCGCATCAGGACGAACCTCCGCAAACACCCCCTCCAATTTCGCCACATCGCACAAGTCGAACTGGATACAATGAAACCGCTCCCGTTCCTCCGGCGACTCGATCAGCGACAGCGCGTACACGTCCCACTCCCCGCTCCGCACCGCCTGCCAAACTACGCTACCCGCCACAAACCCGCCATACCCCGTAACCATCAACTTCCGTGCCATAACCCGATTCCTCTCATTCCAGTGTGCCCGCTACAGTAACGAAACCAAACGCCAACATCAAGTCCACGACCGAGTTGGAGAGTCCGGCATGTTCAGGAGTCCGGTATGACGTCTAGTTCGAGTCAGGAGTCAGAAGACAGAGGTTTGGACGCAATTAGACAGCAACTGTCCCTGTCATCGTGTTATCTGATCGGATCCATGCGGCATGATTTGTTAACAGTGTGCCTCAGGCAATATACTGTTCTGCGAAGGGAAAATATTGGCAGGTTGGATGTGGTGCCTGGCGCGTCGTACTGCTCGCTCGCACCAAAAATGCAGAGCCTTCGACCATGACAGATCGTTTGACCCCAGAGAGACGAAGCTGGCTCATGAGCCGGGTTCGCTCAAAAGACACAACACCCGAATTGGTTGTTCGGCGGATGGTTCATGCTATGGGTTACCGTTTTCGGTTGCATCGTTCCGACCTGTCAGGAAAACCCGATCTTGTGTTACCAAGACATGGTAAGATAGTCTTCGTTCACGGCTGCTTCTGGCATCGGCACAAGAACTGCCGAATGACCACTACGCCGAAGAGCCGCAAGGCCTTCTGGCTGAGCAAATTCGAGAAGAATGTCAAGCGCGATGCTCGGAGCATCAGCGTGTTGAGGAGGCAGGGATGGAAGGTTCTCGTGCTCTGGCAATGCCAGACGACCGATCCCGACAAACTCGAAAGAAGGTTGCGCAGGTTTCTCGATGAAAGCTGACAGGCTGCGTTCAAGGAAGCGTCCGATAGGTATTGACCTATTCGCGGGCGTGGGCGGAATGTCGCTCGGCTTCGAGCAGGCGGGGTTCGATGTTGCCGCTGCCGTCGACTTGGACCCCCATAACGTTAGCGCGCATAGGAGGAACTTTCCTCGCTGTAGAACAGTGCAAGCCGACGTGTCGACGCTATCGGGCAAGTCTTTGCTGGAACAAGTTGCTCTGTCCGTTGAATCTGTAGACGTTGTTTTTGGCGGGCCGCCATGTCAGGGATTCTCGCTGATCGGGAGAAGGCGTATCGAAGACGAACGAAATCTTCTGTTCCTCCATTTCGCGCGCCTGATCCGTGAAATCCAGCCTCGCTACTTCGTTGTAGAGAACGTTCCTGGCTTGATGCTGGGCAATTGCATCGAACTGCTTCATTCCTTTAAGCGGCGAATACGAAGGGCTGGCTACGCTCTCGTTGAACCGGTGCAAATACTGGACGCTACAGACTTCGGCGTGCCCCAGAGAAGACAAAGGGCTTTCCTGTTGGGATTCAAGAAGGGACTTGAGCCACCGCGTTACCCCGATCCAGATGCTATCCGCAGTAACAGTGGCTCAGGTCCAATGCCAACCGTCTGGGATGCCATCGGCGATCTCTCGGTCCTCGAAGATTGCCCCCAGTTGTTGGAATCGGACAGATACCATGGAAAGCTAGGCCCGCCGAGCGAGTACGCCAAACCACTGCGTGCTTTGGACACGGAACGCGAGGGCATCGAACCGAGGAAGGTACTGAACGGAAGGGGCCTTGGTGGTTGCCTGAGAACGAAACACTCGCCCGAGACTCAGCGTCGATTCGCAGACACGACACCAGGAACATCAGAGAAGATCAGCCGCTTCTTCCGATTGGACTGGGCAGGGGTGGCACATACTCTGCGCGCAGGAACTGGACCCGACTACGGCTCGCATACTGCGGCCAGACCGATACATCCGAAAGAACCACGTTGTATAACGACGCGCGAAGCAGCACGTCTCCACTCGTTCCCAGACTGGTTCGAGTTTCATCCCACGAAATGGCACGGTTTCCGGCAGGTGGGAAATTCTGTGCCTCCGCTGTTGGCTCAGGCTGTGGCAAGAACGCTTTTTGAACTCCTGACGACCGATGAACGAGCCGAAAACGCATGAGGAAACAAAGATGACAGAGAAAACGGTTAACGCAATGCCGACGAAGGAGTTCTTCATCGACATGCTAACGCGCGACATTCCTCTTATTCCGGCAATCGTCGACTTGGTGGACAATAGCGCCGATGGCGCCAGACAGATGAAGGGAAACGGCTCATATGCAGGCCTTTGGTCCCGTCTGGAAGTATCTACGAACGAATTCCGCATTTCGGACAATTGCGGTGGCATAACAGTCGAAATTGCTCGGAAGTACGCCTTCCGTTTCGGAAGAGCATCGGGGATGCCGCCGGTGAAGCATTCCATAGGCGAGTTTGGCGTCGGTATGAAACGTGCAATCTTCAAGCTTGGCAGGAAGTTCAAGGTGGAATCCGCGACGACGGGTAGCCGGTTCGTTGTCGAGGAGGACGTCGCCAAGTGGGCGCAAAAGGACGAGTGGGAGTACGAATTCCAGAGCGTCGACGAGAACACAAAAGTCCCAACGGAAAAATGTGGGACGACAATAACAGTGACGAATCTGCACGATGATGTGTCTCGTTCGTTCGGCCTGGAGAACTTCAAGACTCAACTCGTAAACGAACTGAAAGCCAGTTTGCAGGACCCGATATCAAGGGGTCTTAGAATAACGCTGAACGGGATTCCCATCGACGCAGAGCCATTTGAGTTTCTGACTGACGAGCAACTGGCTCCCGCATACAAGTCCCTGAGCTACGGGGTGCCTCCGCAAAAGGCTGTCAACGTGAGACTCTACTGTGGGCTTGGAAAAGAGAGCGATCCAGAGCTAGCAGGCTGGCACGTTTTCTGTAACGGCAGGCTCATCCTGGAGGCCGACAAGTCGGCTGATACAGGCTGGGTGGGTGGCAAGGCGAGGCGCAACGGGATACCACCTGGATTCCACCCGCAATACAACCTATTGCGCGGCTGTGCCTACTTCGACTCGGACGATCCCGGTAGTTTGCCGTGGAACACCACCAAAACCGGTCTTAACACGGACTCCGCAGTCTATAGGGCGGCAAAAATCGAGATGATGCGGCTGATGCGACCCGTCGTGGATTTCCTCAACAGACTCAAATTGGAGAAGGCCGGCAAAGACGATGAAGACAACGCTGAAAAGGGACCTTTGGAGCAACTCTTAGCGGAATCGGCATCGGAGGATGTTGCGAACCCGCGTTTTGACCTCAAAACACGGGCCACATTCACGCGTCCAACTGTGGCCGCCAAGCAAGTGACCGATGGCCCCGAAATGAAGCGCATCCAGTACGATATGCCTAGCGACAAGGTCGATAGGGTCAAGAAGGCGCTCAAGGTGCGTTCCTTCAAAGACGTCGGCGAAAAGACGTTCAACTATTTCTACGATGCGGAGATCGAAGATTGAAGAAATCCAGCCTAGGCAAGTTCAATTACTCGCTCAGACCAGCGAAGAACATGGAACGGAAGATGTTCTGCGAGGCCTTTGCCAGACTCTCGCGCTTGAGTCCGCTGCCTAACTTTCGCTACATCGGTTTTGGCTCCAATGATTTCTGTGATTTCCGCCTCTTCCACGAACGTCTCGGCATTAAAGACATGGTCAGCATAGAAGGACGAGTAGATCAACGGAAGCGCGTGGAGTTCAACCGTCCCCATTCGTGCATAAAAATGGAATGGGGTATGTCGCATGAGATCCTTCCCTCTCTGGATTGGCCTCGTCGCGCGATAGTCTGGTTGGACTACGATTCCGAATTGAACGCCGAGAAGCTACAAGACATTGCCCTCGTTACAGGATTTGCGCCATCTGGCAGTGTGCTGCTCGTCACGATTCCTGTGAACCCTGGCGATTCTTCCGAAACGGACGTCGTAAGCAAGCGGCTGAGCGACCTCAAGAAATGTGTCGGAGAGGACAAGGTGCCTTCATCCGTCCAAGCGCAGCATTTGAGCAAGTGGGGAATGGCTAATGCCTGTCGAGAAATCGTTCATAATGAGATTCTTGAGACATTGAGCGCCCGAGGAGCGCCTCAGCCTTCCAGTTCAAGGATTGGGTACGATCAACTGTTCAATTTCCACTATGCGGATAGCACGCAAATGCTCACGGTTGGCGGCATCTTCCTTGACGGGAAAGACCGCGAGAAATTGTCCGTCGAAGACCATTTCAAGGATCTCGAATTCATCTGCTCCGATAACACCGCATATCTTATCGAATCCCCAGTCCTGACGTGGCTGGAAATGCGCCTATTGGACAAGGAATTGGTCTCCCCCGACTGGCTACCCGAAGAGGAACGGGAGAAGTATCGCAGAGTGTACCGCTATTTCCCGAATTTCACCGAGGTCGAAGCATAGGCCTGTCAAGAACGCGGGAAGGGGAAGTACAGGGAATAGCGGGAAGCGCCCTCTGTGCCAAGATGCTTGAGATGCGGGCGGCAGGGATCAAATTAAACACTCTCCATCAATTGCTCATAATGCATTTAGGGCAAAACAATATGGGCATTTGTCAACAGAACCATCCTCGTTCCGCAAATCCGCTCTTCTTCAGACCTCTCAGTCACAGTTCCCAAAACCGCCTTACCCTTCTCCTTACCCTATTACTTCCTCAGCGCCCCTCTGCGTTCTCTGCGTTCTCTGCGGTGAATCCGTAACGCCTCGTGCAACCGCCCACACCTCACGTTACCCCTTGCCACGCGCCAACTTCCATGCCTCCGAACCCCTCTCCGGACTGCCATGCCGTGGGCTATATAGTAGAGGGTTGTCTCAAAATCGTGTATCGAGACCCGATGGCATGGTACGATACGGACGGTCTATTTAGGAGTGTTGGGATGTTAAAGAATGGATTGTCCATTTTGGCCCTGCTCCGGTGCACGTGCTCAATGATTGCGGGCATCGTGCTGGGTGCGCTGGATCGTCGAAATAAGTGGAGGAATTCAGTCATGAGAATACATCGCGTATCCGTCGGCCTAACATTGCTGCTTGGCGCTCTGTTCTCGTTCGCCATAGCGGCTTCGGCCCACGCGGAACCGGTCATCGCGAAATCGCTGGCCCTGCTCGAACAAACGCCGCCGGTCGCGCCCACGTCGTTCGATTTCGTCGTCACCGGCGACTCGCAATCGAACAAGCCATTGGTTTTTCAAACCGACATGTTCAAGCAAATGATCCGCGAGTGGAACACGGTCAAGCCCGCCTTCGTGGTCGAAGTGGGCGACATCGTTCTGGGTGGCTCGGCGCAAGGCTTGCCGCCTCAATGGGACTTGTTCCAGGAAACCATCGCGCAGTGCAAGCCGCCCTATTTCGCCGCGCCGGGCAATCACGACATTTCGGACATCTTGTCGGAGCAACTCTGGCAAGAGCGGATGGGGCCTACGCGCTACGCCTTCTCGTACGGCAATTCGCGGTTCATCGTCCTGGACAGCGAAGAGGTGGACGCGCCCGACCGTCTCTCCGATGGGCAGGTCGCATGGCTCAAGCAGGAACTCGATGCCACCAAAGCAAGCAACATCTTCCTGTTCCTTCATCAACCCTATTTCACGGACCACGATGACCCACGGAAATTCGACGAAACCTTTGAAACGCGCTGGAAGTATCTCGCGGACATCATGCACGGCCATCCGGTCCGTGCGGTCTTCGCGGGACACCTCCACTGCTATCGGGATTTCGGTGTCCGCGACGGCGTGCATTACGCCATCTGTGGGGGCGCCGCCTCGTTTGGCAAAGGCTCCGACGACCTCGGCAACTTCAACCACTACCTGCTCGTCCGCGTGCGTGGAGAACAGGTGGACTGGTTGGTAACCAAACCGGGCGCGGTCCTGCCGTCCGCCGTATGCACGAACGCCCATCTCGCCGAACTGTACAACATTAACCATAGCCTGGTATTCTGCGACGACATTCCCATACCCTATGGCCAACCCTTCGACCGCGATGTCACGATCCGCATTCAAAACCCCTTCGACAGAGCCTTCGATTCGTCCATCGCATGCGAAGTGCCGGGCGGGTGGAAGGTCGAGCCGCTCGCGAAGGACTACAGCGTCGCGGCAAATGCGAGCGTCGATGTGACGTTTCATGTTGCCGCGGACTGTCCTGACGCAGTACGTTTTCCCGTGCCCTCGTTCAAGACGCGGTACGCCAACACCTCATTCGGCACGCCCGTGGACTTAATTATCGAGATGCCGCTGGTACCCGTCGCTCAAGCCGCGCACGCACAGGGCGCGGTCCTCATCGATGGCGTACTCGATGAGTGGAAAGGGGCTACACCCATTGCGCTCACCTATCCAGGCGGGTTCGGCAAGGGTGAATACACGCCCGCCGACCTCAGCGGCCAATGCCGTGCCATGTGGGACGACCAGCACCTGTACGTGGCATTCGAAATCGTCGATAACGAGCATTGCCAGCCCTATGCCGGCGACATCGTATGGCTGAACGACGCCATCGAGTTCGGCATCGACAATTGGGCATGGGGCCTATCGCTCACCAAGGCAGGCCCGGAAGTCTTCCTGTACCTCGGCGAAGGCATGTCGGCGGAGACCGTCAACAAAGACGTGAAACTTGCCGTGCGCCGCGAAACCGGACGTACGATCTACGAAGCCGCATTTCCCGCCGCGCTCGCCAAGCCGTTGGCGCTCGAAGCAGGCTCGAGTTTCCGATTCCGCGCCCAAGTCGCCGACGTCGATAGCGACGGAGGCCCCAAACACGAACTATCGCTCTCACCAGGCGGCGACTCGGCGCCCGGCATCAGGATCGTACTGAAATAATAGCCTGCACCCGCAGGAACCTGATTTAGGTTCAATTGACGCTTAGGCGGCGTTCGTTGTTTGCGCCTGTCGGCGGAATCACCAGAAATACGTTGCGGGAACCTTCCCTCGCGTGCTCGATCTGGAAGTCGACGCCTTTTGGCGCAAGGTTGACCTTTTCCTTTCCTGAGAAGAATTCATCGGGAAGGTAGATGCGCGTCGGTGCGGTGATGGTTGCGCTTTCGTTCCAAGCGCAGGTGAACTTGTGGTTTGCGAAGTCCGTGCGGTATTCGAGGATTGTACCGGCCACGGCTGCGGGATAAGGCCGCTCGAGCGCGGCAAACGCCGAGACCTGCGGCAAGTCTCTCGCAAACGCCCAGTAGGTCTCGCTACACAGGAGTTTCTCGAAAAGGGAGACGATGAATTGGGCGGCGGGCGCGGCATTGGGAACACCGCCGAACCCGCCCCATTCGCCAACGAGCATGGGCATGGCCAGGCGTTTGGCCGTCTCGTCATGACGCGAGAAGATCATCTCGACCCGCGCGTTGGAAGGCGTGGCAACGTCCGGGGTATCGGTAACGAGGTCGTAGCCGTGCGGGGCATACGCCTGAAAGGGATCGCGCTTGCCGTCCGGCCCTTTGACCGGTTCGATGGCACTGTAGACGCCCATGTTCGACGCCATGGAGGTTTCGAGAAAGATGAGGTGGCGCTTGTCCACCTGACGGATGGCGTCCGTGACGCGTTGGAACAGCGGCATAAGCTTGGTCCGGTCGAATTCCTGGAATATCGGCTGCGGAACTTCAATGATTTGCTTGTAGGTCTCGGTGTCGCCTATCGCTTTGAGAATTTCGCTACGGCCTGCGGTCTCGCTCCATTTGGCGACGAGTTCGGGCACGGAAACGATCTTGCCCCACTTGCCGGAGAGAACCTCAGCCAGTTTCGACATGATCGACAACTGCGCCGGGACTACCTGCTTGCCGGCGAACGGCTCGTTCATGAGGTCATAGCCGATGACGGTTGGATCGTTCGCATACCGTTCGGCGACATGCCGCCAGGCGCGCGCGTAATGCTCCTGGACGCCCACGCCGTCCGGAGCAGGTGCGTTGGCCCAGAAATTGTCGAACGCAGTCTGGACGGCGGGACTTGTGAAATAGGCGTCGCTCCAGACGGCGCTTTCGCCGAGGTGCGGCATGCCGCCATCGAGCGTGGCCCAAGCGGGCGCGCCGTCGGAGTACTTGACGCTGAACAGATCCTGGTGCATGTCGAGAAAGACATAGATCCCGTTGTCGCGCGCCCAAGCGATGCGCCGATCAAGCCCGCGCAGGAAATCGTCGTTGAACTTGCCCGGTTCCGGCTCGACGGCGTCCCAGGTCATACCGAGTCGGATGCAGTTGAATCCCCAATCCCGCAAGTTCGCAAAGTCCTCGGCGGTCTCGCTGCCGAGATAGCCGTGCGCTTTCGATTTCTCGATAACGGCGATGCCATGAAGGACGACGTGGCGTCCGTCCACGTCGATAAACTTGTTCCCGTTGACCGACATCAGCCGCGTCGTCGGCGCATCCATAGCAACACAGACGCCGGTGGTCAGCAGCACGCCGGCCAGACACAGTACTCGGTCGATCATGATGGCTCCTTAATTCCTTCTTACGACATGGACCGCTTGATGATTTCGCGTGCAATGATGAGGCGCTGCACTTCCGACGTGCCGGCGATAATCCCGCCGACCTTCGCATCGCGAAACATCCGCTCGATGCCGTACTCGCGCATGTAACCATAGCCTCCGAAAATCTGGACGGCCTCGGAGGCCACACGCATGCCCATCTCGGTCGCGAACAGTTTCGCATGCGACGCCTCGGCGCTGCATCGAATGCCCTGGTCGCACATCCACGCCGCCTTGTGGGCCAGGAGCCGGGCCGCCTCGATTTCCATGCTCATATTGGCGAGCTTCTCGAGGATCATCTCGAACATCATCAACGGCTGACCGAACTGCTTGCGCTCTTTCACATAGGCCACGCACATATCTAGCGCACATCTCCCAGCGCCGATACCCAGCGGCGAGCCTGCCGTTCGCTCGAAATCAAGCCCGCCCAACAAAATTCCCAATGCTTGGTTCTCGCCCTTCACCAGGTTCTCGACTGGCACGCGGCAATCGCCGAAGAAAATCTCCGATGTCGGCGACCCATGCATCCCCATCTTCTTGAAGGGCTGGCCGATGGTGAACCCCGGCGCGCCTTTCTCGACAATCAGCAGGCTCAGTCCGCGCGGTCCCGCGGCGCGGTCCGTACGCACATACACGAGAAACACTTCCGCCACCGGCGCGTTCGTGATAAACGTCTTGCTGCCGTTGATGACATACTCGTCGCCTTTGCGCTCGGCGAAAGTCTGCATCGAGAGCACATCCGATCCCGCGCCCGGTTCCGTCATCGCGATCGAGAAAATCTTCCGCCCCGAAGCGAGTTCGGGCAAATAGCGCCGTTTCTGTTCTTCCGAGGCGTTTGTGGCCAGGTTATGTCCGCACAAGGCCGACGACACGGTATAGCTCATCGCAGTGGCCGCGCAGGCGTACGCGATTTCTTCCAGCACGACGCAGAATGTCAAGATGGACTGTCCCACGCCGCCGTATTCTTCGGGAACGCAAATCCCCAAGAGTCCCAAGTCCGCCATCTTCTTGAACGACTCGAACGGGAAACGTTCTTCCTCATCGATTATTGCGGCTAAGGGAGCGATCTCGTTGCGCGCGAACTTCCGCACCATTTGTTGAAATTCAATCTGCTCATCGCTCAAACGAAAATCCATGTCGAGTCTCTCCCAAGTTGGGCGGGCGTTTTCGGATTCATATCATATCATTCTTAAGGATGAAGGTTGAAGGATGAAAAAGGAATTCAGGAGTCAGG
>CAIYET010000187.1 GCA_903925285.1 Candidatus Hydrogenedentota bacterium | reverse complement strand
TGCCAAAGCCAGTCGGAAGAGCCTGCCGTGCAGCAACTTGTGAGTCCTGCCCATTCGTGTGATTCGTGTGATTCGTGGTTCAACTGCCGTTTCTAGGTTGAATTGCTTGTGGACGCCGGACAGGTCAAAGAGGCGCTCGTCAAGGATCTTCTGAGCGAGGCGAACGAAATCCTCGCTATGTCCATCGCATCTCTCAAGACCGCTCGATCGCGGCGGTGATCCACCCGCACAATCTGCAATCTACAATCTACAATTGGCAATATTTTTGTCCCACCAGCGATTTGCGCCGTCGATATATAGGGCTTCGGGAATGAGCGGTTGTTCGAGCTGGGTGGAGGTGGCTTCGGAGATGACGCCGGTCTCGACGAGTTCGCGGCCTGCTTGGCGTACTTGTTCGCGGTACGCGTCGAGGATGGTACTGAGTCCCGGTGCTTTGAGGGGGAACAGTTCGCCTTGGGTTCGGTAGATTTCGCCGACAAGTCGTCCGCAGACGTTGCGGATCATGCGGCGGAAGTACAGGCGCAGCACCTGAAAATGGCTGGACTCCGGAAATCCGCAGTTGGATATGACTACGAAATCCTTGGCTTCCAGCAGCCCTTCGTGCGGGAGGTGTTTGCACTCGCCGTTTTCGTCTTTGAGGAAATGCGGGTCGGCTGTGGGAATCAGGCGGTCGAGGAATTGTTTCATGATGCCGCTGACGTTGTCGACATACAGGGGGGTGGCGAACACGATCATGTCGGCCCACGCCATTTTTGCGAGCAAGCCGGTCATG
The DNA here is from genome assembly GCA_903925285.1 of Candidatus Hydrogenedentota bacterium. Taxonomy (GTDB): domain Bacteria; phylum Hydrogenedentota; class Hydrogenedentia; order Hydrogenedentales; family SLHB01; genus DSVR01. The sequence goes on along the minus strand of CAIYET010000187.1, from coordinate 5,491 downwards.
TCGTCGTCGATGACGCACCGTCCAGGCGTCTTTATCCAACATACGTAACAACCGCGGCAATGATGGATGTTCTTGTCGACCAGAAAGATATTCTCGGTTTCGGCTCCGGCCTCGCGCGCGCCTTCGAGAAATGGCGTCACGATAGTATGGGTATTGCTGCGCGAACCGCGCGGACTTCCGTTGAACACGACGATTTTCATGGCTGTTCCTTTCCTGATTGGCATAGACAGGATTCACAATGCGCTAACGATTGTCAACCGTCCCAAGAGAGGTTTTGCATGAAGCCGCCAGGAAGTGAACGGAACCGCAGTACTAAGAATCTCGTTTGGTGTGGCGTCGCCGTCACAGACGCTTGGCGCGCCTCCCAATTACCGCCGCGAGAACTCCGACAAGCAGGATTGTTCCTACGAGACCATCGATCGGAAGACTTCCGACTTCGACTATATCGACAACCATCGGCGGCGACTCGTCGGAACCCACGGCATCGGTAACGCGGCAAACATAACTCCCACCGTCGCCTTGACCGGTAGAATCGACACGATATGTGGATTGCGTCGCATCGGGTATATCCGTCCCGTTACGAGCCCATTGGTAGAATACGGGATCGACAGCCCCGCTGATACGAACTTCCAGCGAGAGCGGGGAACCGATTTCGACCCATCGCGGCGCCGTAACGAGGAAGATGCGAAGCGTGTGTTCCCATATCACCCAAGGTGTTTCGCCGTGGATGCCGTCGTTTGCCCAAAAGAACAGCTTATCGTTGCATGCAGTAAACTTGAGGATTCCGGAAAGGCCCGACAAGAATTGCACCGCGCTTTCTGGTGAACCATCCGTCTTCCAAATGGCGGGGCCTTCGCTGGAAAAGAAGATCGTAGCGCCGAGAACGCCCACCTGTCCAACCGGGCTATAGGCGCCAGTGCGTTGAATGATTGCGGTACCGCCGACAGTGCCATCGGTTCGACACAAGATGCCTTGGCCGTAAGTTTCTCCAGTCACTTCCTGCCCGCCAAAATAAGAATAGCTGCCCAGTGAAACTGGCGGTACCGCCTCGACAACGTTACCGTTCAATACGTAGGTGCCCTGAGCGCTGCCATCACTCCGAAAGAGCTGGCCCTGGGGGTTGAATGGTGATTGCGTAGCAACAAAATAGAGCAGATTCCCAACAGTACGGAATTCGGCGGGTCCTGCGGCCCCGAGATCCCAAGTTACACGCACCACCTTGTAGGTTCCGGCTAATGTGCCATCCGATCGCCATAGTGCGACCTCGCGAATGCTTGGATCGCCCGGAACAGCGAAGTACAGCACATTGTTCAACACCGCAAACGGGTGATTACCCTTCTTGACAGGTTCGATCGATGAAACGAGGTACGTTCCGGCTTGTGTACCGTCTGTCCGCCACATTTTGCGCCCCGTACCATTGTCGGCCGCGAAATAGAGTATGTTGTTGAGGGCCATGAAGCAAGAGGGATCTGATGAGCCGGAAGGATTGATGTCTTTAACCATGAAGGTTCCGGGGCTCGTGCCATCGCTTCGCCAGAGTTCGAGCCCATGGGTTCCATCGTCGGACGCCCAATAATAGAGGTCTCCAACCGCCAGCACTTCGCGTGAATTGCCGCGGTCAGCAGGAGAGGGGACTCCAAGCATTACTGTACCGGCCGCCGAGCCGTCGGAGCGCCATACGGTCTCTCCGACACTGTCGTCGTTCAAGAACAAGAGCGCGCCACCCACCGCCGCGAAGTCATGAACCCAGAGATCGTTTCTTACCAACGTCGTTCCTGCAGGCGTACCGTCGGTCCTCCACAGCGGGCGTGATTCGGCGTGGTTTGTGCTTGCGAAGAAGACGTTTTCGCCAACCGCGGTGAATTCGGCTGGTTCTGGGTTAATCGCGCCATCGGTCAACCTCTGGATGAAGAACTCTCCCCGCGCAACGGTCAGTGAGTGGACGCTCAAAACAAGGCAAAGAAACCACACACGTCTGAATATGTACGTTTTCGTCAACATTCCCGCATTCCTCCCTTCTGCGTTCGGCGCATGATGTTCGTCGGGTGCGATAGCGACGAACATCTATACTTTAGTTCATCGGCCAATCTGGTTCAAGTATTACTTTCCCAACGAGCATGTGAAGTGCGGTTAGCGCACATGTGACAGGCTCTGTTACAATCGTTGGAAAAGATGGAGATGTCTCCATGGAGGCTTTTGCGATGAACAGGCTTGGCGTGCGCGGGGTCATCGCGCTCACTGTAATCCTCCTCGTGGCGTTATCGGCTCGGGCGCAGCAAAGTGGTTCGGGGCTTGCAGGCACGGTGAATGCGCCGCCGGGGCGCGCAGCGGCGACGACGCCCGCTTCACCGGGCGCCAAGCCGGTCGGGCCACCGCCGGGTCCGAAGCAGGAAGCGGCGTTATTGCGCGGGCGCGTCGCGCAGCTCATGATGGTCACGTTGCATGGGTTGTATGGGCCGCAGCAGGATGAGTCGGCATTTCTGCGAACTTATGCGCCGGGCGGGGTGGTCATTCCGGTCGTGGTCCAACCGCGCGACGCGGCGGAGTATATCGCGCAGTTGCGCGGTATCGAGAAGCAAGTTGGTTTGCCGTTTCTGATCGGGACTCAGTTGTACGACTTGCCGCAACGGCAACATTTATTTCAGATCCAGTTCGTTCAACTGCCGACGTTGCTTTCGCTCGCCGCCTCGACGGATCTTAGCGCCGTGGGCCAACTCGCCAAACTGACCGCCGAGCATCTTAGCATCATGGGGTTCAACTTGAATCTCGGGCCGCGGCTCGATCTTGCGCCGACGCTTCCGAGCGCGTTGGGCAGCGTCGACAATCTGGGCAGCGATCCGCGCTTTGCCGCGGAGGTCGCCGGAACGATTCTGGATACGCTCAAGGATAACGAGATCCTCTCGATGCCCATGGGCTTTCCGGGCGGGGGTGGCAATCGCACCGGTAATTCGCCGGCGACGTTGCTGACTCCGAAGGTCCATCTGATGGAACAGGACCTGCTGCCGTTCCGGCGGGCCATCGAACACGGCGCGCCTCTGATTCATGTCGGCGACACGTTGGTTCCCACGCTCGATACCGCCAGCCCGCCCGCCTGTCTCTCGCAGGCCGTCATCCACGATCTGCTGCGCGGCGAACTCAAGTATGAGGGCGTCGTTGTGGCGGGGCCTATGGACGGGCCGGACATCCAACGTCAATTCGATCCGGCGTCGGCCGCCATCATGGCGTTGCGCGCTGGGGCGGACATGATCTACTGGACCGAGACGGGCCAGAAGGTGTCGCGCGCCGTCGAGGCGGTGGCCATGGCGGTCGAAGGCGGGACGTTGGACCGCGCGGTTGTCGACGCGGCGTACGCGCGTGTCGTCCGTCTGAAGAAGGATCATGGTTTGGCTGAACGCAAGTGCGCTGGCGCGGACAAAGCGGCGACGCTGGAAAAGAGCGACCGCTACAGCAAAGAGGCCTATGAGGTCGAGCGCCGCTCGATCACGATACTTCAGAACAGGGGCAATATCCTGCCGTTGGTTCGTGGCCGGTCAACGCCAGTCGGCGTTACGGGCGTATACGGTGTGGACGCGCTCACGACTCTCTTGAAGAAGCGTCTCAAGCAGGTGATCGAGCAGAACATTCAGACCGCGAAACAATTGGGCGACATTGAAGACTTTGAGATTTCTCGCATCACGAGGGGCGCCAAGGGACTGGGGACGATCGTTTGCGTGTTGGGGCCGATGAAACGGCAGCAGGGCGAGATACGTCTAGTCCGTGAGTTGAAGGCGCTTGGCGCACGGGTCGTTGTGATTTGGCTGGGCTATCCGCGTCCGTTGGTAGACCTCGCGGAAGCCGATGGTATCGTAGCGGCCTATTGCGATCCGACGATGTGCGACGCGAGCATCAAGGCGATTGCCGATGTGCTGGTGGGCCAGTGCCCCGTCGCCGTACTGCGGGCCATGCGCGAGCTGAAAACGCAGGTTGGCAAGCAGGAAGCGTTCAACGCACCGGAGGTGCTCCGGGCGCCGGCGGGCCGTTTGCCGGTTTCCCTCGGCGGGTCGTTTGTGGCAGGATACGGGATATCGTACGACCCCGAGCCGTTCATCAAGAAGGCGCAATGGGAGTTCGGCGATGGCAAGCATGCGTCCAATATTCGGGCATTGCATGCCTATGAAAAGCCGGGACGCTACGAAGCGACCCTGACGGTCACCGACCAGTCGGGTGCGGTTACTTCGGGCGTGTTTCAGGTCGTGGTGGAGTGAAAGCAATCAAAGCGAAGGAAAGGGCAAATCATGCGGAAGACAATCGGAATCCTGGCAGTGCTTGTTCTGGCGATGGGCGTGGCGTCGGCGCAGAACCGGCGCGGAAGCCTTGCGCGCGGCGTGTTGGATGGACGCAAACTTGTCGTGACGGGCGGCGATGTGGCGGGCCAGTTCGTACCCGTCTCGGTGGCGTATGACGGTCCCGTGCCGGATGGTGCGGTACAGGTCGTCGCTCCGAACTGCAAAAAAGTGTTCCCGGCGACCATCGCCAATGGCGAACTCGTGTTTATCGTCGACGCGATTGGCGCGAAAGAGAAGCTCGATTGCGAAGTGAAAGTCTTGAAAGAGAAGGTCGCGCCAAAGGTGAACATCACAAAGGCGGATGGCGACAAACTCGATGTTACCGTTAACGGCGAGCCTTTCACCGTATACAATTATTCGAACGAGAATCGTAAGCCGTTCCTGTGGCCGGTCTATGCGGAAGGGAAGACCTCGATCACCCGCAATTGGCCCATGGACCCGACGGAAACGATCAGTAAGGATCACGTCCACCACAAGGGCATTTGGACCTCGTATGGCGACATCAATGGTGCGGATTGCTGGGACGAAACGGGCGAGCGAGCCGGTTTCCAGCATAGCGACGAGGTGACGTTCGGCGCGGGCGATGCGTTTGGCTGGGTCAAAGCCAAGGATACGTGGCAGGACAAGGACCACAAGCCGGTCATCGCCGAGGAACGCGAGTATCGTTTCTACGCAACGCCCGCTGGCGCGCGCCTCTTCGATGAAACGGTGACGTTCACCGCCGCGTATGGTTCGGCCCTATTCAAGGACACGAAGGAAGGCGGCCTCATCGCGTTCCGTATCCGGCCCGACCTGACTGAAACGAGCAAGAAGGGCGTTATTACAAACGCCTCCGGTGCGCATGGCATGAAGGAATGCTGGGGCAAACCGTCGCCCTGGACCGATTACTCGGGTGTGGTCGATGGTGTCGGCGCGATCGGCATCGCCGTGTTCGACTATCCGAAGAACTTGCGCTACCCGACCACGTGGCATATCCGCGATTACGGGCTGAACGGCGCTAATTGCTTCGGCCTCTCCTATTTCACCGAAAAGAGCGACAAGAAGGAGAACGGCGACTTCACCCTCGATGCGAACAAGGCCATGACGTTCCGCTACCGCGTGATGATCCACTCCGGCGACGTAAAAGGAGCCAATGTCGCCGAACAATGCGCCGCTTTCACCAATCC
>CAIYET010000186.1 GCA_903925285.1 Candidatus Hydrogenedentota bacterium | reverse complement strand
CCGATCCCCGTGATCCCCAGCAGCGTACGGAAGACGCCGCGCTCTTCCTCGCGCAAGAATCCGAAGATCTGAAAGGAATCCTCGCGGATATGGCAATGCGTGAGCAACGTCGCATCTTGATTCACGACCAACTTGCGCGCGACGCCGTCCGGCACGCATAACTCGTACCCGACGCCGTTGACATCAAGTTCGATATGGTCCGCCGTTTTGCGCGCGACCGTACCCCGCAGAAATGCAAACATAATTCGATTATCCGAGAATAAACTACAGAAAACCAGACCACCGTCTTCTATCTACTGACTACTTGTAACTGAGTTTGAAACCCTTTCCGGTGACGACGCTCTCGTCGACGACCGGGACCTGTCCCGCCTCGGGCAACACGATTTTCATCGGCGACGTCGACAGAATGTCACGCTGGATGTCCACGCCCGGCATCACGCCAACGAGTTCCATGCCGCGTTCGGTCAGGTGAAAGACGCCTACCGTGGTGACATAGAAGACCTGCTTGCCTGCCTTAAGGGCCTGCTTGCCGCTGAACGTGATCTCGGCGACCTTGTCGACGAATTTGGCCGGTCCAGGCTGCTTGATGGCGATCTTGCCATTCTCGATGGCGATCACCGACCGTGCCATCCACGTCGTCACGAAGATGACCATCTTCGCGCCCGTCGTGATGTCGATGAAACCGCCGGGGCCGACGTAATTCTTCGGGCCGTTGCCGCGCTTCGACACGTTGACGTTGCCTTCGCTGTCCGCTTCGAGCACGCCGAGCATGGTCACGTCAAGTTTCGTCGCGCACATGCGAAAGATCTCCGGCGACGTGACCATCTTCTTCGGACAGGCCGACGCGCCGAAGAACACGCCTGGAGCCGGCAACCCGCCGATCACGCCGCTCTCGGTGAACACGGTCACCTCTTTGAGCAGGCTCGCCTCATACAGCATCCGGCATGCTTCTTCGGGCAGGCCTGTGCCGATATTGACGTATGATCCCCTCTTGACATTCTCCGAAAAGACGAGGGCCGCGAACCGCGCCAAGACATCGTCGAGCGCGGTGCGGCGCGGCGTAATGCCGAGAAACGTGTTGACATAGCGGAGTCGTTCGACGGCCGCGTCCATGGGCATGTTGCTGTGCGTCGTCAGCATCGGCCAGTACCTGCGGTGCTTGATCGACACGGACTGTTCGCAATGCGGATCGACTACGATGGCATCGACGTCCCGCGCCGGAATGATAAGGTCGCCTTCGGGCTTGCCGACGACGCGTCCAACGTTCACGATGACTTTTCCGCCGTTGCGCCGCGCCGCGCGGACAATATCGAAAGTCTCGCCGATGATGGCCGCATTGCGCAGATAGATGTTGCCTTCCCGGTCCGCCGACGGCGCGCCGAACATGGCCACCGTAATCTTCGGCACGCGATAGCGCAGTTGGCCGCCCACGACCTCGATCAACTGCTCCGCATTGGGATCGAAGATATGCGAGCCAGGCCCGATGCGCGGATCCAGAAACGTGCCGACGCCCGTGGACGTCAGGAGCGAGTCCTCGCCGCGCCCCTGCGCTTCGATCAAGAGCGCAACCACGCCCTGCGGCAGACACTGAATCTCGCACTTGCCTTTCTCCGCGAGCCGGAGAATCGACTTGAACGTTTCCTGATGGCCAGCCACGTGCCGCGTACACAGCCCTTCGACGCCAAGCTCTTCCATGCTGCCGGGCACCTTGCCGCGCCCGCCCTGTCCACCCGTGCATAACAGCGTCAGGTTGGCGGGATGTTTGGTTTCATCGAAGACTTCGCTGATGGCCCAGTACAGGATCGATGCGCGCTGATTGCCCGCGATGCCCGAAGTGGCGATGACGTCGCCGTCGCGGATCAAGGCGACCGCGTCGCGCGCGCCCATAAACTTGGGATTGCCGGCGACCAAGTGCCGACGTTTCGTATTGCGCCTCGCCCACGTAAGCCGCCACCAGATCAAATGCTGCATGAGATAGGCTTTTGTTACGAAATTCATACCGCGTGTTTCCTCAACAATCGTTGTCCACCACGACCCGCAGCCCATCGGCCACAGGAGTTATCACTTTGCGGACGCACCATACTGCCGCTTGTAGTATTCAAGATACTCGCCGGTCTTGATCGGGCGCCACCACGACTCATGCTCCTGGTACCAGCGCACCGTGAGCGCGACGCCCTCGTCCCAGTCCATCGTTGGACGCCAATCGAGCGCTCTCAGTTTCGACGCGTCGATCGAGTAGCGCTTATCGTGACCCGGCCGGTCGGGCACGAGCTTGATCAAATCCTCGCCGCGCCCACACAATTCGAGGATCCGGCGCGTCAGCACGATATTCTCGCGTTCGTTGCCCCCGGCGACATTGTAGACCTCGCCCGGCTCGCCATGGCGTAACGCGCGGTCGATCCCGCTGCAATGGTCCCAGACGTACAGCCAATCGCGGACGTTGTGTTCGCCCCCCTTGTACAGCGGCAGCGGCAGGTGGTCGATCGCATTCGTTGCAAACAACGGTAAAACTTTTTCGGGATACTGATGCGAACCATAGGTGTTCGACCCACGCGTGATAATGACCGGCAGGCCAAACGTGTGGAAATACGAGCGGCCGATCAGCTCGCCCCCCGCCTTGCTCGCCGAATACGGGTTGCGCGGGTTGATCGGGTCCGATTCCTTGAACGAGCCTTCCGCGATGCTGCCGTAGACCTCATCGGTCGATACCAGCAGCACGCGCGACGTCCCCAGCGTCTTCGCAGCCTCGACGATGTTGTACACGCCGCGCACATCCGTGTCGATAAACTCCGAAGCGCCCGCGATGCTCCGATCGACATGCGTTTCCGCCGCAAAGTTCACAACCGCGTCACAGCCGTCCATAGCCTGCCGGACCGCCACCGCGTCCGCGATATCGCCCTTGACGAACGTATGGCGCGACTCGTCCACGCCTTTCAGATTGTCGGGGTTGCCGGCATAGGTAAGCTTGTCGAAATTGACGACCTGAATATTGGGATAGATATCGAGTTGATACTTGACGAAATGCGACCCGATGAACCCTGCGCCACCGGTTACCATTATCCGTTTCATGACTCTTCTCGCCGCCCCATGGCCAACGCTTGCTCCAGTACGCAACAGTATAGCGAAGCGCCGCAAAGATTGTCCAACGTGGACTTCGCCCACAACCCAGAGATCTCCGAGGTCGTGAAAGTTCGGCGCGGGAGTACCGCTGGCATTAGCCGGTGTCCTTTCGTATCGAGATTGCGCCTGTTCTTCTACCGGCTGAAGCCAGCGGTACTGTGATTACCAAACTCTCAGGACGCAATACGGACATCGCAACGCGCGATGCGGACGGCTTCCGCGAATCGCTTTGCGTTTGCCGTCATCGCTGCGAAATCGCGCGTTTCGATGAGTTTCTTGTTGACGAGGTTGCCGCCGACTGCGAAGGCCGATGCGCCCGCCTTGAGGAACGCGCCGATGTTTTCGAGTTCGACGCCGCCAGTCGGCACGAGCGGAATCTGCGGCAGCGGTCCCTTGAGGGCCTTGATGTATTCCGGGCCGCCGATGTTGGCCGGAAAGACCTTGATGAAATCCGAGCCTTGTTCCCATGCGCTAAGGATCTCGGTGGGCGTGTAGGCCCCGGCGATCATCGGGACGCCGTATCGCCGGGCCATCTGAATCGTCGCCGCTGACAGCGTCGGCGCGACGATGTATTCGGCCCCGGCCAAGATCGCGCTCCGGCACGTCTCCGGGTCGAGCACCGTTCCCACGCCCAGGAGCACATCCGCGCCAGCCAGCTTTTTCGAGGCGGTCGCGATGCACTCGAGCGCGCCGGGCGTCGTCATCGTCACTTCGATGCAATGCACGCCGCCCGCAGCGATCGCCTCGATCACACGCACCAAATCGTCGCCGCCGGAATCTGCCCGGACCACCGCGACGATGCACTTGTCCAGAATATATTGGATCGCCTTGATCTTGTCCATCCCAAAATCCTCCGTTTTGCAGGAAGGTATTCCATCACACGCCCTCGGTACGAGTCAAGGCGCCTACCCGTCCCCATGCTGCATCTTGAAACAGCGGCGTCCGGGAATGAAATGACCCGACGAATAGTTTTGGCGGCCAGCAATGCGTCGTATGGGGCATAACCTATTGTTTATCAATATGTTGCGTGAAGCTTGGCCTGTGCATGCCCATCTTGGCACATGAGTTGCCTTTACTCGATTGACAGTTGAAATGGTTCAAGCAACTCGAAGAAAACTTTTGAAGGAGGAATTGGCAATGACATACGCAACTTGGGATCTCTTCCGAGAGATGGAAGCGCTCCGGCGCGAAGTACAACGCACATTCGAGCAATCGGGACACGATTGCCGTCGTCCGGCGTTCGGGCGTGCGGCGTTCTTGCCCGGGACGGCGGCACGGGCGTATCCGCTGATGAACGTCAGCGAAGACAAGGACAACTTGTACGTCGAAGGGCTGGCGCCAGGCATTGATCCGGCTTCGCTCGAGATCTCGGTCGTCCGCGACACGCTCACCGTCACCGGCGAGAAGCAAGCGATCGCGTCCGACGTCAAACCGGAGGCGTTTCATCGCAATGAACGCGGCGTCGGCAAGTTTGCCCGTGCAATCACGCTGCCCGTCGAGGTCGATGGCGACAAGGTATCGGCTCAGTACAAAGACGGGCTGCTGCTGATTACGTTGCCGAAGTCCGAAGCGGCCAAACCGAAACAAATCACCGTCAAGGTAGCTTAAGGGTCATACTGCTCCGCGCAGTAGGGTATAAGGAGATGCACGCCATGAAAGAAACCACAGTTCCTCAACAACGGCAAACAGCGCCGACTGAAACGCGCACGCTGACGCCCCCGGTAGACATTTACGAAGTCGAGGACGGGCTTGCGGTCATCGTAGACCTGCCCGGAGTCGCCAAGGAAGACGTCGATGTCCGCGTCGAGAACGACGTGTTGACGTTGTCTTGCAAGTCGAAGGCGGCCTTGCCCGAGACGGCCATCTACACCGAGTTCCAATTAGCGAATTTCTTCCGGCAGTTCCAGTTGAGCGACCGCGTGGACCAGGAGAAGATTCGCGCCGAAGCCAAGAATGGCGTCCTGACGCTCCACCTGCCAAAGGCTGAAAAGTCCATGCCGAAAAAGATCGCCGTACAAGTGAATTGAACATGCGCTAGGAGTTAGGAGTTAGGAGTTAGAAGTTAGAAGTTAGAATGACTCCTAACTCCTAGCTCTAGGAGTACGGTGCATTCTTCGCGCCTTTGCGGCTTTCAGCGTTCGAGGCGGCACACGGTTTCGACATGGTACGTGTGCGGAAAGAGGTCGAGGGCGGTTACGCGCACCGGCTTCCAGCCATGGACGGCGAGCATTTTGACGTCGCGGGCCAGCGTCGCCGGGTCGCACGAGACGTATACGATGGCGCATGTCGCGGCTTCGCCGAGGCTGGCCATGATCGCCTTCGCGCCCGTTCGTGGCGGGTCCAGCAAGACGACATCCCACGGCTGCCGTAGCGCCTCACAAAAGGCGGCTTCGTCACCGGCCATGTACATGCCCATCCCCAATTTCCCTACGGCTTCAATCACGCGATGGTCGTGATCGATGCCCATCACACGGGTCGTGTTCGCGCGCTGAAGCGACAGATTCCCATTACCGCAGTAGAGGTCCAGCAGACTCGATGCCTCGCCGATGGTTTCGTCTACGACGCGTGTCAGAAGGCGGTTCAGGTGCAAGCTCGCCTGCGAAAAGCACCCGTTCACGATGGGCACGCCATCGAACATGAACGAGGCCGTTTTCGGAAACGCCGCACGTATTGCCGACGACTCGGTCCATACCAGGACTTCGCCGCCATCGGGATTGGCCACGACTTCCACGTCCGCTTTTTGGGGCAGTTCGCGTATGAGCGCAAACGCGGCGTTCAGCCGGTCGTGGCACAGCGGACAATGCTCGATACCCAAGACGGTATGCGAACCTGGGGCCAGAAAACCCAGCGAGCCGCCTGCGGCGTGATACCGGGCGCGCGTGCGGTAACCGAACTGCTTGGACGGGTCCGATATCCAATCGATGGTCGTCTCGACGCCCCCGATCCGCCGCAACGTCTCGGCGACGATCCGTTGCTTCCAATGTTCCTGAACGGGATACGCGATATGTTGCCAGCAACAGCCGCCGCACCGTCCGAAGTATGGACAAACCGGCGGCACGCGGTCTGGTGACGGCGATACGATTTCTTCGATCGCGCCCCATAACACCGCCTTCGTCCGGCGCACGATCCGCACGCGCAACAGGTCGCCCGGCACGCCGTATGCCACGAAGCAGACCTGTCCATCAACCCGTCCAACGCCGTGGCCGCCCAAGGCCAAGCCGTCTATCGCAATCTCAGGGAACATATTCAAATCCTCGATGAGTCCCTATAAGACCACAAACAGACGGGATTGTCTACTTTTCATTCGCGCGCTCTGGAATAAATCGCCGCTTTCCGTTGTTTTGCTGTGTCGGGAAGGAGAACATGCAATGGTAAAAATGTCCTCAATGGAAGATTGGGAGGCGTGTCTTGCCGCGTCCGCTCAGAGTCCAGTCTTGGTGTTCAAGCACAGTACGCAGTGTCCAATTTCAGCCGGCGCACGGAGAGGGCTTATCGAGTATCTCGCGCATGGGGGTCCCAAGACGCCCACGACTTACGAGATCCTGGTAATCGAGTCGCGTCCGGTGTCCAACGCTATCGCCGAATCGCTGGGCGTTCCGCACAAGTCGCCCCAGCTATTTCTCGTAAACAACGGAAAGGCGCAGTGGTCGGCTTCGCATTACGGCATCAATCGCGACGCGATCACAGAGGCGGTGAAGCCTTGAGGCTTCCGTAATAATCCGCAAGCGCCAATTCTCATTTTGCCGCGCCCGATCCGAACAGTTCACGGAGGCTGTCAAGTCCGACGAGCATCTTGCAGGTCACCTTCTCGGCCACTTCCGCATTCATGTGCAATCGCGCGAGCACCTCCGGCGAAGCATGATAGTTGAGGCCGTCGATTCCGACGCCGATGCCGCTCTGAAGGCTCAGACTGTCGGCGGCATGGACCAAATCAAACAACAGTTGGTCGCCTTCGTAGCGGTCAGGCTCGTGATGCCAGCGGACCACATCGACGATGGACACGGGTAGATTCCATTGCTCCAACAGCACCGCGCCCGCTTCGGCATGGTCTATGCCCAAGACCTGCGCCTCGGCTTGTTCGAACGAAACGTGGTGTTCGTAGGCCAGTTCGATGATCGCGGGAGCGTCTGCGTCCACGAATGTGCCCAACACGACTTTGCCCAAGTCGTGCAATAGCCCGGCGGTAAAGGTCTCTTCCGGCGCCTTGAGGCCCAGTTGGGCGGCCAACTCCTCGGCGCCCACCGCGACCGACATGGCGTGTTCGAGCAATTTGCCGGACGACAAGTCATATCCCTTGACTTCTTGGCGTCCGAACGGCGTAATGGCGGTTGTGATCACCAGTTGAAACAGGCGGTTCATCCCGAGGCGCACGATCGCCTCACGCAATGAACCGATGGTCCGCGGCCCGGCGAAATAGGCCGAATTCGCAAGCCGCAGCACATTCGAGGTCAGTCCCGGATCGTATTCGATCGCGCGCAGGAGATCGTCGAGTTCGACTTCGAGATCTCTCAACAGCGCGATGACCTTCGTCGCTGCGGTCGGCAGCGACGGAATCGACCGCACCTTGGCCAGAATGGAGTCTCGTTTCGATGCCGTATTCATGCCAATTCCCTTTCTTCGCAACGCGACCTAATCATGGTCCTTCCCGAACTCATATACAAGTAAAGCGTCCGGGCTATTGTCCCCCCCGTTTCTTCCGCCGCGACCTGGATGTGGTTTTCCCATAAGACCTGTCGAAGAACGATGTAGTTCCGCTCGCCTATGTTGAAAGTTCCTCGCCCGTCCAGCAAGCTGGCCGCCCCGGCCACTTTCGCGATAAGACGGCTGGCAACTGCCGTCGAGCCGTCCGCGTTTCGCATGTCCAAGACCGCCCGAATCAGGGCTGGCACGCCTGTATCCACAAACATGCCCGGGGTCGCATGGGCCTTGGCCGGGTCGATCGCCGACGACGGCAGCATGCAATGAACCATCCCGCCCACACACGCGACCGGATCGTACAAGACCACCCCCACGCAGGAACCCAGTGAATACGTCACGAGGACGTCGTCTCGATTGTTCGAGACCCGCATTTCCGAAATGCCCACCGTGTACATCATGCGAGCGGGACCAGTCGCGGAGAATATCGCGTATTTTGGATTTTGGATTTTGGATTTTGGATTTCTACACTCCAAAATCCAAAATCCAAAATCCTTGAAGTATGACCCATGTTCGCGATGAATCGCTTCAGGTCGTGTTTGTGTGCATCGATAATCATGGCGTCACTTTCCTTGCAGTTTCACGCGCAGGAGATTTTCTCCCGGTTCGAGGTCGTATCGCAGAAACATAAGTTCGCGGGGCAGAATCTTGCCCTCGACGAGGCCCGGAGCGTCGGAGATCTGGTACAGTGAATAATCGTTCCAGAGCGCCAGCCCATAGGGCATCGCGCGCGGACTGTCGACGCGGATCTCGATGTCGCGGCTCCAGCCGTGGCGCGTGTCGTGCACGAGCCGCGTGCGCGGAATGGTGGGTTCCGCGAAGAACTCTCCGTATGCGTAGGGCCGCTCGTAGTTGCGAATGCAGACCGGCTCGACTTTGCCCTCGATGAACATCATCTGCGCGCCACGGCCGCAATGAAGGAACGTCTTCGGCCAAGGACCGATGGGCGTGCTCCATGCGTAGTCTGGATTGTACGCCGGGGTTGGCGCGTCTTCCCACAGCATGTATGACGACGCCGTGTGCGCGTATCGTTCGCGATACAGCGTCGCTGCTTGTGCCAGGGTCAGCATCGACGCGCGGCCCTCGATGTATGCTGCGAACCGGTCGAGCATGACGGCCGATTCGCGGATGTCCTCTTCGGTATAGCACTGGAAGATCCCGGGCGGAGACGAGCAGAACCCGCCCGGCGTGCGCTCCATCTCATGCGCTTCCTGATGTTGCAGCAGGAAGACGTGGTCGTTGTAGCGCGTGTTGCGCAGATAGTTGTCGGCCATACGTTCCCAATACGCGATATTCTCCCAGGAGCAAAGTCCCCCACGCCCGACATCGTTCGGATCCGTCGAGTAGAGGCATGGATTGCCCGAATGGAAACTCTTGAGCAGGTCGCGGGCCGTCCACTCCATACCGATGACGCCACGACCTTGCGCGGGACGCAGGCGTTGTGCGCGGTCCATGTAGTAGAAGCCCCACGGACATCCGCGATCCGAGATCGCGTCCACGTCGATCTGCTCCCAGCAAAAGCCCCAAAGCCCCTCGAAGCCCGTGTCTTCAAGAACGGCCGCGATTTCGGGGTCCGTATGCCCACTCGCGGCAATCGTTGCGCGCGACCATGGCAGCGCCTTCAATACCGCCTCGCGTTCGGCCAGCATTTGTGAGCGCTTCGCATCGAGCGCCCCGGCGAGAGGCGGCGTATGCACGGCGATATCGTCGCCATGGCATTCATGCCATCGCGTGAGCGGCTCGCGCGCGATCCGCGCCGATTCGCCGCCGACGATCCACGTGATGCGAACCCCGTGCGGGTGCAACGTATCCGCGAGCAACTGCATTCCGTCAAGACACGTCGCACCGTTGGCGTGGCGCGAGGCGTAACTGGCAAACATGTAAATCAACTGACCCATGGCAATCCTCTGCCGCGCGGTTGTCAAACGCTCGATACGTTAGTCGAAATCAGGAACGTGGCACAAAAGTCCCCAATCCGATTTCCGAAACGCAAACTTTCGCTTGTGACTGTACAGCAACATAAAGGGACATCGCAAGCCCGGATATGCGGCATTTCACGACTTGAACGGCGGTCGTTTTGGGAGTTTCGATGCTGGGTCCGTTTGCTTTGCTGGACCAAAGCAGCTATAGTTGGAGTGAAGGTGAATTGATTGATTACTGGTTATCTTGGCATGATTTCAACGCCCATTCCGCAAGGAGGACTTGGGACGTTGGATGCGCGCGAGTAGTTTTAGACCGACAGGCGGAGCAGGTACGATGAAACACGGGCGGAATGTCCGCTGGGGCGCGCGCCTTATCACTGTCCGCACATGGGCCTATGCAACGAGTCTCATGGCGCTGACGGCGTGTTTCCTGGTATTTGCCAGCGTACGCGTGTCTCACGCGCCAGACGGCACTGTGAAGGAAGACGTCTCGCCGAATGTCGAGACCCTTGACTTCATTTCGGGCTTGCGCGGGCCAGGGGGCGTTCTTGCGTCATACTTCGGACACAAGGATCTCGATCTGGATGGCATCCCGGACGTATTCGAAGCGGGATTGCTGCAAGCGCTGCTGGACACACCCGGCCACCCGCTGTACGCGGCGGCCAAACGGGGCTTTCAAGACTGTTGCGACAAACTTTGGCTCACGAATGAAGGCGCGGCACTCATCGAACTTTTCACTTTCTACATGGGTTGCAGCGCGCAAGGCCGCGACTTCACGATCTGGTCAATCACTGTGGACCAGAACGTCCCGGAGGATTTCCAGCGGCCTTATGCGTTGGTCAGCGAGTACAGCCAGGCATCGTACGGGCTGATCGCGGGCGGTGACAATCTGGACCTGGACAGTAAGACGAACCGGCAGGAATTTCTGGACGCATGCACAAAGTTCGGCCTGGACGGCACGAAGTTCGACACGTGGACGACTGCGGATTGGGGCAAGGCGTACGTCAACAACCTGGGAACGACAGGCAACGACGACGTCATGGCCTCGTTCATTGCCGGGACCATTGTGCCGCCATCGATGCCGCGCACGGTATCGGGTACGATCTTATGGAACGGCGCAGGGCTGGACGATGTTGTGTTGAACGGTCTGTTGGGCAGCCCGGTTACGGACACGACTGGTTTCTATGCGGCCAACACGCCGAATGGATGGTCCGGAACCGTGGCTCCCGGGAAAACGGGGTTCACGTTCGATCCGCTAACCCGCCAGTACACGGCCATCGCCGTGGATCAACTGTCGCAGGATTTCGTGGCGACGCAGATCACGTTTGTCGTGACGGGCAAAGTGACCTGGAACGGCAATGGCCTGGCCGGCGTGACGTTCCATGGTCCCCTAGGCGACGTCACGAGCACATCCGATGGTTCCTACACCGTTGAAGTGCCGTACAATTGGTCGGGGGCGCTGGCGCCTCAGAAAGAGGGATTCACCTTCTCGCCGGCGACAAGGTCCTTTGCAAGCGTACTGGCGGATAAGCCAACGCAAAATTATACCGCGACGCAACTGATGCGCACTATCGGCGGCCATGTGGAATACCTCGGCGCTGCACTGGCCGATGTCGTTCTACAAGGACTGCCCGGCACCGTGAAAACGGGTGCGGACGGCATCTACACCGGTAGCGTGCCGTACGGGTGGAGCGGAACCGTGACACCGGTCTTGGCGGGCTACGCATTCGCCCCGCCGTCCATCACGTATACGTCGGTCACGGACGCGCAGCATCAACAGGTTTACCTCGCGTCTCGCGCCCAGTTCGCGATCTCCGGCGTTATCCTCCTGAATGGATCGCCCTTGACCGGCGTAAGTATGCAGGGATTGCCGGGAAGTCCGGTCACGGACACGCAAGGCGCCTACAGCGCTTCGGTTCCGTACCAGTGGAATGGCACGGTTACCCCCACGAAAAATTCGTTTGCATTCGAGCCGCCGTCGCGACCGTACACAAGCGTCGCGGCAGGCCAAACGAACCAAGATTATGCCGCGACGCAAATCACGCGCACCATCGGCGGAACCGTCAAGGCCAACGGGATCGGCCTTCCCGGTGTGACCTTCGATGGGATCGCCGGCGCGCCCGCGACGGATGCAAACGGCGCCTATGCCATCACCGTACCGTACGGTTGGTCGGGCACGATCACGCCGGTCAAACTAGGCTGCACGTTTGCTCCCGGAATGCACAGCTACGTCAATTTCATCGTCTCGTTGTCCAACGAGGATTACGTTGCGACACAAATCACGTTTACAGTGGCCGGACGCGTTACAGTGGGTGGTTTGGGCCTACAAGGCGTTGTCATGCAAGGCTTCCCATCGCCCACCACAACGGGAGCCGACGGCGCCTTCAGCGCCACCGTGCCCTATGGATGGAGCGCAACGGTGACGCCACAGATCGACGGCTATCTCTTCGACCCCGCGTCGAAGGAATACGCCAACGTCACTTCGGCCCCGCCGTCGCAGAATTTCACCGCTACCCTGTCCGCTTTCAGCATCGCCGGCAGAGTGACCTTGAACGGCGTCGCGCTCGATGCCGTCACCTTGCAGGGATTGCCCGGCAACCCAACGACCCATAGCGATGGAACGTATTCCGCCACCGTCAGCTACGATTGGTCCGGCACGGTGACTCCGCACAAGGCAGGCTTCACGTTTACGCCGGTATCGAAAGATTATAGCCACGTCCAGGTCGTGCAGACCGGCCAAGACTATACCGCCACTCCGGTCATGAACGCGGTATCGGGAACCGTCACCTGGGGTGCGCGCAAACTCGCGGGCGTCACGTTGGGCGGTTTCGCATCGCCGGTTACGACCAACGGCGAGGGCGTCTACACCGTCCAGGTGCCCTACGGGTTCAGCGGCACGATCACGCCCGCCAAGAATGGGTTCACCTTCGCCCCGCCGACGCGCGTATATGACACGGTCTCGGTCGCGCAAGATGCCCAGAATTATGCGGCTACGCCCACCGTCGCACCGCTCATCGCCACCCCAAGAGACGGCTCGAAGCTGTACGTAACGGCCGGTACCCCGAACGTGCGGCTCCTCCTGAGCGCCAACGTGCCGACAACCGTGTCCCTTGTCGAATACTCGATCGACAGCCTAGTCGTCGGTAGCGCAAGCACTTCGCCTTTCCTCGTCGAGATCGACTGGTCCCCCGTCACCGTAGGCGCGCATGTCGTCGACGCCGCCGTCACGCTCGCCCCCTACCCGGACACGTTGGCCGCACACGCACAGTTCACCGTCGTCGCGATCGCTCCCGCTACGATGGACGCAGATGGCGACGGCCTGCCCGACGCCCCCTTCGCACTCCTCGCCAACGACGGCGACCGATGGGCGCACTCGGTGAACACTTCCGAAGCCACCGAAAAACGATATATAGAACTCACACGCTTTAACCCCGGCAATTCGACCGTGCCCGACACAATCCCATTGATTGCCGCCATATTCCGCCCGGATGCACCGTCGCGCGCCGTGCGAGTCACCGCATCGCGTGCCCTGTTGTCCGGTGCCCAAAGCGGTCTCTTCTTGCTTGAAAGTGCCGACAGCCTCAATTCGCTGTTAGGCGCGACCCAAGCTGGCAACATGCAACCCGAACCGGTCCATCAGGCGCTCGTGACAGGCGGCCAATACGTCGAGGCCAGCATTCTGGCAAGCACGGACGGCGGGGCAACCTATGCCGAGATACCCAACGCTGGCGTCGCGTCGCGGCCGGTCCATTTCGAGATTAACGGCATTACGCCCGAACTGGCAAAGAATCCCGTCGTATACAGCCACCCAACCGACGCCACCCGGAATGTCGGCGGCGGAGTCGCCATAGCCGCCGGGGGCGGCAACTGGTCCACCACCACGATTGCAGGCCCCGTTTTCGCGACGAACAGCGTCCACTTCGATGCCACTTCACTCTCCACGTTCGCGCCCTACCAAAAGGATGTCGCTCCGAATGCCGAGAGCCTCGATTTCATTTCGGGCTTACGCGGACAAGGGGGCACTCTTGCGCCATACTATGCACAAAAGGATCTCGATCTGGATGGCATTCCCGACGTATTCGAAGCGGGATTGCTGCAGGCGCTGCTGCACGTACCCGGCCACCCGCTGTACGCCGCAACCAAGCAGGGCTTTCAAGACTGTTGCGACAAACTTTGGCTCACGAATGAAGGTGCGGCCCTCATCGAACTGTTTACTTTCTATATGGGATCGAGCGCGTCGGGCCGCGACTTCGCGGTCTGGGAAATGGCCGTGGACCAGAACGTCCCGGATAATTTCAAGCGTCCGTACGCGTTGATCAGTGAGTATAGCTTGTCATCGTACGGGCTGATCGCGGGCGGTGACAATCTGGATCTGGACGGCAAAACGAACCGGCAGGAATTTCTGGACGCATGCACGAAGTTCGGTCTGGACGGCACGCAGTTCGCTACGTGGACGACTGCGGACTGGGGCAAGGCGTACGTCAACAACCTGGGAACGACGGGCAACGACGATGTCATGGCCTCGTTTATCGCCGGGACCATTGCGCCGCTATCGCTGCCTCGCACGGTATCGGGCACGGTCTTGTGGAACGGCGCAGGACTGGGCGGCGTTGTGTTAAACGGTCTGTTGGGCAGCCCGGTTACGAACACGGCTGGTTTCTATACGGCCAACACGCCAAATGCATGGTCCGGAACAGCGGCTCCGGCAAAACAGGGGTTCACGTTTGCCCCACAATCCCGCCAGTACACCGCCATCACCGTGGATCAACTGTCGCAAGATTTCGCCGCGACGCAAATTACGTTTGACGTGACGGGCCGCGTGACCTGGAATGGCAATGGCCAGGCCAGCGTGACGTTCCATGGCCCCATGGGCGACGTCACGAGCACATCCGATGGCTCCTACAGCGTTCAAGTGCCCTACAATTGGTCGGGTTCGCTGACGCCTCAGAAGAATGGATTCACGTTTTCCCCGGCAACGAAGTCCTATACGAGCGTAACGGCGGCGCAGTCGGCACAAAACTATAGCGCCGCGCAACTCACGTGCGCCATCGGGGGCCACGTGGAATGCGTTGGCGTTCCACTGGCCGAGGTGGTACTGCAGGGACTGCCCGGCGGCACCGTGAAAACGGGTGCGGACGGCGCCTACACGGGCAACGTGCCGTACGGGTGGAGCGGAACTGTGACGCCGGTCTTGACGGGCTATCTGTTCAACCCGCCGTCCATCTCGTATACGTCAGTCACGGGCGCCCAAAACCAACAGGTTTACGCCGCGTCTCCCGCCCAGCTCTCCGTGTCCGGCGTCATCCGCGCCAACGGCGCACCCTTGACCGGCGCAAGTATGCAGGGATTGCCGGGAAGTCCGGTCACGGACGCGCAAGGCGCCTACAGCGTGTCGGTATCATACCAGTGGAGTGGCACGGTCACGCCCGTTAAAAACGGGTTCGCATTCGATCCGCCGTCGCGGCCCTACACAAGCCTAGCGGCAAGCCAAACGAACCAGGACTATACCGCAACGCCACTCACGCGTACCATCGGTGGAACCGTCAGATCCAATGGGACCGGTCTTCCCGGCGTAACCTTCGATGGGATCGTCGGCGCGCCCGCGACGGATGCGAGCGGCACGTACGCCATCACTGTACCGTACGGTTGGTCGGGCACGATCACGCCGGTCAAACTGGGCTACACGTTTGATTCCGGAATGCACAGCTACGTCAATTTCATCGTCTCGTTGTCCACTGAGGATTACGTTGCGACGCAGATCGCATTTACCGTGACCGGGCGCGCTACCGCGAATGGTTCGGGCCTGCAAGATGTGGTCCTGCAAGGCTTCCCGTCGCCCACCGCAACGGTGGGCGACGGTACCTTCAGCGCCACCGTGCCCTATGGATGGAGCGCAACGGTGACGCCACAGCACGACGGTTTTCTCTTCGATCCCGCGTCGAAAAACTACGCCAACGTCACATCCTCCCAATCTTCGCAGAATTTCACCGCTACGCTGTCCGCCTTCAGCATCGAAGGCAAAGTGACCTTGAACGGCGTCGCGCTCGATGCCGTCACGATGCTGGGATTGCCCGGCAATCCAACGACGCGCGGCGATGGAACGTACACCGGCGCCGTCAGCTACGATTGGTCCGGTACGGTGACTCCACACAAGGCAGGCTTTACGTTTACACCCGTATCGAAGGACTACAGCCACATGCAGGTCGCGCAAACCGGCCAAGACTATGCCGCCACGCAGATCGCCAACGCGGTCACGGGAACCGTCACCTGGGGTACGCGCAAACTCGCGGGCGTCACGTTGCGCGGCTTCGCGTCGCCAGCTACGACCAACAGCGAAGGCGTCTACACCGTCCAGGCGCCCTACGGGTTCAGCGGCACGATCACGCCCGCCAAGGATGGGTTCACCTTTAACCCGCCGACGCGAGCGTACGATACCGTCTCGGTCGCTCAAGACGCCCAGAATTATGCGGCCGCGCCCACCGTCGCACCGCTCATCGCCGCCCCAAGAGATGGCTCGAAACTGTACGTCACCGCCGGTACCGCAAAAGTGCGGCTTGTCCTGAGCGCCAACGTGCCGGCAACCGTGTCTCTTGTCGAATACTCGATCGACAGCCAAGTCGTCGGCAGCGCAAGCACTTCGCCTTTCCTCGTCGAAATCGACTGGTACCCCGTCACCGTGGGCGAGCATGTCGTAGATGCCGCCGTCACGCTCGCGCCCTACCCGAACACGTTGGCCGCACGTGCGCAGTTCACCGTCATCGCAATCGACCCCGCTGCGATGGACGCAGATGGCGACGGTCTGCCCGACGCCCCCTTCGCACTCCTTTCCAGAGACGGCGACCGATGGTCGCATTCCGTAAACGTCTCCAAAGCCACCCAGAAACGCTACGTCGAACTCGCTCGCTTTAGCCCGGGCAATTCAACCGTGCCCGACACGATCCCATTGATTGCCGCTGTATTCCGCCGTGATGCGGCGTCGCGCGCCGTGCGCGTAACCGCATCGCGCGCCCTGTTGTCCGGGGACCAGAGCGGTCTCTTCCTGCTTGAAAGTGCCGACAACCTCAATTCGCTTTTGGGCGCGACCGAAGCCGACAACATGCGCCCCGAACCGGCCCATCAGGCTCTCGTGACAGGAGGCCAATATGTCGAGGCCAGCGTTCTGGCAAGCACGGACGGCGGGGCAACCTATGCCGAGATACCCAACGCCAGCGTCGCGTCGCTGCCGGTCCATTTCGAGATTAGCGGCATTGCGCCACAACAGGTAAAGAATCCCGTCGTATACAGCCACCCAACCGATGCCACGCGGAATGCCAACGGCGGAGTCGCCATGGCCGCTGGGGTCGGCAACTGGTCTACCACCGCGATTGCAGGCCCCGTTTTCGCGCCCGATAGCGTCCATTTCGACGCCACTTCACTTTCCACATTCGCACCCTACCAAGAAAGCGGTGAAGGCGAAGGCGAAGGCGAAGGCGAAGGCGAAGGTGAAGGCGAAGGTGAAGGTGAAGGCGAAGGTGAAGGCGAAGGCGAAGGTGAAGGCGAAGGCGAAGGTGAAGGCGAACCCCAAGGTTGCATCGGCAGCTCGCTCGATTCCCAACCGCCCAACTTTCCAACCCGCGCTGCGGGCGACCTCCTCCTCCTCACCGCTACCATCGCCCTCATGGCACGAACGGCCCGCAAGAGACTTGACGTTTAAGGATGAAGGATGAAGGATGATTTACCATGCCTCGCACTTCCTACAGCCTACAGTCTTGAGGCGATTGGTGTTCATTCTCGCGGTGTTGATTGCGCCGCTGTCGTGGGCGGGTCCGGCAGTCCTGGAACCGGTGTATGGCCCGGTTCCATTGCCAGCGGTAGCGTGGGGTGTTCCTCTGGCCGGAGGACCGATTCGCGTGCTGTTCGTTGGACCGTCGGCGGGTCTGCGGGACGCGGAGCAATTGGCGCAGCGCATCTCGCTAAAGTATGAAGTGTTTGATGTACGAAGCGAGAAAGGAATTCGGAATTCGGAATTCAGCTTGCTCGCTGAACGACTGGCGGAATCGCACGATGTTGTCGTATTCGGCAATTTCGATTTTGGATACATACCGGATGCGATATGGGAGACGGTCGCGAGCCAGGTTGCTTCAGGGATGGGGCTCGTCCTGGCGTATGCGCCGGACTTGTTGCCGGGGCCGCTTACGGCGCTGATCGAGAAGACCGAACCTGCTCTGGACGCGGCGAGCATCACGCGCGGCATCGGCGAATCGATGACGCCGGAATGGCCAACGAATCTGGATTTCATGTCGGCGCGGCGATACGGATTGCGAGGCGAGCAAGGAATTCAGAATTCGGACTCAAGCCTCGAACCTCGTGAACAGGGCCGAATCGTGACGCTGAATTATCCGGGAAGTGGCAAGAAATCGGCGGGGATGGGGAGTTCGGTATTCAGTCATATCCTGGCGCCGCCGTTAACGGATCCGGGGCATGCGCGCGACGACTATTTCGACGTATATCTTTCGCTCGTCGCCAAAGCGGTGCGGTGGGCGGCGGGGCGCGAACCGGCGGCATGGATTGCGAAGGTCGAGCAGGGCGATTTGAAAGGCCCCGTGGACAGCGAGGTTCCGCCGGACCTTCCCGACGAATTCATCGCGCAGATGCGTGCTGCTGCTCTACCACCTCTCTATCACACATTCATGATACACTTTAATGCGCCTCTCGACAAACGGTACCGCGTCCGGGCGCAGGTGCGAGAGCCGAATCGCCCGCTACGGCTCATCTACTCGAATCTGCCCCGGCTGGCGAAAGGCAACGACACGTGCCGCATCGATCTGCCGGTGGGACCAGGGCAGTATTTTCTCGATCTGTGGATCCTGGACAAAAAGGACGTGGTCGAGTGGCACACGGAGATCATACGGGTACCGGGGTGGCCGACGATATCCGATGTCGCGTATTCGAAGGGCTATCTGATGCCAAACGATGCGCTGACGGTTTCGTTGAACGTTCAGCCGCAACTGTCCGGCGGCGTGCAAGCCCAGCGGCCACGCCCGTGCGCCGTGTATGTGCGCGCGGTCGATTCGCTGGGACGCCTCGTCTCGCAAGGGCGTGCAGGTGTTCCGCCGGACGGTGGGCACGCCGAGGTGTTGCTGGCATTTGCGGATCTCATCGCGAACCTTGTGAAGGTCGAGGTTTTTGCCGCCGACGTGGTCACGCCGCAGTTCACGCGTTGGGATCTGAACCGTGCCGCCTATACGTCGTTGTACCTGCCCGTGCGGGCGTCGCGTTCCGCGCACGGCTTTAGCCTCGTGGCCGACATGCCGAACGTCTCGGAGTATAACGCGCGGGCGATCTTGCGCGACCTCATTCCCTTTGGCCTCGATGCCGCTCGTGCGCCGGCAACCGATGATGCGCGGTACCATCTCGCGGCCCTGGACTTGAATCCCATTCCTGAAGTCGCGCAATACGTGCCCGATGCGATCGAACCGCCGGGTATACGAAAGCCTTGTCTTACCGACCCCGTGTTTCGCGCTTCGGAGGCCGCACGCGTCCGCGAACGCGCAACGCCGTTCTGGGCCGTGGGCAGCGCGGTGTACTGCACGGGCGAAGGCAATCGGCTCGGCGATTCGGATGTGTGTCTGTCACAAACATGCATCGAGGCGTTTCAGGCGTCGTTACGGGACCGGTACGTGTCCTTGGATGCGCTGAATCGCGCGTGGGGCGCCGCTTTCGCGCAATGGGACGAGGTTGCGCCGTCCGTGCGCAACGCAGTGCGTGGGACGGAGCGCTATGGGGCGTGGCTCGACTGGCGGCTGCACATGGATTCCGTGTTACTCGATGCGCATGCACGCGCGGATGCAGCGATTCGCGCCATGGACGCGGATGCACAGGCGGGTCCTGTCATTGTCGACGCCGACGGACCGGAAGCGGGCATCGACTGGTGGCGCACGGCGCGCAAACTCACCGGTTTGGTCGTTGCGGCAAATGACATCGCGGTCGAGACAGTGCGAAGTGCGACCTCGAACCTCCAACCTTCGGTTTACCGCGGTTTGCGGATCGCGAGTTTGCCTGACGATGCCACGGCACGCTGGATGCCGTGGTATGCTGCCCTGCATGGGATGAACGCGCTGTGGCTCGACATGGAAGGGATTCAACCTTCAAGATCGAACAGCACGTTGTCCGCGATGGGGACCGCAGTCTCCGAACTCGATTCGGGCTTGGGGAGCGTGCTTCGAAACGCGCAACGCCCCACTGCGCCGATCGCTGTCATATACAGCCAGGCGAGTCGCTATTTGCGGGCCGTCAACGCGGACTTGGCCAGCACGGATGCGGCCATGTCTTCGCTCATGCGCACGCTGGACCGTCTCGGATACGCGTACGACGTTATCGACGACAGTCAACTCACGGCCGACGCGCTCAAACCGTATCGCGTGCTCGCGCTGCCCGCCGTGCATGCGTTGCCCAATGCCGCCCTGAAAGCGATTTCCGCCTTCCGTGACAACGGCGGATGCGTCCTGGCCGACGTCGCACCGGGGGCATACGACGAGCACGGCACGCGGCGCTCCGAGATTGCAGATTGCGGATTGCGGATTGCGGATTTCAAATCTCAAATCTCAAATCTCAAATCTCAAATCTCGGATTCAAGCCTATCCGACGCGTTGCGCGACGCGGGCATCGACCGCGTCGCGAACCTGTCCGTGGACGGAACCGAGACGCTGGACGGCGCCGCGTATCGGTTCGATTATGGGACCGCCAAACTCTACGCGTTTCTCCGTGCACCGGACGCGGGCGAACCGCGCATGGCCAAGTGGAAATTGTCGCTGGCGGGCGACGCGATCGCGTACGACGCGCGTCATGGGCGTCGTCTATCGCATCCCAAACATGTCGAGATGAAATTGGCGGCGGGGGAAGTTTTTCTCGTCAGCGTCCTGCCGTATGCGGTGGCGCGCATTCGGATCGATACGCTGGATTCCATCGAAAGCGGACGTCGTCTGCCTGTGCGCGTGACGGTCGAAACCGACGGCAAACCTGCGGGCCGACACGTCGTTCACGTCAGCATCCATCGAAAGCAGGTCCAGCGGATCGCCTACTACGATCGGGATATCGAATGTCCAAGAGGCCAAGGCGCGACGTATATCCCGCTGGCATTGGATGAACAGGCCGGTTCCTACGCACTCGTCGCGAGCGACGCCCTAACCGGAGTCACGGCTCGATCCATTTTCGAAGTCGAGAACCGTTGAACCTGAAAAAGGCAGTAGGAATTCAGAATACAGGAGTCAGAATTCAGAATGGCAACAGGTTACGGTATCTTTCGACGCGCGAAAGTATTCACCCGTTGGGTGAACGCAGATGTTGCCGAGTTTCGTGTGTAAATCCACTGTTTTCAATATTCTGAATTCTGACTCCTGAATTCTGACTGCCTTTTTTAGGTTGAAGTTCTTCACAGAAATCCGCATCCGTCAACAGGCAATCCTCAGTAGTTCGTGACAATAACCTCGTTGATTTGTCCACGCGCGGCTGCGTCGCTATTGATCATACGAGTGGCCTTTACGCGTTCGATTGTGAAATCGGCATAGGCATTTTCAAAAAAGTCGTCATCTGGATCTTCGTTCTTCGGATCGGAGTTGCTGAGCATGAGTTTTGCACCGCACTTGTCCAGTTGACGAAAGAACTGGGCCAGGCGAAGTTGCGAAGCTTCGTCGAACGCTGTGGACGCGTAGGATGTGAACTTGGCGGTCTTGTTGAGCGGCCTATAGGGCGGATCGAAGTAGACAAACGTGCGCGAATCGACAGACGGTGCACACGCCTCGAAATCGCCGACTCGAATTTCGGCGTTTTGCAGCGCGCGCGCGACGCGCCTTAGATTTTCGGGGTGGCAGATCGCGGGGTCTTTGTAGCTGCCGATGGGGACATTGAATTCTCCCCTCGAGTTGACGCGGAACAGTCCGTTGAAACAGGTCCTGTTGAGGAAAAGGATTTGTGCGGCGCGGTCGAGCCAAGCCGGGCCGAAGGTGCTGTAGTCGATGCCGGGTTTGGCTTCGTTGAATGCAAGCCTTGTTTTGTAGAAGTATTCGCTCTGTTTTTCGGGGGACAGTTCGTGGTATTCGTACGCAATATTCGACAGGATGCCGACGAGTTTGTCTACAGAAGACTGGATGGTGCGGTACACGAGGATCAAGTCTTCGTTGGCGTCCAATAGCAGGCAGTTATCGAAACTATGGCTCTGCGAAACGTCGAAGAAGACGGCGCCGCCGCCGATGAATGGTTCGACATAACGCGTAATCGTACCGTCCTCGATCCCGGCGGGAAGGCGTTTGCGGATTTCGCCCAACAACTGGGATTTTCCGCCTGCCCATTTGAGGAAGGGCTTTGCCTTGTCGGCATCCCTGCTGCAAGATTCAGTCGACGGCGACACATTTTCCTCCTACAGCCTAAAGTCTATGTGGACATAAGAAAGCATGGCCATTATGGCGGCTTTGGCCAAGGCAATCAAGGCGAGTGAGGCGCGCGTGTGTTTTTGCTATGATGGGGCGCGTAGGAACAAATATGGGAGGAACGGTATGAGTCTTGACGTAACGGGGCCGGAAATGGCGTTTGCGATTCGTGTGGTCCGCGAGGCGGCACGTTTGGCGCCGCGCATTCAGTCGGGCATGGCAATTATGAATTTGACGAAGAGCGATTTATCGCCGACGACCGTCGCGGACTATGCCATTCAGGCGCTGGTCGCGCAGGCACTTGAGACGGCCTTTCCAGGCGAGTCGTTGGTGGCCGAGGAGCGGTCGGCGGATTTGCGCGGGTCCGAGGCGATGCTGGACACCGTCACGGGGTTCGTACGGCAGGCCGTGCCGGACGCGGACGCGGATAAGGTCTGCCGTTGGATCGACCGTGGCGACTTCGATCCGAGCGGTCGTTTCTGGCTGCTGGATCCGATCGACGGGACGAAGGGATATATGCGGGGCGGGCAGTACGCCGTGGCGTTGGCGCTAATCGTCGACGGGCGCGTGGAGTTGGGCTTGTTGGGGTGTCCGAATCTGAGCGGGGATTGTTCGCCTGCGGCGTGCGGCGACGGGGTGATTGTCGCGGCACGACGCGGGCAAGGCGCATGGCGCGCGGCCATGGCCGATGATGCTCCTTATGTAGCATTGCATGTGTCGGCCTGTACGGACCCGGCGTCGGCGCGGTTGATGCGTTCGCATGAGGCGGCGCACACTGACGCGGGCAAGATCGAGACGCTGACGTCCGTCATCGGTATACGGACGCCGCCGGTCTTGATGGACAGCCAGGCCAAGTATGCCGTGCTGGCTTCGGGCCATGCCGAATTGGTCTTTCGGTTGCTATCGCCGAAGATGCCGGACTACGAGGAGAAGATTTGGGACCAGGCGGCGGGTATGATCATTACGGAAGAGGCCGGTGGGCGCGTGACGGATCTGGACGGGCGTCCGTTGGATTTTTCGAGGGGCCGGACGTTGGCTGGCAATCGCGGTGTCGTCGCGTCGAACGGCTACTTGCATGAGCGCGCACTGAACGCCGTGGCGGAAATAGGCTGAGGGATTGACATGAAGAACATTCTGGTTACCGGTGGGGCTGGATTCGTTGGTTCGGGCTTGGCGATGGGCTTGATCGAGCGCACGGAGGGCGTGCGAATCGTCGCGCTGGACAACTTGAAACGACGCGGTTCGGAGTTGAACCTAAATCGGTTGCGCGAGGGCGGCGTCGAGTTCGTCCACGGCGACATTCGCAATAGCGAAGATCTCGATGCCGTCGGGCCAGTCGATCTGATTATCGAATGCAGCGCGGAACCGTCGGTTCTGGCCGGTTTCGGCGGTTCGCCGCGCTACGTGGTCAACACAAATTTATCGGGCACGATCAACTGTCTCGAACTGGCGCGGCAGCACGACGCGGCCGTGATTTTCTTGTCGAGCAGCCGCGTTTATCCGCACAGCACTGTGAACGCGCTCGCGTACCATGAAGGGCCGGCGCGTTTCGACCTCGTCGAGCATCAACGCATCGCGGGCGCATCGGCGCTCGGCATCGCCGAAGATTTTCCGCTCGATGGTCCGCGTTCAATGTATGGCGCGACGAAGCTCTGCTCGGAATTGCTGTTGCAGGAATATATCGACATGTACGGACTGCGCGCGGTCGTCAATCGTTGCGGCGTCCTGACCGGTCCGTGGCAAATGGGCCGGCTGGACCAGGGCGTGGTCGTACTGTGGATGGCGCGGCACATCTATGGCGGCGCGCTCAAGTACATCGGATTCGGCGGCGCGGGCAAACAGGTCCGGGACATGCTCCATATCGACGATCTGCTGGAACTCGTGGATCGCGAGATACGTCACATCGACACCCTGACCGGACGGACATTCAACGTAGGTGGAGGCGTCGAGGTCAGCGCGTCGTTGTGCGAGATGACCGCGTTGTGTCGGCAGATTTCCGGGAAGACGATCCCTATCGGTCACGATCCGGATAACCGTCCTGCGGATATCCGCATCTACTTGACCGACAATACCCGCGTGAACCAGGCGACTGGCTGGCTGCCCACGCGAAACGTCGCGCGCATCTTCGAAGACATCTACGCGTGGATTATCGAAAACGAGGACGCGTTGCGTCCGGTACTTGGCGGATTTTAGATTTTGGATTTTGGATTTTGGAATGCAGAAATCCAAAATCCAAAATCCGATTGGAGAACTGCATGCTTGACGATCTGAAACTGGCGGTCTGCGAAGCGAACCTCGAGTTGGTCCGCAAAGGGCTGGTCCTACTCACGTGGGGCAACGCCAGCGCTATCGACCGCGCACAGGACCTTGTCGTTATCAAGCCCAGCGGCGTGCCCTATGAAACCATGCGGCCCGAAGACATGGTCGTTGTCGACCTCGAAGGCCGCGTAGTCGACGGCGCGCACAAACCGTCCGTCGATATGGCGACACACCTCGTGCTGTACCGTGCATGGCAGGGTATTGGCGGCGTCGTACACACGCATTCGCATTACGCGACCTGCTGGGCGCAGGCGGGACGCCCGATCCCGTGCTTCGGCACAACCCACGCCGATTTCGCGTACGGTGATGTCCCCGTCGCCGCACCGCTCACAAATGAAGAAGTCGCCGAGGATTACGAGCGCCACATCGGCGAAGTAATCGTCCGCCGCTTCAACGCGCTCGACCCGGCGCATTTCCCTGCCGTCCTCGCCGCAAACCACGGTCCATTCGCATGGGGCAACACCGTCGAAAAAGCCGTCGAGAACGCCTGCATACTCGAAGAGCTAGCCCGCATGGCGCTCGATACCCTGACGCTTTCCGCGGCACTCTCCCCCATTCCCCAATACCTTCTCGACAAGCATTTCCGGCGCAAACACGGCCCCGGCGCCTACTATGGGCAGAAATGAGACCGAACGTCGCAGAAACGGACAAATAGCCATAGAAGGAGGTCTTCATCATGTACACACTTCGCATGCAAGGAGGCGGGCGTATTCTGGCATTTAGCGTGGCGCTCCTCGGCCTTGCACTCTCCGCTCACGCCGTGGTAGTCACGTTTCCAGACTCGCATCTCGAATACAGGATCCGCCAGGCCATCAGCAAGCCGACGGGAAACATCCTCGACAGCAACTTGCTGGGACTGACAACGTTTACTGCCCGGCTTGCAAATATATCTAACCTATCCGGTATCGAGTACTGCGTGAACCTAACGTCTTTGGATCTCGGCGACAACTATCAGATCATCGACATAAGCCCGCTGGCCGCTCTGACCAAACTCAGGGTGCTGAACATCGAGAACAACAATATCGTGAACGTTAGCCCGCTGGCCGATCTCACCACGCTTACGTCGCTATACCTCAACTCGAACCCAATCGTCGACATCGGACCGCTCCACGGCCTCACCAGTCTTACGTGGCTGGGCCTTTGGGGCAACCAGATCGTCGACGTAAGCCCGCTGGCCGCTCTGACCAGCCTCAATGTGCTCTACCTTGGCGGCAACCAGATCGCCGATGTAAGCCCGCTGGCCGATCTTGTTTGGCTCGTGGAACTCGAACTCTACAACAACCAGATCGTGGACGTAAGCCCGCTGACCGGCCTGACGCGGCTCTTGGGACTGTACCTGGACAACAACCAAATCAAGAATCTGAGCCCGCTGGCCAGTCTCACCAGCCTGACGCACCTGTCCCTCTACAAAAACCAAATCGTCGACGTAAGCCCTCTGACCGGTCTCAGTAACCTTACGAGGCTGGATCTCTCGGCCAACCTGATAATCGACGTAAGTCCGCTGCTGGGTAATACCGGGCTTGGCGGAGGCGACGCGATCGATCTGCTTGCCAACCCACTGTCGCCTCAGGACTGCATAGACATCGGCATCTTGCAGGCCCGAGGCGTTACGGTCCATCACGATCCCTGCATCGCAGATGATTTTGTGTTCGTTGAAGCACCTCGCAGTGGCCAGTACAAGCAAGGCGATTCACTTTCGATGAGGGTCGCCTTCGTTGGAGAGATGGGCAATCCGCAGGTCCAATGGACAAAGAATGGCGTGGACATTTCCGGCGCAATATCCAACACGTTATCGAGAAGCCCACTCACAGTTGATGACACGGGCGCTTATCGTGTCCGGGTGACGGACGACGCCAAGGCAGTACACGTTACGCCACCGGCGATTATCACGGTGACGGAAGGTAGTCCTTTGCCTCTTGCTGCTCCGTTGACGCTATCCTGTTCCATGGCGGGAATGGCACTCGCCGGAGCATTGACTCTACGACGCGCGAAAAAGAGATCGACCTGTGGCGAGAACGAATAACCTGTCCCCGAACGGGGCCACGAAGAGAAATTAATGCTGTAGGGTCGGTGATGCGGAACGAAACCCGCCATACAGCCAAACATGTAATTTCTCTCATTCTTGCCTCCGGCCTCAAGGCCGTGCTAACATACCTTCGCTTTGGGCGACTAGCTCAGCAGGTTAGAGCGCCGTCTTCACACGGCGGAGGTCCGCAGTTCGAGCCTGCGGTCGCCCACCAATAAATATTCGAAGGGCCAACGGTTGCGATGGACAAGCTGTTGGCCTTTTCTATTTCTCGATTTTTAGGTTGACGCATATCATGTTGGGCCGGTTCGCGCTAACTTGCGACTCTGAGCCTCACGATGGTCCTCGCAGGCCTATTCCGCGCCAAGTCGTGCGCGTTTTGCAGATTCAGCCAGAACTCCGGCGTCGTATCGAGCGCTTTCGACAGCAGCCACGCCGTTTGTGGCGTGACTCCGCGCTTTCCTCGAATCAGTTCATTGATTCGCTGAACGGAGACGCCGATATGCGCTGCAAAGGCCACCTGGGTTACGCCAAGCGGTTTCAAGAACTCTTCCGCCAACATTTCGCCCGGATGCGTTGGAATTCGATGTTTGGGAATCATTTTCTAACCTCCGTGATAATCCACGACCTGTACTTCGTAGGCGTCGTTGCCGCTCCAGCGTAACACGATCCGCCAATGATCGTTGACACGTATGCTGTGAAAACCGCGCCTGTCGCCGCGTAACGCTTCCAGACGATTACCGGGCGGTGCGCGGAGATCCGAAAGATCTTTCGCCGCTTCAATCAGGTCAAGCTTACGTAATGCGGCGGACAGCATTTCCGGCGGAAGACATCGCACATACCGGCTCGGCTTTCCATGGTACAGGTCTTCAGTCGTCTTATCTCCGAAAGATGCGATCATGCCTTCTTCAACCTCGATTGTTTTAATGCTATCACGGATACCGTGCAAAGGTCAAGAAGTTCGCAGCCGGTTCAAGATGAAGATTCGCGTCAAAACGGAGGATGGATTTGAGTTGTCGACAATTTGTCGACAACTGAAACTGGTCGCTGCCGATGAAAAAAATTACGCAACCGATTGCGCGGACGTTCAAGGATTGCTGAGGATCATCCAATCCATCCCGTCACCGAAAGCGGAACCCTTCAAGCAGTGGCTTGCCAAAGTGGGTTATCCACTCCAACGTGATTGTGTCCATCCCTCACCCCGCTGTTTCGCCGATAAGACAAGGGCATCAACATTTTCAAAAGGTCTTGTGCATCCAGCGTCACGTGGCTTACAATGACGACAATGAAAACATGGATTCGGAATTGCCTCATATCGAGCCCATGATTCTTCCAGTGGAGGTTGACAATGACTAACGAACGAGCACTTGCAGTTTTCGAGAATTACAGAATCCGCAGGATTTATGACGAAGAATCTGCGACATGGTTTTTTTCCGTGGTGGATATCGTCGCAGCGTTGATTCAGCAGCCGGACTTCCAGGCCGCCAGAAATTACTGGAAAGTCCTAAGAAACCGGCTGAAAAAGGAAGGGAGTCAACCGGTTACAAATTGTAACCGGTTGAAAATGATTGCAGAGGACGGCAAGATGCGATTCACCGACGCCGCCTCGCCGGAAACGCTCCTGCGAATCATTCAATCAGTGCCAAGCCCCAAGGCGGAACCGATCAAACTTTGGCTGGCGAAAGTGGGTTACGAACGCCTTCAGGACATGAGCGACCCCGCCCGGTCTCTGGACCGCGCCCGCGAGTACTGGCAGCAGCATGGGCGAAGCGAAAAATGGATTCAGCAGCGTATGATGGGCCAGGAAACACGCAACAAGTTGACGGACTATTGGAAGGGACATGAGATCGAGGGCGAAAACGAATACGCCTTTCTGACCAATATCATCCATCGGGAATGGAGCGGCGTTTCGGTTAAGAAGCACAAGGAGATCAAGGGGCTCAAAACCCAGAATCTGCGCGACCACATGAGCGAGGCGGAGCTGATTTTCACCGCCCTCGCGGAACTCTCGACGCGACAGATCGCCGAGAGTATGGACGCCACGGGAATGGTGGAAAATGCCGACGCGGGGAAAAAGGGCGGCAAAATCGCGAAAGGAGCGCGCAGGGAACTCGAGCAGAAGACGGGCAGGAGCGTGGTAACCGGCGAGAATTTCCTGCCGCCATCTGGTTCGAGAAAGAAATTAACGGGACATTCCGATGAGCGCTGACAACATTTTCCCCTCCACGGCCTGAATCCAAGTTGGCCTCTTCCCCCCATTTTCGGCTCACGTGCTCGTTGACGTATCGGCACTTTCCCACGCGGTCTCGAACATGGCGATTGCGTTTTCGAGGCGGACGTCCCAGTGGAGTTCGGTGCTGGAACCCATGAAGTAGCCGAGGCCGTTGGTTGTGGCGATGGCTTCGCGGCATGCGGCTCGGACTTCTTCGGGCGTGCCGTAGGTGAGTAGTTGGCTTACGTCGATACCGCCGGCCATGAAGAGGCGCGGATGTTTCTTGCGGACTTCTTTGACGGTCATGCCGGCGAGCACTTCGATGGGATTGAGGCCGTCGATTCCTGCCGCGATGAGGTCGTCGAGCACGGCCCACAGGTTGCCGTCGGAATGAAACAGGCAGGTCGTTCCGCGCGCGTGCCATGCGTCGTTGAGGCGCTCGAGCCTGGGCAGCCAGTATTGCCGAAGCCAGTCGGGCGAGAACATGGTTGCGGTTTTGTGGGCGATGTCCGAGTAGGTGAGCGCGATGGGTATCCGGTCGGGATCGGCTATGACGGCCACGCGGCGCAGTTCGGCGGACACGAGGGCTTCGAGCCATTCTTCGACGAGGTCGGGCTGCTCGAACATGAGTTCGACGAACAGTTGCATGCCGGTGGCATGATACATGCCGTCAAGCCCGACGCCGCTCTCGATGACTAGTACGGTGGGATCGTGCCTGCCGGTAGGATCGCTTTGCGCGAATGTGGCTGAATGGGTGTCGATATTCTTCCAGAACTCTTCGGCGTAATCCCGGTCATAGGTCTGGGCGTTCAATTCGCGGATACGCTCGTTCAGCCATGGAAGCAGGGAATCGAGGTCGTGAAAGGGGCGTTCGACGATCCAACTCGTCCAGCGTTCTGTCTTGTATCGTATGCCGTTCCCCCCCACTCCCGCGCTTGGACGTTGCGGTCCCGTGATCATGCGGGTCATGTCCAATGCGCGGCCCACGGCGAGCGCGGTGGTGTGGGCGCCGTCCTCGTATTCGAGTTTGCGCCCGCTGAAGTGCTCGATGATGGCGTCGTTCTGGAAGATGTCGTACAGCGGCACACGGTCGGTTTCTTCGAGCCGAGTCGTGCGCATCACGCGTTCGCGCTTGGTCATCTGAGCCACGGTATCGTTCCTCCGCGATGGTTGGCACGCATCATATCATGTTTGGACTCGTGTGAGTGGAAGCGCCGTGTGGATTCAAATTCCAAGTGCAACGTCAAAAGAGGGGCGTTGACGCGGACTGGTCATTGTTCATTTCAGAGTGCTATCCTGGATGTGGCGATGCGTCGACCTTTTGGCCCGGGCAGGGCTGGATGTGTGGCTCGCGTATGCATCAGGTGGAGCGGAAGCAGTAGGACAACACGCGCTGACGGACCGGCGTCCCGAATTGACGGGATTATTGACGTGAGGTACCAATTGACAACCAACTCAGGATGGATTCATCAATGCTGAACAAAGAAGATGTGGCCATAGTACGGGAGTTGGCGGCGCGCGTGGCGGAAATCGCGGCGCTGCCGGTTCAGGACGAGAAGCGGGCGCTGTGGCACAAGCTGAACGCGCGCACGCCGGTGCGTCCCATGGTGATGATCGATCAGGTCTGCTGGAACGAGATGGATGGCGTCGATGAGTCGAGCTTGCGCTGCACGGATCCCGATTGTCGCGGCTACGAGGGGCATCTGCGGCGCACGCTCTACCAGTGGGCGCATTTTCCTGTGGACATGGTGGTTGAACCCTTCGTGCAGGCGCCGAAGGCTATCCATAACACCGGGTTCGGCGTCCACGTTCAGGAAGAAACCGTAGCGACCTATTCGACGAACGGGATCTTGGGACATAAGTTCTTCAACCAGTTTCAGACTGCGGATGACTTGGAGAAGATCCACATGCCGCATATCCATCACGACTCGGCCGAGACTCATCGGCGCCTTGCGGTGGCCCACGACCTTTTCGACGGACTGCTCGAAGTGCGGCTTGGAGGTGCAGACCCCTATCTGTCCCTGTGGGACCCCATCAGCACTTGGATGGGTGTGCAGAACGCGCTATATGCCCTAGTTGAACAGCCAGATTTAATGCATGGACTTGTAGGTCGTGTGACGGATGGCTATCTTAGCATGCTGGACCAGTTGGAGGAACAGGGGTTGCTGTGCGCGCCCCAGAGCCTGATCCACTGCACGGGCGCGTATACGGACGAACTGCCGGCCACCGGCTACAATCCGGAACGGCCGCGCACGAAAGACCTCTGGATGTTCGGCCTTGCGCAGATGTTCTCGACGGTTTCGCCTCGGATGTTCAAGGAATTCGAGGTGGACTATGCGAGCCGCATCTGCGCACGTTTCGGCTTGGTTTATTATGGGTGTTGCGACCCGTTGGATGGGAAAATGGACGAAGTTCGCATGATCCCAAACGTCCGAAAGATCTCGATGAGCCCGTGGGTCAACGAGGAACGCGGCGCTGCCGAGATTGGGTGCGATTTTGTGTATTCCCGTAAGCCCAACCCGGCATTCCTGGCCTTCAACACCTTCGACCCGGAACACGTGCGCGCGGATCTGCTAACGACGCGGCAGGTCTGCGAGAAGTACAATTGCCCGCTCGAAATCATCCTGAAAGACATCAGCACGGTGCGCTATCAGCCGGAGCGCCTCTCGCAGTGGGCCCAAGTCGCCATGCAAGTGGCCGAGGCCTAACGCCTCTAGTTGTTACGGCCTCCGCCGCTTCCGAAACAGGCGTGGGTAGCGCCCCATGGATACAAAACCGACATCCATTGCCATTTTTTAGGGCAAACGGTCGCTATCGACATTTTTGTATTTTTTCCACGCAAAAAGCTACGCGAATGTATGAAAGCGCTAGACGGCATGGCATCTTCATCAGTCGGCATTTTCACATGCAAATCGACAACAATTTGGGTGCGGTTACGCGTCGTCAAACGCATTGTTCAGTGCGTATTATCTGAGTTGATTTAAGTTTTTTTGACACGGCGGCTTTCTTGTGGTTATAATTGCACAACAAGTCAAAGGCGTTCCTTCTTGTAGGATTGCATAGAATACCTCGGTGAGACAATCGAGAGATGGAGTTTTTTTTCATCGAACAGCGGAGAAGATCGCATGAGTGAGTCATCTTATTCGGGCGTTTCGGTTTATATATGTCATCGGTGCATCCCTGAAGGCATGCGCTTGCCGCAGCAGTGGACTCAAGCCGGCGTCCACGTTCGGATGACTGAATTGCCTTGCAGCGGCAAGACGGACGCGCAATATCTTTTCCACGCCATCGAGGCGGGCGGACGTGGTCTTCTCGTGATTGCGTGTCCCGAGGGAGACTGCCGTTTGTCTCAGGGGAATTATCGGGCGGAAATTCGTGTTGGCACGGTGCGGCGTCTTTTGGCCGAGATCGGCATGGACCCAGAACGGGCGGTACTCATCCATTGCGCCCCGGACGTCGATCCCGTGGTATTGGTCCGTGAGGCGGTGGAGAAGTTTTGCGCCTTGGGCGAGAATCCGGTCTTGGCGGAGCGCTAGACCAATGAGGAGGCTGAAGGAAGTGCGAACCTACAGCCTTGGAAAGGTAGAAAGCCATGACAGAAAGCATTACCAAGCTCCAAGCCAAGATACGTTCGGGCAAACCGCTCCTCGTGGTCGAGGTGGTTCCGCCGAAGAGCGGCGATGCGACACCGTTGCGCGCCGCCGTGCAGCGGTATGCCGGAAAGGTCGACGCGATCGGCGTGAGCGACAACCGGCACGGGGTGTGTATGGCGGCGCTTGCGGCTGCGGGGATCGTCGCGGCGGAGGGCGTGGAGCCGATCCTTCACATGGTCACCCGCGACCGGAATCGCATCGCTTTGCTGGCCAATTGCCTTGGCGCCCAGGCCTTGGGCGTTCGAAACATTCTCTGCACGAGCGGAACGCATCAGACGCTGGGCGTTTGCCCGCCCGCGAAGAACGTATTCGACATCGACTCGATTCAACTGCTCGATGCGGTCGCGCATTTGGGAACCGGTGGTTCGGCGGTGTATCCGGAACGCTTCGAGGGCGCAGGGCCGTTCTGCCTTGGGGCCGTGGCGGCGCCTTTTGCCGACCCGCCGGAACTGCAACTGATGCGGCTCGCGAAGAAGGTGAGCGCGGGCGCGAATTTCGTCATCACACAACCTGTTTACGATATCGAACGGTTTCGTGCTTGGTGGGCGCAGGTCGCGCAACGCGGTATTCATGAGCGGGTTGCGGTGTTGGCTTGCATCGAGCCTCTGCTCGAGGCTGGCCATGCCAACGCCTTTGCTTCGAGCCGACCTTTGCCGCGGGTTCCGCAATCGCTGTTGGACCGGTTATGCTCGGCGGGCGATCAAGCGGCTCAACGCGCCGCCGGTATCGAAATTGCGCTGGAAACCATCGAGCAACTTTCCGCCCTGACGGGTTTGCGCGGATTTCAGATCTGCGCGGACGACCATTCCGATGCCGTCATCGAGATTATCGAACGTTCCGGATTGGGGGCTTGCTGACAGTGCCAGCCAAGTATCATATTCATACGTATCCGGTCCCGCCCCGGCAACGGCCTGTGGGCAAGTTGGGCGTGGTCGATTGGCGCGAGGACTGCTCGAATTGCCACAACTGCGTCAAACGTGATTGCGTGTATGGGTTCTACCGCGACGAGGCCGATACGTTGCGCGAGGAAAGCGGCTCGATCGACTACATCTATCAGTGCAAAGGCTGCCTGGTCTGCGTCCAGAACTGCACGAAAAACGTGTTGACGCGCGTAGTCAATCCCGAATACCTGCGGCTCGGCGACGCGTACTACACACCGGAGATCATTGTCTCGAGTTGGTACCAAGCCGAAACCGGTTCGATTCCCGTTTCCGGTTCGGGTTACGGCGGCCCCTTTTCCGGTCCTGACTTCGATTCGATGTGGACGGACATGTCGGAAATCGTCCGCCCGACGCGCGACGGCATCCACGGGCGCGAATACATCTGCACCGGCGTTGACATCGGACGTAAGCTGCATCACCTGACGTTTGCGCAGGGGCAATTGACGGTCGTCCCGCCCGGGCTTATGGAAATCCCGTTTCCGGTGATTTTCGACCTCGTGCCGGCGAACTTCCAGCGTGGCGTCGTGCTCCGCTCGATCGCCAAGGCCGCCGCGACGCTGGGTACGCTATTCGTCGCGAACGGCTCGGACGTACCGGCGGGCATTTCGTTGGACGATGGATATGCCGTTCCGCTGTATGAGACCGGTGACGCGGGCAAAGTCCGTACCGCCGCGCCGATGATTATGACGCCTTACAGCGATAACGTCCTCGACTTTCAGGCGCGTATCAAGTCCGAATCGCCGAATCGCCTCGTCGCGATCCGACTCGAAGCGACGCCCGACGCCGCGCGGCAAGTCTGCGAACTGACGCGGGACGGCGCTGAGGTGGTCCATCTCGTTTTCGATTCGCACGGACGCGAACACGCGTCGGCTCCGTCGAGTCCCCGGCACATGCGGGACGTTCTTCGCGAAGTCCATCGCGCATTGGTGAAAGACGGCACGCGCGATCTCGTTACGCTGATCGCGTCGGGAGGCATTGCGCAGGCCGAACATGTCGCGAAAGCGATCATCTGCGGTGCGGACCTCGTGGCGATCGACCTGCCGCTTCTCGTCGCCCTGGAATGCAGGCTGTGCGGAGAATGTATCCGCGGCGAGGAGTGTCCCGCTCATTTGGAGGACTCCGATGAAGGCTACGCCGTGCAGCGGATCGTGAATTTAATGGGCGCTTGGCAAAACCAATTGCTCGAGTTGCTGGGCGCGATGGGCATCCGCGAGATGCGCCGTCTGCGCGGCGAAACGGGGCGTGCAATGTTTTTCGAGGATCTCGAAGCCACGCACTTTGGCCGATTATTCGGAAAGCGTAAAGCTGGAGTATAGATGAGTATGAGTGTGATCGAGCAGGAGACGGCAGACACGAGTCCGGACCATGTCGAGGTCCGGCGCGAAGTCGCTGTTGCGTCCCCGCGGTACCGTAACGAGATCGGGAAGTTCAGCGTGCATCGCGACTCGCGTTGCGTGGCCTGCGGCAAGTGCGTCGAGTTGTGCCCGTATGGCGTTCACAAACGCCCCAAAGGCTATCGCCGCCCGATTCGCCCGTTCGACTATCGATGCATCGGTTTCGACTGCGAAAAGACGGACCATTTCTGCATCGCGGCATGCCCGGTCGGCGCCCTGTCGCTTTCCGTGAATCCGGCATACGAAACGATGGGCGACTGCCGTTGGACGCCCGATTTGCTTGCCGCCACGTGGGCTATGGCGGAGACCGGCCACCGTCCGCCGCCTCATCTCGAATGCGAGACGGGAGCTTCCGGCGGCGGCTTCGACAAGCTGCGGTTTCGTTTCCCGCAATCCCCTCCAAAAGAGTTGCGGCGCGAAGATATCTCGACGGAATTGCTCCTGAACCGCCGGAACGACTCGCGTCCGAAAATCAAGACTGACGTGCCCTGGTACGGCGGCGGGATGTCGTTCGGTTCGACCAACATCCGCGTGCTGCTCGGTAAGGCGCGTGTAGCCCAAGCCTGGAACTCGTTCAGTTGCACCGGCGAGGGCGGTTATCCCGAACGATTCATTCCGTACGCCGACAACATGATCACCCAGGTGGCGACGGGACTTTTCGGTGTCCGTGAGGAAACGATCAAGCGTGCGCGGATTGTCGAGTTCAAGTACGCCCAAGGCGCCAAGCCCGGATTGGGCGGCCACCTGCTCGGCGGCAAGAACACGCCGGAAGTGGCCGCGATGCGCGAAGCGGTCGTCGGGACTTCGCTGTTTTCGCCGTTCCCGTTCCATAGCGTGTACTCGATCGAGGACCACAAGAAACATCTCGATTGGATCGCCCACGTGAACCCGCGCGCGTTGCTTTCCGCGAAGGTTTCGACCCCGGCGGATGTCGATATGGTCGCGGTAGGCGTGTATTGCGCGGGCGCGCACATCGTACACATCGACGGCAGTTACGGCGGCACGGGCGCTGCGCCCAACATCGCCAAGAAGAATATTGCGCTGCCTATCGAATACGCGATCAACCAATGCCACCAGTTCCTGTCGGACGAGGGCGCGCGGGACGAAATCACCCTGATCGCGAGCGGCGGGATTCGTACGCCGGCGGACGTCGCGAAGGCTATCGCATTGGGCGCCGACGGAT
>CAIYET010000185.1 GCA_903925285.1 Candidatus Hydrogenedentota bacterium | reverse complement strand
CCTTATTCGAGTCGTAGAACTTGAGCCAGGCGCGGATAATATCGTTGTGCGACTCCGGCGACTCGGCCAGTTTGACCGAGAACGCCGGGACGCCCGCCATGGTAATGCTGGCCATATGCCGCGCGACGTTTTCGCCGCTCTCGCTTATGGGCCAGCTCGTGCAACACGCGTGGGTGAGCACGCCCTCGCCGAACGTCTTGAGATAGACGATGTCGCGCCGGTTCATGTTGTAGTCCTGTGGCGTATCCATAGGCCAGACGTGGGTCGCGTAGGTCTTGGCGTTCAGGTTGGCCGAACCCCGACGCAGGACGATCACGACGTCCGGATTTACGGCGAGGGCCTTCTCGTACAACTGCCGCATCAGCAGCGTATAGGCTTCGTGGAGGTCCGTCGAGATTGTCGGTGCGCCCTCGGCTGGCGGATCGGCCTCCTCTGGAATTTCCAGA
The DNA here is from genome assembly GCA_903925285.1 of Candidatus Hydrogenedentota bacterium. GTDB lineage: Bacteria > Hydrogenedentota > Hydrogenedentia > Hydrogenedentales > SLHB01 > DSVR01. The sequence goes on along the minus strand of CAIYET010000185.1, from coordinate 10,792 downwards.
AAGTCATACCAGAGGCCGTCCACGCGATAGTGGGAGAGAAGTTTTTCCCATGCGCTTACGAGATAGTCGCGCGACTTTGCGAGGCGGGGATCCAAATACGCGGTAGGTTCGCCTTTGACGCGCAGGATTGCGTCTTTCATCTCGGGGAATGCTTTTGCCTGTTTGCCCATGAGGAGCGGCCCGACGTGCATCACAACGGCCAGCCCCAGGTCGTGCATGCGATCGATCATGCCTTTGGCGTCGGGGAAGCGTTCGGTATCGAAATCGTAGTCGCCTTCGACCCCGAAGCTGTAACCGACCCCAGGCGGCACATTCCATCCCGCATCGATCTCGAGCGTCTGAACGCCGAGGGCCGCAGCCCGGGTGGCGTCATCGAGGAGTTGGGCCTGATCGATCTTGTCTGCATGGGCGTACCAACTATGCCACATCGGTCTGAGGGCATTCTTGCCGCACGGTTTCGGCGCGAAACCGCGCCACGCGTCCACTGCGCCCGCGTAGTCCTGCAACGCATCGAACCACGAGACTGCGGTGTCGGCGTTTACGTAGATTCCGTCCTTGAAGACGCGAACCGGCTCTGTGTCTTGCGGCAGGCGAACGAACCCCACACGTACGAAGCTGTTCGCGATCCCCGGCGCCTCTCCACCGTTGCTCGTATCGTACGTAGACCCCTCGAAATGCGTCACGCGGACCTGGTCCAGCATGCCGATGGTTATCGTGTTTCCGCCGCTTGTTTCCTGAAGCCAGATCACGGGGGACTGGTCCTCGGCCCGGCACGCGCCGTCCAGACGGAAAGGCAGATCGATTCGGTAGTTCTGTTGACTCATCGTGCCGGGCGTGAAGATCTTGTAGACGCCCGCATAACTGGTCTTCATCTCGACGCGGTTCTTCTTCACTTGAAACGGCTCATTGCCCGATCGCGTCAACGCATACTCGATTACGCGTGCGGACGCGCCCCTGTTGTGGGGATGCAATTCGAGGCGATACGCTCCCGCGGTCCACACCTGGTCGCCTTCGGTATTACGCGCGTCAGGCATCCAGAGTGGGGATGGCGGATCCAAGTCGAGCTGCATGACGAAATGCCTGCCGAATAAATCCCAACGCAGTTCCCGGCTCGCTCCCGCATACGGGGGCGTAGCGTCCTTCGGTTTCCGCGCATAGATCTCGACTTCCGCCAGCCCGCACGCGCGGAACGAATCGTAGGAACTCGTCAACGTGATACGCAGCCACTTGGCGTCAACCGGGTCGAAGGACAACGAACACTGCGAGCCGGTTTCCACAGCGAGGGCGCCAGTCTTCAGCGCCTTCCATGCCGCGCCGTCCATTGACGTCTCGACCGCGAAATCCTTGCAGCGGTACTGTTGCTCCACCCACTCCGCCTGCACGAGTTTCAGATCAGTCAGAGTCTGGGTTTCGCAGAACGCAAATGTGACTTGCTGCGGCAATGCCGCGCCGTCCTGGCCCAACCAGCAGTGCGCTCCGTCGATTGCCCCGTCCGCGAGATTGGAGGGCGCGTATTTCTCCGAGAATACCGTGGAGGCAGTGATCTGCGTGCCCCACTCCGGCGTAGCGACATTCACAGGATGCACATCCCCTGTTTCCGCAGCCCATACCGAAGCTATAGACAGCATAGCTCCAACCATGAACGATAGTCTTAAAGACACGAGCATCCTTGCCGAAAACGTTGTCATGGTTTCCCTTTCTTCCGCCAAAATACCGTTATTTCGTGGCGTCGGCTTTCGGGACGGTAACACCAGGCCACTCATCGGTTCGGAACGGCGAGGCCGGCAGACCCGCCGCATTGTACAAATTGCATTCCGGAGCGAAGTCCCAGCCGTAACGAACGGCCGCGGGTGATTTCACGGCATCGTTCCAAACCAGCACTTCCTGGCCTCGCACCTCGGCCTTCGCATATACGAACTTGTGGTCCGGTCCTGCAACGGCGAACCCTTCGAGTACCCCGCCTTTAACAGTCAGTCCTTTGGCGTGCGTGAACGCGACACGTGCTTTGCCGTCTTTGACCTTCATGGATTTGTACAGCGGGCCTGAGAATTCGAGTCGCTCGCCATAGGCGATGGCCTGCGCGGCCATTCCAAGACGAATCCCCACATCCTTCTTGTCGATGGGGTGGATGTCGTTCACGTCGCCGATGTCGATGCTTACAGCCATGCCCGTCTTGGGCACGGACAATGTCATGAGTTGTGCTTCACGGAGTTCGGCCCATGTGCATTCGCGCGGCTCCGTGGCGGCGGGCTGCCAACAGCCGAAATTGGCGATCTGCACATACAGAAACGGGAAGTTGCCCTCGCCCCAAGCCCTGCGCCAATCCTGAATTAAGGCGGGGAACAACCGGCGGTATTCATAGGCCGCGCCCGCGTTTGATTCGCCTTGGTACCAAATGACGCCTTTGATAGGCATGCGGATCAGCGGATGGACCATCGCGTTATACAGCACAGTTGGCATGTTTGGATTGTTGGGCCAATAGGACGGCGGCGCAGGACGCGGCGTGAGTTTTTCGACCGCCAGCCCCTGCTTCATCTGCCACGAACCGGCGGCACTGATCGGCTTCAGATCGGCGTCAGGCGCTTTCGCAATGAGCTGAAGCGTACCCGCATCCCCAAACATGCCCGCCATATTGGCGCTGTCGGTCAGTAGGACGACGACGGTGTTGCTGGCTCCTGCCTTGACCAGGCTGCTGGGGATGGCGGCTGTCTTGGCGTCCCAGAAGCGATACACAAGATCGAACCGGCTCACCTCGGTTCCGTTGAACCACACCCGGCCGGTCTCGCGCACCAATCCCAGATTCAGCACGAGGTCGCGGCCCTGCCACGACGCGGGCACGTCGATATCGCGCCGCAGCCAGACTCGGCCGCCCAGTTTCGACGGATTCGTGCCAGCCAACATAGCGAAAGAAAGTGGCATGTCGACGGGTCGCCAATCCGCAGTGGGGCATTCCGGTTTGCTCCATACGGGAACGCCATTCTGGAATCCGGCATCCAGCGTATCCAACTGCGTTTCCCACGCTTGGGCTTTGGCTTGGTAGTCGGTCTCGATTTGTACGAGCCTCGGCAGATTTTGCTCGGCGTCCTTCAATTGCGTTTCAAATTCCGGCAAGGACGCAAGCCCGGCTTTGCTGGTCCACGTTTCCGCGCACGTGCCACCCCACGCCGTCATGACAAGACCCACGGGCGCCTGTTCCTTCTGATATACGTGCCGCCCGAAAAAATAGCCTGCGGCGGAAAAACCCAGCACGGATTGCGGGGTGCAGGATGCCCATGGGGAATGACTTGCCAATTCATCCTGCGGGGTGGTGGCGGTTGTCGGCATCACGACAAACAGGCGGATGTTGGGATAATTGGCTTCGGCAATCTCCTTCTTGCCTTCTTCCGTCCGGCCCGTGTCCTGCACGGCCATGCCCATATTGGACTGGCCTGAACAGACCCACACATCGCCGATGAGCACGTCTTTCAAAGCCAATGGTTTGCCCGCGCCCGTGACGACCAATTCATGCGGCCCGCCGGCCTTCATGCGCGGCAGTTTCAGCATCCATGCGCCCTGGGCATCCGCGTTCGTCTTCGCAGTCTTGCCTCCCAACGAGACCACAATGGACTCATTAGGTTCCGCCTTGCCCCAAACGGGAATGGGTTTATCCCGCTGCAACACCATGGAGTCGCCGAACACGCTCGCCAGCAAGGGGTCCGCCATGGCGCTGCTCATCATCAATAGACCTGCCACAAGTGTGGCGAATATCGTACGCATCATAATCTTCCTCATTTCCTTCTCCAGAGGTAACGGCCCATTGCAGACTACATTTGCCTTCTTCCCGTCCGATGGACTATAGGACGCGTTTGGCAAGAGGTCAAGTATTTTCCACACGCGGCAAATGGGAAAGTAGTGAATATCACCGCTGTGTTTGCTTTTCGTTCTCGTTCGCGTATTCTGTTGCCATGAATAGACACGCGCGCGCCGTCATACTGGGGAGCCTCTTGCAGAACCTCGGCTGTTTAGGCTTTAGGCTTTAGGCTGTAGGTAGTGCCTACAGCCTACAGCCTACAGCCTAAAGCCTAAAGCCTATAGCCTATGGGTTTTGCAAGAGGCTCTGGGGTTTTCCCACCTGTGGTTGACACAAATTCGTCCTTATTGATGAACAAGGACTTACAGCAAGTTTGCCGTCTATTGAATTCGCCAGGCCGCGTCGGCATTTGTTACGCTTTCCCATTCATCAAATGCTGTTGTTGGACGCGTCATCGGAATAAATATGATCGAACTCATCAGACGAGGACAAGGAGTTTTCAAAGCTATGTCTAATGTACTGCATGCGTGTCTTTGTATGGTACTGTTCCTTGTTCAAGACGCGTATGCTGGGGAGAAGGCAACGGCAGTCGTCGATTGCTACGAACCGATTCCAGGCGGCTGGCATCTGCAGATTAGCGGAGATCCCAACGCGAAGCGCCTCAAGCCCGGCGAACACATCGGCGTAATCTCTGCCAACGACGCATACAGCGCCGATCCGCGCCTGCACCGCCGTCCGTTGTTTCCGCCTGCCGAACGCTCCATGATCTTCACCCCGGCTCAACTCGCCAAGATCGAGCGGAGCAGCTTCCGCCCGCTGGTCGTTGCCTACGTCGGACCGCGTTTTCTCTTCGACTTCCACAGCGCCGGCGGTCTCCTGGGCCATCTCTATCTTGGCCTCGTTTCCGCCAACGGCAATACGGGTAAATGGTTTCATCAATGGGCCGAGGTCGACGTCTCGTATGTGAATGGCCGCATGGATTACGTGCTCGAGGACCCCGCTTTCCCCGGTGTGACGGCCACGCTCGAGGCAATTCCTCTGGCGAATTCCGCCGGGCTTCTCGTCAAGATCGATGTGAAAGGCGCCGAACGCGGCTCATCTCTAGTGTGGGCCTACGGTGGCGCTTCAGCCTACTTCACCAACTGGGCCATGAACGCCCCCGAGTTTAACTTCGCTCCAAAGCAGTGCGCGAAGGACAACTACTCCTGGAAAGATGATCGCTTCACCCTCGTCCGCCGCTTCGACGATACCGACATCATCATGAACGAGGGCTTTGCCGCGCCGAAGAAACTGCCGGGTTGGCAGGCCGCGATCCACGGAGGCAGTTCCTGGCCAGCCCGTCGCGGGTTTGGCGATCCGAATGCCTTCGCTACCTCACCCGCGGATCTCGTCAAGGCGACACAATGGTTCGGCCACGGCTCCGCCGCGAAGACCGGCTGCGTCGTGGTGGAACAAGTCCCGCTGTCGCTCCTCGACACGCACGGCTTTATCGCCGTCGGAATGGGCGGGAACATCATGGACACGCTAGGGCGCCCCAAGGCGGCGTGGAAGGCTGCATGCAGGCGCTGCGACGGCATCGCGGGACGCATCGTCACGCACACGCCGGATCCGTATCTCGATGCCGCTGTGCCCATGATGGCCTTTGCCACCGAAGGCACTTGGGGCGACACGGCCATCCTGCACGGCGCATGGTCATGGCGCTCTGCCTACCTCGGCTGGCGCGGCTGGTACGGCTCCGAGTGTTATGGTTGGTCCGACCGCGTTAAGAAGTCCATACAGAACATGGTGATGCTGGATCGCGTGGCCAAGGGCCTAGACGAGGGTGCGCTCGGCAGCATGCTCGAATTCGACCCCGGTGTCTACTACAACATGAACGAAGTCTTCCTCGATCAGGTCCGGCAATACTTCGACTATACAAACGACCTCGACCTCATGCGCGAGATCTTCCCTGTGCTCGAAGGTATCCTGCAATGGGAAGACCGCCGCCTGCGTCCTACCGGGGAGCCGCTCTATGAAAACGCGCTCAACACCTGGATCAGCGATCAACACTGGTACATCCGCGGCCAGTGTACGCAGGCCTCCGCTTACATGCTCAACGCCAACCGCTTCATGGCCGACCTCGCCGCCCGTTTAGGCGTCGCCCCCGCGCCTTTCAGGGAACAGGCGGAAAAGATTCGCGAGGCGATGCAACAGAAGCTGTGGATATCGCGCGCGGGAGTGTACGCCGAGAGCCTCGACACGCGCGGCAACAAACTGCTGCACCCAGAACCTGAATTGCCGACGCTCTACCATTCGTCCGAATTCGGCGCCGCAGACGCGCTACAGATCTATCAGATGCTCGATTGGGCGGACACTCATCTTCGCGCCGAGAGCACGCCGGACGGCGGGAAGCTCTACTGGAGTTCGAACTGGTTCCCCAACATCGGCCGTTCCTATACGCACAGTACCTATGACCTGGTCTACGCGGAAAACCTTAATTTCGCGCTGACTCACTACCTCGTGGGCCGCGCCGACGACGCTTACGCAATTCAGCGTGGCTGCTTCGCTGGCATCTTCAACGGCGTCACCCCGGGCGCTCTTGAGTGTCACGCCTACATCGACGGTCGCGGTCGCGCCAACGACGACTTCGCCGACGCCATCAGCATGTGGGGGCGAACTCTTGTTGAGGGACTGTTCGGTATAGTTCCCAAACGACCCGACGGGGTGGTTGATCTCTCGCCGCAGTTCCCGAAGGACTGGCGGGACGCTTCCATCGCTACGCCTCAGTTTTCCTACCGCTGGAAGTGTGGCGAAGGCAGAGCGACCATCGACTGGAACGCCCCGATGGAAACGGCCGTTCGTCTGCGATTGCCGATCACCGCGTCGCTTATTTCCGAGGCCCGGACGGACGGTAAGCCGACCGAGTTCAAAATCGAGCCTGGCGTGGGGCTGAGTTGGATCATTCTCAAGACGCCGTCCGCTTTGAAAGGAACGATCGAAGTCACTTACACGCCTACTGAATTCAAGGCGTCGGAAGTGGTCGAACTCAAGCAAGGCGACTCGCTTCGCATGAACCTGCCGCAGGTGCGTGACGGGGTTCCGATCGATCCTCAGGGCCTCCTGACTAACGGACGCATCAAGGACGGCAACCTGGAAGGCGAGGTGACTGGCGGGCCGGGATCTGCGCTTTTGTTCGCCGCAGCCGGAACCGAATGTCCATATTACGCGCCAGTGCGCCTGCGCATAGTTTCGGAGACGCCTCATCCCGTGCGCAAGGTGTGGACGGCGCCGACAGTGCCCGACCACGACCTGAAGCCTTGGTTACTTGTCGACTTAAGAAGTTCCTACAACGCGTCCGTACCCGACGTAATGCAGCGCGTGTGGGAGGCGACGCTCTTGCCGCCCGCGCCCTCCACTGCGGTGAGCACAGGGCACTACAAGGACCACCTCGTCGCGCCCTTCGTAAACCCAGAGCCTAGCGACGAGGCGTGGCGGAAGAAGATCGACCCGGACGGCATCGGTTGGACCACTGATGGGATCCCCTTTAAGTCGGCGAAGACAGGCCCCGACATCGCGGTGGTCACACTCGCCGGTGCGTTTCCCGTCAGCCTCGAATTTCCGGTCGGGGCGACGGGCAAGACGCTTTACCTCATGGTCAGCGGCACAACCTTCGCCGTGCAGAGCCACGTCGTTAACCTCCGGATCGCGTTGCGCTACGCCGACGGTTCCGAACAGAAGGTCGAAATGGTGAACCCGTTCGATATTGGCGACTGCTGGAACCAATACCGTTTCCACGACACAGCCGCCAACGGCTTTGAGAACATCGGCGGACGCTCCGGCCCCATGGGCTCGCGCGAGGTGAAGGACCTGACTAAGCCAGTGCCCGTGGATACGGAAGCTCACCTCGTGGCCATCGAGATGAAGCACGGCGCGAAACTGCAGACGGTTCGAATGGAACCTGTCGCCAATGATGTCATTTTCGGCATCATGGGGGCTTCTGTGCTCAAGTAGAATTCCCCCTGCCGTTCCCGAAACGCGCAGTTATTGTTGTGCAGAGACTTGTGACAACTGTGTCACTAATTGAATTCGTCAAGTCTCGTCACTATTTATGACCATTCAGAATCTAGCTGCGTTTGCGCTGTCCAGAAATGGAAGCGCTTGCGACGGCGGTGGTAGAATCGTCAAGCAGAAGGAGGGTGGAGCGAAACCGATGGATGCTGCCACGATTATTGGATTGGTTTCCGGGATAGGCCTTGTGTTGTTTACCGTGCTGCTGGGCGGCAATCCAGGCGTGTTCTGGAGTATCCCGTCGTTGCTCTTGGTGATAGGGGGCACGTTTGCCGCGACGCTGCTGAACTTTCCCTTGCGCGATGTCCTTGCGGTGTTCGCGACGGTCAAGAAGGCGTTTGTCGAACGCGTTATCACGCCGGAGGAGTTGATCGAGAAGCTGGTGTCGTATGCAGGGGTGGCGCGTCGCGACGGCGTGCTGGCGCTCGAGGGTCAGACGGACTTGTCGATGGACCCGTTCTTCGAGCGTGGGATGCAGATGGCCATCGATGGGATGCCGGCGGAACTGATCAAGGACATGTTGGGCATCGAGATCACTTACATGGAGGACCGGCATGCGTTAGGCCAGTCCATCCTGGCGGCGATGGGGATCTACGCGCCGGCGTTCGGGATGATCGGCACGCTGATCGGACTTGTCCAGATGCTCGCTGTGATGAACGACCCGTCGCGAATCGGTTACGGCATGGCTGTGGCGATCCTTACAACCTTGTACGGCGCGCTGCTGGCCAATCTGCTGTTCCTGCCTGCGGCCGGGAAGCTGCGCGTGCGGACGGCGAACGAGGTGCTGGACAAGGAGATCATGATCGAGGGGATTCTTTCGATTCATTCGGGCGACAATCCGCGTCTGGTCGAGCAGAAGCTCAAATCGTTCGTCGCGCCGGCCGTCCGTCGGCGGGTCCGCACAGAGAGGAATCTGCCGCGTGACTAGGCGTCGTCTCTTGAACCCCGTTCAGCCCGGCGCGCCGGGATGGATGGTGACCTATGGCGATATGATGAGTCTCTTGCTGGCCTTTTTCATACTCCTTGCGGCGTATTCCACCGTCAACGAAAAGAAACTGCACGATGCTCTCGAATCGTTTCAGAAAGTGCTCGGCGTTACGCCTGCCACCGAATTGGCGGCTGGTGGGGATGTGGGCAAGGTAGCGCGCGAAGTGCAGCGCAAGGTGCAAGTGCTGGGCAAGACGCAAGCAATGCGCGTGGCGTTGGATGCCGCGGGCGACGTGGTATTCACGCTGTCGTCGTCGTTCTTGTTCGACGGGTCCACCGCGACGCTTCGCGAGGATGCAAACGATGTGCTGCAAGCCGTTGCCGAGGCGCTCGATGCGTGTCCGGTGTGCCGGATGACGGTGAAGGGCCACACGGACGACCAAGCGTTGCCAAGCGGGTCGGCGTACCGAGACGCATCCGATTTGAGCTTTGCGCGCGCCGACAGTGTGGCGCGGCGGCTCGAGGCCGTGGGAAAATTGTCGATCGAGCGTTTCGAGGTCTCGGCGTGCGGATCGGGCCAGCCTCGCGCGGCCAACACGTCGCAGGAAGGACGCGAAGCGAACCGGCGGATCGACATCGTTGTAAGCGGCGCGGGCAAGCGTAGTACAATGGGCGCGCAAGAGCGTGCGAAGGATGTAGAAACGGCGGCGCGGCCCGCGCCATAGGAAAAGCGAGGTGGGCGAGTATGGCAGATGAAAAAGGCGCTCCGGCCAAGAAGTCCGGCGGCGCGGATGAAAAAGAAGCTCCGGTCAAGAAGTCCGGCGGCGGCATGGTCGGGATCATCATTACCGTGGTAATCGCACTGGTGTCTGCGGGTGCGGGTATGGGCGCGTACAAATTCTTACTGGCGCCGCGTCTGGCCGGGGACAAGGAAAAACCCAAGGTGGAAGAGAAACCATCCGATGCCATCCCCGCGACGGCCATGACCTTCGATTTCCCCGAAGCGCAGACCGCCGTTGCCAACAGCGATCCGAACGCACCCACCTCCGTATTGATATACTCGGTGTCGATGGTGTGTGAGAACGAAGAAACCAAAGTGCTGGTCGAGAAGAACAAGCAATGGTTCGTAGCGATGCTGGTCGATGTACACCGGGGACGCACGCGCGAGGAGTTGGACGATCCCGCCGTGCAGAAGAGCATTCGCGAACAGGCCATGGAAGAAGCCAATTCGCTGTTGCGCCGGTTTCTTGCAAAACCGAATCCCGAGATTAAGGTCATCCAGGTGCTTCATACCAAGTTTACGGTATACGTGCTATGAACCGTTTCCACCATCCCGAACCTCACGCGCATGAGTTCGAGGAAGTGCTTTCGTTGGACGAGGCGTCCGAGGAACACCTTGTCGTCGACGATCTGAAGAAGGTGCGCTTGACGCTGACGGTGGATCTCGGGGAGACCGCCATTACCGTTCGGGACGTCCTCGAACTGAAGCAGGGGTCGGTGATCCAGCTTAACAAGCCGGCAGGCGAGATGACGGATATCTACATCAACGGCATCCCGCTTGCGAAAGGGGAGGTCGTTGTAATCGCCGACGCGCTTCACGTACGTGTGGCGGAAATATTCGGCGCCTCGCCCGTCGAAGAGAAGGAAGGGGAGTATGACGCGTAAGGTGTGGCTCGTTGCCGGACTGGTGGCGTTTGCCGCGATCGCGGCGGCGCAGCAACCGTCCGAACAGACCTTCGACAAGACCGAAGCGCCGACGTTGGACATTCCCAAGTACGTGGCGGACGACGACGCGGCGGAGAAAATCCGGCAGGTCCAAGCGCAGATGGATACGGCGGCAGGCCAGCCGCAAGCGCCTCGAACGGATACCGCCAAAGAACCGTCGATGGGACGCCAGACGTTGCGCACCGTCGCTTCCTTATGCCTCGTGTTGGCGTTGATCGTCGCCGTAGCCTACGTGGTGCGCCGCGTGGGCAAGCGCGTGCCGTTGCTTGCGGGCGCGGATCTTGGACAACTGGCGGGCAAGGT
>CAIYET010000184.1 GCA_903925285.1 Candidatus Hydrogenedentota bacterium | reverse complement strand
ATGCTCTGCAACTCGCCTTGCACGAGCCACCGTATCGACGAGAGCGAAGAGATGCGACGCCGGAGCAACGCGGGGGCGCGTAGGCAACGCAAGCGTATGTGCATTTTGGGCTAGCTCATCACGAATCCGCACGTTGTGTTTTGTGCGCCCGATCACCCCATTCGTCAAGCGTTTTCAGCCCCAAACGGCGATCACAGCGCACACCCCGGCGCGGCGTCCCCCGCAAACGCGCGATCGCCAGTCTCGCTCCTGCGCGCCGTCAGTCATCGGACGCTGGAGCGTCAACGCCATCCCAATTGTCCGGAGGCGCGCGGGCGTCCGCTGGAGGTTCGGGATCGACACCGATCGCCCAGTCAGGCATCGGTTCGCCGGTCACGTCGCAGGCAATGGTCTCGCCGCATCCGAGTGGCTCTGGTCTGAGCGGCAACCGAAGATGCGAAAGAATGCGATCGACAATTTCTTGTCTGGTAATGATCGCCAGCGGCTCGAGAATTCCTCCGCATTTTGCGCAAGAAGTCACATCGAGTTCGAAGCTTCTCTTCAGCACCTCAGCCCAAGGAACATGCGACGTCGACGGCCGCCACGAAGAGCGATCACTCGCGGATGATGGCGGCGCGATGAGCGACGGATCGCCCTTGTTCGTTCGCGAAACTGGGTTGGATTTCGGGGGTTTCGAAACAACACAACACTCCGGCTCGCGCTCGCGATCCGGAACGATCTGCGCACGCCACTTCGAACCCGGAGCGAGCACTCCATGGTATCTCCACAGCGGGAACCTGGGCGGCGGGACGATGGAAGCCAGGCGCGCCATAAATTCAAGCGGAGGCATTACCCTGTGCGTCTTCCCCCTGTTCGGATATTTGCACTGATACGCAACCGAGCCGTCGCGAAGCACCGAAAGACGCTCGCTGGCAACTGCTGGACGCAGGCAATATCGAGCAAGTTTTTCCCGTCCCTTGCGGTCAAGCGCGCCGAATGCCACGCCCGCTTCTACCGAAAAGCCATCCACCTCCGCCGCCCACGGGCTCTTGGTCCGGCGCACGAAGCGCGCATCGCAATCGGGAAACAGCTCCTGCTGCGACCGGCCTTCAGCGTCAATCCGCTCGAAGCGTCCGCGCGATTGTCCTACGCCTCTGCATGCATCCAGCGCGCTATCAACCAACGGCGCTTCGTTCGAATCATGCGACACTTCGCCGAGCAGCCCGCGCCGCCGCAACATTTTGGTCACGCGCGTCCGGACCAACGCCGCAACACGCTCGATGTCTGCGTGCGCGGGCGGTGGCAAGAAGTGGAAACGAGGTTCGCCAGACTCGACCTCATACACGCCGTCGATTGCGATCGTATGCACGTGGCAATGCGCGTTCAGGCTGCCGTGAATTCTCCCAACGTGGAAGCGGCATCTTGCCGCTTTCTGCACATGCAGCGGCTAGAAGCCGCAGCCACCACCCAGCAGCCTTGCGTCCGCAGCGAGCAGTCGTCGAAGCGAAAACGGAACGCTCAGCACCCATTGCCGCACAGGACTGTCCGGCAACACGTTGTCCACGAGATGCATAGCCGTAGCCGCCATACGCCTACCTGCGTAGCTCGAGCACACACTGCGCCCCTTGCACGAGTCAGCTGTAGCAGACTGCCAAGTATGAAGACTACTCACCCGTCGAAGCCACGAAGTGAGAATGTCGGGGGTGCCTCGGAATTGCCCGAAGGCACGACTAGAAGGAGGTCACCCCCGATGGGCAAGAAGCATACATATTCTTCAGTTGATGTCGAGAAGTTTGATGTTGCGAGCGTGAT
>CAIYET010000183.1 GCA_903925285.1 Candidatus Hydrogenedentota bacterium | reverse complement strand
GTGCTTCTTGTACGACCCTTCCAGGGTCGGTGGTTAAGTATTTGTGCCCGTGGGTTGTCACCCACGGCTATTCATGTTCCTCCCCTTCGGGGAAATTCAGTTGAGGCGACAACTTTCCCAAAGAGTGGAAGCTCTCTTATCAAGTACGCTAAATCCGGATGAGCCTATTTTATTTCCTTCTTCAGGATAATGCGCTGGCGCGCGAAGCCGGCGCGAGTTTCCTGTGCGCGCTTGTAGTCGGGGTAGGCGATAGCGGGCGCCATAAGCGTTTTGATGTCGAACGCGTCTTCGAATTCGAGCGCGCCTTTGTGGACGCGAAACTTGGCGTTGTACGCCACCGCGCCGCTTTTGACGCGCACGTTGTCCGGACGTCCGTATACCGCGAACCCTTTCGGCAATTCGATGACGCCAGTCACGCGCGCACGGGCCGTGTGGGACCAAAACAGCGCATGTTCGCGCGTGGGACGCCCCACATCGCCCGCGCTGTAATCCACGGCGGGTAGATTGAACAGCATGAGGTCGTTGCCGGCCTTCGTGGCGTATCCGGGAATCGTACACGCGATCGTGATCGAGGGCGGCACATCGAGATCCGCGAGGTCGCTCGTCTTGAAATTCTTGAGGAGCGCCGCGGGATGAAGGCGTCCGGCGACTTCTTCGAGTTGGTGGCGCAGTTGTTCCTCGTCGAGATCCTTAAACGTGCGCATGGTTGCCTGCGCGTTGCCCGTGGCCGTATACGTAACGGTCAGGTCCAACTCGCCGTCCTCGCGCAGGCGCGCATCGAAACGCGTCGCGTCGGATTCGGATACCGGCTTCGCAACGGGCGTGTCCATGGTCTTCGCGCCCTTGTCGAACAACACGAGCGCTTTCGCGCCCTGGAGGTCGCAGGGAAAGGCGTCGAACGACAACCGGTCGCTGACCGTCGTCGAGAATATCTTGTTCTTGGCGAGATACACGGCCGACCGGTGGAATGCCCTGAGCGACGCAATGCCTTCGGCCAGGGGACCCTGCCCGCGGTCGCGCACGAGTGCAAACGCGCAGTCGATACCGGCAGCCTCGAGCATCGCGTAGTACAGAATATTCTTGTCCAATTCGTTCGCGAGACCACGCGCGGCGCTCTTGTCGGGCGGATAGGGCTGGAAGCGATACTCGTGCTGCGCGACGGGCGCGGTGCGAATGGTCTTCGCGATGAAATTGTAGACGGCCCCGGCCCCGCCTTTCTTCGCCAACTCGACGGCCTTCGCGCGAAGCGGATCGGACAGCGGCGGCAATTCGTCGAGCACCTTTCGATAGGCGCGCGCAACGTCGTCCCACGACGCTTCGACGCCGAGCGTCAGGACCGGCACGAACGTGTTCCTCGGCGGCATGAGCGGCTCTTGGACGATGCCCGGCATGGGTTGCTTGAGTGTCCACACGTGGCGCACAAGGCTGCCGTCCTTCTGATCCGCATAATTGATATTGCCGTTGCACGCGGCATTCAGCCCGTAACAGAACGACTGGCCCGGCGCGGTCACGACGACGATTTCTTTACGCAAGACCGGCGAGTCGTAGCGGAACGTTTCCTCGGCGTAAAACGGTTCGAGGAGCGTGTCGCGCTTGCGCAGAACCGTGAACTGCACATCGAGAATGCTTCCGGGATTCGGCTCTTTGCACGCGAAACGGAGACGCGATAGACGGCGGTAATCGGGCAGCCTCGAATAGACCGATTCGCTCTTAAGCGCCGCGTCGCTGAGATGCAGGACGCGCCCGTCCGGCGTGACCGTCAGCGCGAAATCAATTTCCGGCGCATCCGTGTCGTCGAAATACCAGGCGTTCGTGCTGGCGGCGTTCTCGCCGCGCTGGCGCAAGATCTTCGTGATCGTCCGCGTCATCTCCTTGATCACGCCCGGCGTCGTCAGGTCGAACGTGCGCCGCTGCAAAAGCGTGACGTCGCCGTCTGCGGGATAATCCTTATCGGACGGCTGTACGGCGATGCACGCGCGCAGGTCGGGGTCCGTAATCTTGTCGGCGGTATCGATGTCGTCGAACGTTCGCACCCGCTGGAGTTGAATGCGCGTGACATCTTCCGGCTTGACGGACTTCGCGCCGTCGCGTCCCTCGAAAACGACCGCACCGGCGTCCATGGACTTCAGCCGGCCTTCCGCCTGTTCACCGGCACGCAAATACAGCGTATCCGCCGAAGACAGGGCCGCGACGCCGCAAAGGCACAACGTCAGCCAACGAATCGAATGCATGGTATCGTGCAAAATCGAACTGTTCATGGATTCAATCCTTCTCCGTCAGAAAAACTTCCTGTTTGCCGAACGCGGCGATGTTTCGCAACGCGTCGCGATACGCGGAATAATCGGCGGACGGCACGACGCGTTCGGTCCGGCGGAACGACTCATGCAGGAGAACGTGGCCGTCCTTCTCCTCGTACTTCGCGTGGTAATCGAGGTACGGACTGGAAATATCGAGCGGCGCCGGCGTCCACTTCACGTGAAACCCCGGGGGCATCTCGAGGTCGATATCGAGCGCGCGCTCCTCGGTCGTCATGTATTGGATCGGATACCGCCGCGTATCGAGCGCCGCTTCGGGGAAATCCCGTTCGAGCGTCGGCATGCGCAGGTACATGAGATCCTTTACGCGGATCGCATGGCCGGGCAACGCGTAGTCGAGCGTCATAGCAAGGGGTTTGCTCAGATCTTCGAGCGGCGACAGCGTGAAGTCGTGCAACACCGCGCCGGGACTGATCGAGTTGACGTACTCCATCATCATCGGCTTGCGTTCGTCTTCGCGGGCGCGTTTCCAAAACGCGCGGACGCCTGCTTCGACCGTGCCGTTGTATTCGTTGCGCGACTTGACGCTGGCATCGCCATTGGCCGCCAGCGCAACGTCGAGACGCGAGATCCGGCGATTGTCTTCCGGCGGCGGCACGGGGATCGTCTTGAGGTCGCCACGGATCGCGTTCAACGCCGTGACGCCGTGATCGTCCGCGCGGAAAAACGGATAGCGGTACGTCTGAGCCGTCGTATCGAGGTAGAAGTTGCGGCCTTGGAAACACACCTCGCTGATACAATGATTGCCGCTCAGCGTCGGGATCTCCGTGATCGACGTGCCAGCGTCATTGGTCAGGAGGATAATCGGATAGGCGTCGATGCCGACGCTTTTGAGCATGGTGCAAAAGAGGATCGACTTGTCCGTACAATCGCCGTAACGATTCCCAAAGGTTTCCTGCGCGGTATGTCCCGAGAACCCCGCGCCGAGACTGCCCTTGATCGAAATGTAGCGCGTGTTCTCTTCGACCCAATGATAGATGCGCGCCAGTTTCTCCTCGTCCGAAGCGGCCCCCTGCACGATCGCCTGGACCTTCGCATCGAGTTCCGGCGTGCGCTGCATCCGAGGTTCCTGCAAGCGCCGCAGAAGGTCGAAAACCTCTTGCTGGTCTTTGAACAGCGAGCATTCAAGCATCGGGACCACATCCGGTTCCGGCGGCATCATCGGCTCGGCGACGATGGGCGCCATATTTTCGAGTTGCCACGTGTAGACCTGCACGTCGCCCTTGTCTTCGACAACCGGTTCGGCTTTCTTCGGATCCGGGAAACGCCGCGTCACGTGATTCAGCGCGACGCCTTTGGGCATCTCGACCGTCACGCGCGACAGAATCATCGGGTCCGTACCCTGGAAGAAAAATCCCGGATTGAACAAACGCGGATCTTCGGGGCTGTATTCCTCGTATTCATAACTGTACTCGACGATGCACCCGACTTCGACGCCCGGGATCACGCCCGAAAGGAGCTTGCGGTTCGGGTTGAAGAACATCATGTCTTCGGACGGACTGCTGACTTTGAGCATGGCCGGCGTGAGGGCCGTCATCGAGCCATCCGGCGCGAACGCGCGGCCATACAGGATTCGCACGCGGCTGCGGCCTTCCTCGAAACCCGCGCCGACCTGCGCCCACGCCTTCTGTTCTTCTTTCAAAACAAGGCCCGCGAAATGGTACCGGTACATGTTCGTGCCGTCCTTGTGGTAGATGAACGCGCCATCGTCCACGAGGATTACGCCCGAGATGCCCGGAAAGGCACTGATCATCCGTTTGGCGCCCTCAAACCCCGCGCGCGCCTCCGGCGACAACCCTTCGCCCGCCGCCATCGCCGCCACCTTTTCGGACTGGCCCTCCTGAAGAAACTCGACGGACGACACGTCGTTGCGCGTCACCGGGTCGTGGCCCGGCACAGTAAACGCCTGCCCGTCGAACGTCACGCCCGACACGCCGTCAATCGGGCCGCCTTGATTCAAGTTCAGCCGCTCCGTCACCGAACCGAACGCGACGCACGTTACAAGCAGCAGTATCGCCAGAAACCGAAACGCCATTTTCATCATAACTACCTCCGCGTATATAACGCCCAAACCACGGGCAGAGTTTCAGCATAGCAGAAGATATCCAATCTCGCTCAATAGAAAAAACACGGGCCGAAGCGACGGATATGGAAGTGGCTCATTGCGCCCCGATCACGCGAAGATACGCGTCATGGGTTTCCGCCAAATCCGGGGCAAGCCGTCAAAGCGTCCAATTCCGGCATTATAGCACAGGAAACGCTGGGCGCAACCCGGTACTGGTTTGCCGCTGTTAGGGCGTATCGGATAATATCCCGTTCTCCGAAGGATTCCCCCGTAGAGAGGTAAATTACATGGGCAAGATGTCGGCGGTTGTGTTGTCGATTGGTTCGAATTGTTTCATGACGTACGCATGGTATGGGCGCCTGAAGGATTTCCGGGGCAAAGCTCTGCCGCATCACGTTACGCGCGGGTATCAAGACCTAACGCGCGAAGGTCTATGTTTTCGAGCCGTTCCGGAACCTGTTCGATTATGACAACGCGCGCTACTGGCGCGAGGTGCAATTTGAGTTCTAGGATTTCAGATTCGGGATCTATAGCGAACAATGCTCAGCCTACGGCCTACGACGATTGGGCGTTGTATTACGATGTCATCCACGAAGGATTGCCGGGCGACTTGGCATTCTATGTTGGCCTCGCATTGCGGCATGGCAAGAAGGCGCTCGAACTCGGCGTCGGCACGGGGCGCATCGCCATTCCGATGGCGCTCGAGGGCGTCGACGTGACCGGCGTCGACAACTCGCGCGCGATGCTGGCGTTGTGCCGCGAAAAGGCGTCGCTCGCCGCGCCGTTTGCCGGAAGCCTGCGCTTGATCGAGGCCGACATGACCGCGCTCGAACTCGGCGAGACGTTCCCGTTCATCGCGATGCCGTATCGCACGTTCATGCACCTGCTGACGCCCGGCGAGCAGCGCGACTGCCTGAACGCGGTGCGGCGGCGCCTCGCCCCCGACGGCGTGTTCGCGCTGAACACGTGGGCCGCGCATCCGAGTCGCGTCGCGCGCATGGCACGCCGTGCGTTGGATGGCAAACTGCACCTCGTCGGGCGCTACAAGGTTGACGACGCACGCGTGACCGTTGTGCACCGTCACCGAACCGTCGTCGACGAAACCCGGCAATGGTTGTTCGAACAACACGCGATCGAGGAACGCGACCAGAGGGGACGCGTCATGCACAAAACGGAGTTGTCGATGACGCGCGCCTATTTCACCTCGGAACAGATGCAGACGTTGGTTCGCGAATGCGGGTTTGCCGTCAGGGAACTGTACGGCGATTTCGAAGGCGCCCCATTCACCTCTCGCAGCAACGAGACGATCATGGTGCTCTCGTGACCAGCGCTTCACCCAACCTCACATACTCCTCGCACATAGGCTTTAGGCTTTAGGCTTTAGGCTGTAGGCAGTGCCTACAGCCTAAAGCCCAAAGCCTAAAGTAGCACGGCTCAGCGTACCGCGCCGCATCGCCCGCAGTGCGCGCATTGGGTCAAGAAGAGCGTTCTGTTAGAGTTGGATATCCCGTGTTGCTGCGTCCACGGCTATCGCTCATCTCTGTATGGCATATTTAGAAATATATACCAGAAAATCACCAAAACGCAACTATTTTACAAAACCCGCCCTTCCTTAGAAACTTGATCTTTCTCGCGTTCGCGTGCTACGATCCCTTTTCGCTGATACGCAGCCATGCGGGGGCGTAGTTCAGCTGGCTTAGAACGCTGCCCTGTCACGGCAGAGGTCGCGGGTTCGAATCCCGTCGCTCCCGCCATATCAATCATTTCAGGCCCGCGACGCATGTCGTGGGCCTGTTTTGTTCTCCAATCCAAGCCTTGCGAAAACTGCCGTCCACAAGTGTACTTCATGTATATTACGGGCACGAAGGAAGGACTTGCGCGATGACTCGCATTTCGGCAACCAAGTCGGAAGTGGGCGAAGACACCGACTGGGAAGTCCTCAAGGCCGAGTGTGGGCTATAAGCAACTCTATAAGGTTACGTTCAACGCGCACGCTGGGTGCTCATTTCGTAAGTTGCCCCTCTGGAGATACAGGCACGTCTTGCACCGGCGTTTGACGACTTGTCATGAGAGCCGCGTATTCGCGGTGCCGAGAAGATATCTGGTGCAGTGGACACCTAATACGGAATTACTGGATCCTATACGAGATCCATGCTCGCGTCCTGCGCGTTCTTGTGGTGGACATGGGACATCGCCGGGAAGTTTATCGCTAGCTGTACGATGCACGCCAGCATCTCACGAATGGGCGCCCCGACAAGGCGGCGGGGTCACGAAAGGAAGATGCGACGGCCACAGTATACGTAGGTGTCTTCACGTTATGTAAGGTGCGGAGGGATGTATCAGAGCAATAGAAATCTGGCTGAAGACTTAAGCCCCGCTATCAACTCGGCTT
>CAIYET010000182.1 GCA_903925285.1 Candidatus Hydrogenedentota bacterium | reverse complement strand
GGTTGGAAATGGTTCAAAGAGGGATTGGCGGCGCGGAACGACTATGGCGTGATGACCGAGAAGAAAGCCGAACTCGAACTCCGTTACGTCGAAAACGAGAAATACCACCCGATGAAGTGCGAGAAAATGGATTGCCCATATTTCGATGCATGTGAGCGCCGTGGCGTGTGCCCAATTCATCAGATTCATATCAAACGACACGCAATACGCCGGATAGCGGAGCCACGACCTTTGCGGAACATTGAAGAGGTCAGGGACGTCCTACAGGCGACCGTACAGGATGTCTACAGCCGAAGCGATACCAAAGTATATGTCATCGCCTGCGACACGGGCGTGGGCAAGACAGAAGCATTCCTGAGCCTGCCCTTGCGTAATACTTATGTTGGATTTCCAACCCACCAACTGAAAGACGAGGCGCTGTCACGCGCATTCGACAAGGCTATGACCGGCGTCTTTGTATGGCCTAAACGGCCCCGGTTGCCAGAGCCGTATGAGAGCACGCTGTCGCATCTGGAGTCTATCGATCTCAACGGAACGATGTCCGTATTGCAGCGCGCAGCAGAAGCATTGAAAGGGCCTACCGGTGACACGTGTCGTGATTATCTGAGAGCCATCATTGCGGTTCAAACGGCCCCGCTCATATTCGGTACGCACGATAAGGCGTTCAGCCTGAGAAACCCCAATATCCAGACCTTCATCATCGACGAAGACTTCAGCTCCAAAGTGTTCGATTTCTCCACCGTCAACCAGCAGGATGTGTCATTTCTATTGAGTACGCTCTCATGTCGTGAGGATGATACGTCGCGCCAGATCACAACGTTCTTGCGGCAGGTTGATCAGGCGTCCTCGCGAGAGCCTACTATCAACAGGGCAGGCGTAAGTTATGGGGAGTGGAGTGAGCTTATCCAGCAATACCACGCGGCTTTTGCCTCTCCGATTATCCGGCTTGCCTCGTGTGACGCCTTCATGCGCAGCGTGTCCGGCCAAATCATCGCCGTTGCGAAACGGGAGTTGCGTCCAGATACAAAGTACATAATATTCTCGGCGACAGCGGACGAGGCCATTTACAGGTCTCTCTTCGGAGACAGGCTAGAGTTTATCGACCTCCGTGGAACACAGAGGGCCGGGAGAATCCACCTTCATAGACGCCATTCCTATTCCAAACACTGCATCGACCGGATTGGCCGCGAACGGTTTAAGACAAGCGTGATTAAGGACCAGCACCAGTGGCAGTTTGACGGCATCATCACACACAAGGAATACGTGTCCGAACGCAATGGGCGTCATTACTTGCTGGATACGAACATCGAGGTCTTTGCTTGGTTTGGTAACCTGGAAGGGTTTGACAGTTTCAAGGGGAAGAGCATTGCGGTATACGGTGTGCCGCATCTGCCTGAAGAGGTGTACAGACTCTTTGCTTTCCTGTTGACGGGCAAATATGACGAGTCGTACTGCCGGGCCTTTGCCGAGAATCTGATCACGCGCAACGAATGGGAGTTTACGCTGATGTCGCCTCCCGATACGTTCATGCAGGGAATCCAATTGCATGCCATAGAGAGCCAGTTGATTCAGGCCGCTGGGCGGAGCCGATACGTAACGGAGGCATGCGATGTCCACCTGTTCGGCAACTTCCCATTGGCCTACTGCAATCTCGTTGACTGAGGCGGAGGAAGGTACGCGCCCGCCAACAGAATCGGCCTACAGGCCACGCTCTCCAGCCATGAGTAACAAAGGCTTTGCCCGGCCAGCGGCTCCGTGTAGGCAATTGTAGGACGCCCAGCCCACTCAGAATCGAAGTTCGCTGCCTATCACGATGCTTGGAGATGTTCGCGACCAGCTTTTCAGCTTTTCTTGCTCTTGGCCATGGCGAGCAAAGATGCCGGTACCTCGCCATACGGCTCGGCATCAATGGCACAGCTTGCGGCAGAAATGGCCTTGATTTCCTGCGGCGTCATGCCAGCGGCCTTCGCTTCCGAAACGACTTCGTGGAGCCGCCCAACGATTCGCTGGCGAGTGCCTTCTTTGCACTTCACATCGGCACCCTTGTTGATGAAGACGCCCATTCCCCTACGGGTATAGAGGATGCCCATGACCTCGAGGTCACGATAGGATTTCGCCACGGTGTTGGGATTGACGTTCATCTTCTCCGAGGCCTCACGTACCGAGGGAAGCTGGTCGCCTGTCTTCAAACGACCCGAAGCAACGGCAAACTGAACGGAGTTTTCTATCTGGACGTACACCGCGACACT
>CAIYET010000181.1 GCA_903925285.1 Candidatus Hydrogenedentota bacterium | reverse complement strand
CAACAGTCGCCGCCAAATATCTAATAATCCTGCAAAAATGGTGTCTTGACCGCGCCGAATGGATACGGGCGATCCGCGCCACAATGCCGGATGAGGACAAATACCGGGCGGTCGGCGCGTTTCACCACGCGCAGGCCGATTGCGCGGCAATTCAGGTGCTGATCGACCGGATAACCCTTGGAAAAAAGGAGTAACATATATGACCACTGCAATCCAACCCGTCACCCCGATCACGTACCTGGACGACGACTATATATATAAGCCGTCGGTAAAAACCGCTCGCTATTGCGCATCTTGCCGGTCAAACTATCCTGATCCAAAAAATTGCCCTGGCTGCTATGGCGTGCCGGGAAAGCCGCACTTCCGCGGCATCAGCCACAGAACCGCACAAAACCGCAATGAGGACCGTCGCTTGACCATGCCGCACCACCGCTCCGGGCAGAAGCGCAGCTTTAAGTACGGGCCAGTGATCGCGGCGGATTGACATCCTCTGCTGGGGCTAAAGCCCCGCAGATTCCTGGAAACTAATCATGCACAAGTGCACAATCAGCACCAAGTTGGTTCACGCTTCGTCGGAGTGTGCGACGGGGGGCCGAAGCCCTCTGTCGTCTTACCTCTCCTCCACGCGCAGTCACGGAGTGTCCCTCCGCCATGTTGAGATTCTTTGCTGCGTTCTCGTCTCGGTCGTGGTGGGCACCGCACTTGGGGCAGTCCCACTCACGAGTGTCCAGTGGCAACGACTCGACGACGTGGCCGCAAGCCGAACACAGTTTGCTGGACGGGAAGAAGCGGTCAACCAGCTTCACCGTCTTCCCGTAGCGTTCGCACTTGTAATCCACCATGCCCCGGAACATGCCCATGCCGACATCATTGATTGCCCGCGCAAGGCAGTGGTTGGCCGTCATGCCGCGCACGTTCAAATCCTCAATGCCGATCACGTCAAACCGCCGCACCAGATCGGTAGTGAATTTGTTGAGAGTGTCCCGGCGGCAGTTGCCAACGTGCTCATGCAGGCGAGCAATTTTCACGCGCTGCCTCTGCCATCGTCCACTACCCTTCTTGCGTCGAGCGAGAACGCGCTGCAACCGAGCCAACTTGGAGAGATTACCCCCAAGGTAGCGCGGATTGGCAATGCGTTCCCCGTTGGACAGGGTAGCGAGGCGGTTCACCCCCAAGTCAACACCAACCGTCTTCTCGGTCTTCGGCAACTTCTCGAATACTTCGTCAAGGCAGAGGGTGATATAGTACCTCCCGGACGGTTCCTTGATTATCGTAACCGTCGTGGGGGCACTCTTGAACTCCCTGCTCCAACGAATATCGAGACGGCCGAGGCCAGAAAGAACGAGGTTCTTGTTGATCGAGTCCCACTTGAAAGCGGATCGGGTGTACTCAGCGGACTGTCGATTGCGCTTCTTCTTGAAGGACGGATAGCGACCGCGCTTTGCCCAGAAGTTGAGGAAGGCGGTTTGAAGGTGACGAAGGGCTTGCTGGGTAGGGACGCAAGAGACCTCGGTAAGCCATGTGGTTGCTTCTTGCTGTTTGAGGGTGGTAAGCATGGTAGAGGTGTCGGAGTAGCTGATGCGTTTTTGCTCAGTTCGCCAAGCATCGGAGCGCAAACGGAGCGCCCAATTGTAGACGTAGCGGCAGCAGCCAAAGACGCGAGCGAGCTCACCCGCTTGGGCGTCGGTAGGGTAGAAGCGGAATCGGTATCTTGTCTTCACATTAATAGTATACATTATGTGACTATGGTTGTCAATGCCTATTATCGAGAAAGGAGAGGCGGCGGTTCCTCTACAGCGGCTAAAGCCGCGTAGTTTCCCCGCCGAAACCCTATGAGCGCGAGGCCGATTGAGGACACCCACAGGGAGTATGTCACCCGCTTTTTGGTAATGTGGATGTCCGTCCGGAATTCGGCGGCTTCCTCGTCGCGCTTATCGTGGAGGGCACAAACCTTGATTGCCTTCTCGCCGTAGTCAATGGGGGT
>CAIYET010000180.1 GCA_903925285.1 Candidatus Hydrogenedentota bacterium | reverse complement strand
CGCTCGCAGAACGAGAAGCATGAGCTGTCGGCCCTTTACGAAGAAAAGATCAAGCGCATGGGCAACGCCGGGCGCAACGGCGGGGAGTATTACAGCCCGCGCCCGCTCATCCGTGCCATCGTGCAGGTCGTCAAGCCCCGCATCGGCGAGCGCATCTACGACGGTGCCTGCGGTTCGGCGGGCTTTTTATGCGAGGCGTTCGATTACCTGAAGGCCAACGAGAACCTCACCACCCAAGACGTCAAGACACTTCAGGAACAGACGTTCTACGGTAAGGAAAAGAAGTCGCTTGCCTACGTGATCGCTATCATGAACATGATCCTGCACGGCATAGAGACGCCGAATATCCTGCACACGAACACGCTCACAGAGAACCTCTCTGACATTCAACAGAAGGACCGCTTTGACGTGATCCTCGCCAATCCTCCCTTCGGAGGTAAGGAGCGAAAAGAGGTCCAACAAAACTTCCCCATCCGCACTGGCGAGACGGCTTTCCTGTTCCTTCAGCATTTCATCAAGATGCTCAAGGCTGGTGGCCGGGCGGGTGTGGTTATAAAGAATACCTTCCTCTCTAATACAGACAACGCCTCGGTGAGCCTACGCAAGCTCCTATTGGAAAGCTGCAATCTCTACACTGTGCTCGATTGCCCCGGTGGCACGTTCCAGGGGGCGGGTGTGAAGACGGTGGTGCTCTTCTTCGAGAAGGGTTCGCCGACACGCAAGATCTGGTTCTACCAGCTAGATCCTGGTCGTAACCTTGGCAAGACCAACCCACTCAACGACGACGACCTCAAGGAGTTCATCAAACTGCAAAAGACCTTCGCTGATTCCCCTAAGAGTTGGAGCGTAGAAGCAACGAGCATCGACCAGACTAGCTTCGACCTATCCGTAAAGAACCCGAACGGCGGCGAGGAAATTAAACACCGTAGCCCACTGGAGATCATGGACGAGATAGCCTCGTTGGATACCGAGAGTGCGAAAGTGCTGCAAACCATCCAGGGTCTGCTATGAAAGCGGGATGGAAAACGAGCATTTTGAGAGATACATGCGAAATGTATCAGCCCAAGACAATATCAACAAAAGAGATGGGCGCAAATGGAGCGTATCCTGTGTATGGCGCAAATGGTATAATTGGTCGCTATGACAAGTTCAACCACCAATACCCTCAACTGCTCATAACCTGCCGCGGGGCGACATGCGGCTCTGTGAATGTCTCTGAGCCGATGTCTTGGATTACTGGCAATGCAATGGTGATCCGGCCCAAGAGCGAGTCCATCGATCTGCGATTCCTGGAATACGTTTTCCGAGGCGGAATTGACATTTCTAGAGCAATAACTGGTGCAGCTCAACCGCAAATCACGAGAACGAACCTTGATCCACTCGAAATTTCATATCCAACGTCTGTAGCCGAACAGAAGCGGATCGTCGCCATCCTTGACAGAGCGTTCGAGGGCATCGCTACCGCCAAAGCGAACGCCGAAAAGAACATCCAAAACGCCCGCTCCCTATTTGAAAGCCATCTGCAAGCCGTCTTCGCAGAGGTCTGGCAAACATGTAAGTTAGTGACTCTCTCGGACTTAGCAACGGACATTACTGACGGCTCCCATTTGCCACCGCCGAAATCGCTGACCGGCGTTCCGTTCATCACCATTGGCAATATCGTGAAAGACATTCGCAAGATTGACTTTTCCAACACCTTCATGGTACCGCACGCATACTTCTACGGGCTGAAACAAAACAAGAAACCAAGGAGAGGCGATCTGTTGTACACGGTCACAGGTTCCTTTGGGAT
>CAIYET010000179.1 GCA_903925285.1 Candidatus Hydrogenedentota bacterium | reverse complement strand
GTCCACACTTTTGACGAATCCCCAGAGATTCTACTGCCGAATTTAGGTTGAACGAAGTAAACAATGGGGCAAGGGAGAACCATCGCATGTGTACCGGAATTCGTGGTTGCGTTGTCGTAGTTGTGTCGATGGCCGTCATGGGAACCTTTGCGCCCACGAATTGCGTATGGGCCGCTCCCAAAGGCCTGTTTATATCCATTCGCGACGCGTTTGTTGGTCCCGATGAGTTTCCGACCACCGTGGACGGGCTTCGCCATCTTGGTTTGGAAGCGATCGAGTTGAACCTCGACCGTGAATTCACCGTCGAGGCGCTCGATGCGCGCGAGCGTGTGAAGTTGGACTCGGACGATGCCGTCAAGCAATACCGGCGGCGCGCGGACACGTTGGGTGTACGGATTTGGGCCGTCATGACGGCGTGCGATTTCAGCGCGGGCGATATGACTGCGAATACGGACTACATCGCGCGCGCGGTCGAAATCGCGGACATGCTCGGCGCATCGGCGGTCCGGATCGACTCGGCGATGTCGAAAGAGCGCGAGCTCGATTTCGAGGCGCGAGTCAAACTTTTCGCGGAAGGCTTGGGCGGCGCGCTTCGGAAGACCGCTACGTCGAAGGTCACGCTCGGCATCGAAAATCATGGTTTCCAGGGCAACAACCTGGCGTTTTTGCTCAACACGTTCCAGCAAGCCGACTCGGACCGGCTCGGTTCGACGCTCGATCTTTGCAACTTTTACTGGCGCGGCTATCCTCTTTCCGAGGTCTATGGGATTCTGAATCTCCTCGCGCCGCACGCCAAGCATACGCACGTGAAGAGCATCCATTATCCCGCCGAACAACGCGAGGTCATACGAGAGGCGGGCTGGGAATACGGCAAGTATTCATGCCCGCTGGATGAAGGGGACATCGACCTCGCAAAGGTCGCTGGCATGTTGCTCAAGGTCGGCTACAAGGGCGACCTTTGCATCGAAGACGAATCGCTGGGAAAATGCAAGACGCGCGAAGAACGCGTAGCCATACTCGAACGCGACGTGGCCTATTTGCGCAAGATCATCGCGAACGCTCAGAGGTCGTGAAAAATCCGGCGCAGGAGTACTGCTTTAGGCTTTAGGCTTTAGGCTTTAGGCTTTAGGCAGTGCCTACAGCCTAAAGCCTAATGCCTAGCCAAAGAAATCCCCGTCCCTTCTTAGAAACTCCTACATGTCGTTCACCCACCGGACGTTTACGAAAGACTTGCCGCCCCGTAGCGATTTAGGATTTTGGATTTTGGATTGACAGCTACCAGCAATGCTTGCTCTGCAATCCGTAATCCGCAATCTTTAGGCTTTAGGCTGTAGGCACTGCCTACAGCCTAAAGCCTAAAGCCTAATGCCTAGCCGGGAGTCTTGATCGACGGTGATTTGTCGGATCGTCAACATGGTGTGGCAACTGACAGTAACGAAATCGACACGAATCTGGGTGGTTAACATCCCATAACCTCTTATAGCGAAATGGCTTGCCGGTAGGCAAGACCCAATCGCGTTGGGTTGGCGCAATCATTGCTATAGGTTCGAGGACAGTTGAGAGACGCTCAAAGAAATCCAAGGCTTTAGGCTTTAGGCTTTAGGCAGTGCCTACAGCCTACAGCCTACAGCCTAAAGCCTAAACGAGCAATGAGGAGACGGCCTATGAATACAACGACCCTACACCGGCGCGGAAGCCTTGCGCGCGGCGGCCGGCGCGGAAGCCTTGCGCGCGGCGGGATGAGCGCGATGAGCTTGCTGGTTCTGGTATGCGTGGCGATTAGCCCGTTGGCGAGCGCCATCACGGGGACAGTCGCGGACAATAGCGGTACACCCGTCCCGTATGCGTATGTGGGGTTGTTGGACAGCAACTATCAGTATCTGGGTGCGGCGGTGTCGGACGGACAGGGCGGGTTCGCGATCAATGCGAATACCTCCAACGGCTTGTTGTTCGTGCAGCCGAATGCGACGCTTAACGCGCAGGGTTTGGGCATCTATGCGAATGCGCCGCGCACGTATTTGGTGCATGGCGAGCAGGCGGCGAGCATCCGTATCCCGGCGACGGGCTGCATCGTGTTGCAGGGTTACGATGCGGGCAGGAACTTGATGCGTTGGGCGAACTATGTTGCGAACGGCACGGTTGGCGGACAGTTTGTCTATGCGACGAACACGGACGACGAATTGCGCGAGGCGTCCTGCTGGCCGGTGTACGACGACGCGGCGCGTGCGCAGGGTTCGCCGCGCGACCTTGGTCTGCCGGCGCTGGTCGTCGAACCGGGCAAGGCGGTCGAAGTAAACGTACTGTTCTGGCAGGTTCCCGGTTATGGCAAACTGTTGCTGAAGGCCGACAATGGCGGCGCGGGTTTCCAACTGGGCGCGCCGGGACAATCCATCGTGCTCGACCTTAATGTCGAGTTGGCCTCGACGGCCGTCGCGGACCTTGTTCGTCGCCAGTCCAGCTTCGCTTCGAGCGCGTCCACGAGCATCGCGAACCTGGTCTCGGCGCTTGCTGCGGTGAAGGCGAACACGAACGCCGTCGCGCGTGCCGCCGCAGCGGACAGCGTGTTGTCACAGGCGTTGAAACTGCGCGACGACCTCGAATTGCAGGCCGCGCAGACGAATATATCGAGCGTACGCAAGGGCAACCTGACGGTCGTCGTGAAGAAGTCCGGTAAAGCGCAGTCGGCTGCGAAGGTCGCCATCACGCAACGCGCGCACTCGTTCAAATTTGGCTCGTACATCGGTGGCCAGTTTAACAGTTCGGTATATCAGTCTGCGCGCGACGCGGGCTTCGAGATGGCGACGATGCTGTTCGGCTGGTCGTGGATGGAGCAAAGCCCGAATGTGCTGCTCGATCCGGCGATCATCGATTCGTACTACGGCATCACGGCCGCGAAGAACATGGGGTTCGACGTGAAGGCTCACGGCGTGGTCTGGATGCAAGGCTACGGCATCCTGCCGCAGCGCACGTACACGATGGCTGCGGCGGATGTGCAAGCGCAGGCGTTGCAGTATCAGCAGAGTCTCATCAACGCTTTCAAGACGAAGATTAGCTCGTGGGAAGCCATGAACGAAGCGCCTGCCACAAACGCTCTCAACATGTCCCGCGACCAGATGAACAATCTGCTGGCGTCGGCAGCGAGCAACATCAAAGCCTTGGCCGGCCTGATTTCGCTGGTCAACAGTCCGCACGAAAACAGCTTTGGCGCCAAATACGCCTTCTACACGCTGGACAACCTGCCTTACGACAATTTCTCGATGACCTACAGCGACTGTCTCAAGCAGTTCAATACCGCAAAAGGCCTGAGTAAGGTCGACAGCATCGGCATCCAATACTATCCGGGCTACAAACTCAATGCCTCGTTCAATTATCAGGAAGGCCCCGCGATGACGCCGTCGTGGTTCGTCGACATGACCGCGCGTTACAACCAGTTCTCGAAGCCCATCCATATTACGGAATTTTCGGTCCCGTCGTATCGCGCGTCGGACTGGAACAACGGTTACTGGCGCGAGCCGTGGACCGAGACGACGCAGGCGGATTATGCCGAGCGCATCTTCACGCAAGTGTTCTCGACCGCGAACGTGCAGTCCATCACGTGGTGGGACATGAGCGACGCGAACTGCTCGGTCCTCAATGGGGGATTGATGGATGCGAGCGGGCGCAAGAAGGCCGCATACACGCGCATCCAGAGCCTGATCAAGAGTTGGACCACGATGGCCCAAGGCACGACAAATACGAGTGGGACAACAACGTTGAGCGGTTTCGGCGGTGCTTATGACGTGACGATCACGCTTGCGAACGGCACGAAATACACGCGCACAGCCACAATCGGTGAGCGTGCCACCGCTACCCTTAATGTGACCCTATAGAGCCGAATTCCGGCGGGGAAACCCGGCTTGGAAAGACGTTCGCGGCCCGATGAACTCGGGCCGCGAACGTCTTTCGATGTATAGGGATCAGCGTCCGTCGCCGTAATAGCGCTCGATAGCCGAAGCCATATCGCTGACGGTTGCCACCACCGGTTCGACGGGACGTCCGCTGGCCAACTCGACATCGTCGATGGTAATCAGATCAAGCGGATTGGCCATGGCCAGCATGACGCGTTCCGATGACACGCCGATGGGCAGGCAGTTACGCCGCCGCGCCAATGGCCCTCCGATGATGCGCGTCGCGGCCGGGTCCACGACATCGGGTGTCAAACGCACGAATGCCAAGCCAAGTTGACGCGCCACGATCCGTGCGATGGCTTCTTCGCTGGCGAAACCCTTCTCGACGAGGATCGCGCCTAACCGGCGTTGCGGCGCGTCGGCTTGCTCGTGCAGTGCGCTCTCCAACTGGTCGTGCGAGACGACGCCGAGTTCGACGAGAACCTCGCCCATGCGCCGTTTGCGGCCTTGCACATCCGTCACGGACACGGACGGTGCTTCGGTCTCCGCTACGGAACTTTGCGGCGGCGGCGTGCTCAGCGAGGCATTCATCCGCCGCAACAGATCGATCTCGGCGCGCAAGGCCACGATCTGCTGATGCGCCTCGTCGCGGTCGCGCAGGGCCGTTGCGAGTTGTTCGGAACCTAACCTCGAGTCGGCCTCGCGTGCGTCGCGCAATTGCTCCTGCAACAAGTCCGCACGAATACGCTCGGCGGCCAGCGCGTTGCGCACTTCCTGCGTGCCGTCTTGGATGGAAGTTCGTTCCGAAGCGTCGTCGCGCGCCGCCTCGAGTTCGCGTTCGAGTTGGGCCACACGTCCGCTCAACTCGCCCGTCACGGTGTCCGACACCTGTTCGACGTGAGCGCGCTCCGCCTCGATATTCCGGACACGTTCGAGCAGCGAAGCATTCTCCTCGGCGAGGCGCGTGAGCCGTTGCTGCGCGGCGCTCGTTTCGGCATCGCGTCGGGCGATCTCCTCCTGAAGTGCAGTCAGACGTCCGCGCGTCTCTTGAAGCGCAGCGCGATCCGCGTCGCGCGACTGCGCGTCCTGCCGCAAGAGCAAGACCTGCTCCTGTGCCCGGCTCACGCGGTCGCACAACGCACGATACGCATCCGAGACCTGTTGATCCCACGCCGCCATGGCGGTGTCCATTCGCTCCAAGAGGTTCTCTCGCGACGCGCTCATGCCCATGTCCCTTTCCTGAACGGCTCCACCGGCCGTAACTTGAGCCAATTATAGGAAGGATGGGGAATCCGTTCAACATGGATTAGGAATTAGGAATTAGGAATTAGGAATTAGGAATGGATACGCGCGAAGGTCGTTTGCCGTCCGACATTCCTAATTCCTAATTCCTAATTCCTAATTCGTTTCCCTCCTTCGGTCTGAATGTGTTAGCATTTGGGCGTGGTCAAAAATAACCTGCGGCAGAAGAACAAGCATCTGCTTCTGGACCCGGATCTCCTGGGTTTCGGATCTGCGGCGTTTTTCGGCACGCTTGCGATGGCGCTTGGATTCTGGAGGCAGGTGGATGGGTTCGCAGTGGCGATGCGTACCGGCCTGACGGCATTGGTGGCATATGCCGCGACGTTTCTTTTCGTGCGCTACCTCCGCGGAATCGCGGAGCGGTTGGCGCGTGAGAAACGTAAGCGCGAGGAACTGGAACGTCAGGCGTACGCCGCGATTGCGGCCAAAGAAAAAGGAGAGGAAACGTGAGCAAGGCGGCAAGGCTTGCAGGGGCGCTTGGTCTGTTATTGACGGTGTCGATGGCGTGGGCGCAAGCGCCGGACCTCCAGAACATGGATCTGGTGCTCCGTTCCGTACCGGACGGCCCGATCGCAAAGATCAACGGGCGGAACGTTCCCAAAGAGGAGTACATCGACCTGTACCGACTGGAGTTGATCGGCGTCATGAAAGAACTCGGCACGACCAAAGTGACCGATCGCGTACGCGTCCAGACGGGTATCCACAGTGCGCGTACGCTAGTTCAACATGAAGTTCTTTATCAGGAGGCCGTCAAACGAAAACTCGATGTTTCGGACAAGGAGGTCGAGGACAGTTGGAAAGACACGTTGCAGAAGTTGCACGAAAATGCCGAGCAAGGCGGCGATAAGAAAATTTCCGATGAGGAAATTCTCAAGAAGGCCGGCAAGACGCGCGAGGAGGCTATCGCCGGACTGCGCAAGGCAATGCTTGTGCGCAAGATGCGCGACCAGATCCTCGCCGATAACAAGATCTCCGTTTCCGATGCGGACGTGAAGGACTTCTACGAGAAGAACAAGGATGGGTTCAAGCAGCCGGAGAGACTTCATCTGGAGCAGATTTTTATTGGCTCGCGCAAGGGGCCTCGCGACCCCGTCGACTCGACCAAGAAGGAACAGGCGCGCCATAAAATCGAACAGGCACTGAAACGTGTGCAGGCCGGCGAAAACTTCCAGGCCGTGGCGAAGGCCGTGTCGGAAGTCCCCGACAAAGACAATGGCGGCGACATGGGTATGATACCCACATCGAAACTGCCGCCGTTCTACGTGAAGGCCGCTGCCTCGATGCGTCCCGGCGACATTAGCGGCATCATCGAAAGCGAATATGGATTTCACTTCATCAAACTGGTCGAATCGGCGGTGGCCAGTGACGTCGAGCCTGAAAAGGCCACACCATTCGTCCGTTCCCTCCTCGGATCTCAACGCGGCGACAAGGCGGTCCAAGAATTCTGCAAGCCGATTCTCGAAAACCCCGACAAAGTCGAAATCTATCTCCAACTCGAGAAAACCCTCTCGAACTATCCAGGTTTCGAGGATCTGTTGACGAATAAGAATCAGCCTGAAAACAAGGCGCAAGGCGCCAACGCGGGTGTACCAGCCGACAATTCTCCGGCCAAAACCCCTGCATCGGTAACGAAGCCCAAGAAGTCGTCGAAGAAATAAACCGCGCGTTTGCCTTCTCCCTGGAAAAAGCAATAGGAATACAGAATTCAGAGTACAGATGATCGAGGATGAAGGATGAAGGATGAAAGACGAAGAGCACCGATAGGTTCATCTCATCCTTCATCCTTCAGTCTTCTTGCTCTCCTATGTGCGCTGACGGCGGCTGCGGCCGCTTCGGACGAACCATACGCATGGCCGTTGGACTTGCCGCGTGTCGTTACGGGAACCTTCGGTGAATATCGCGGTGGGCGCTTCCACGCCGGCATGGACCTGATGACGGGCGAAAACGGTCGGCCTATCCATGCGCCCGCCGACGGGCATGTTATGCGCGTGACCTGTTCGCCGTGGGGCTACGGTCGCGCGGTCTACCTCCAACTTGATGACGGGCATATCGTGGTCTTCGGCCATCTCAGCCGCTTCGCCCCCGGCATCGCCGATTACGTGCATTCCGAACAACATGCCCGCGAGCGCTACTCGGTCGAACTGACGCCCGATCCCGCGCGGTTTCCGTTGCACAAAGGTGACGTCGTCGCTTTCAGCGGCGACACGGGTACCGTCGATCCGCATCTGCATTACGAGATCCGCGATGCCCGCAATCGGCCGGTCAATCCCCGCTTATGCGGCGTTCAATGGCCCGATACCACTCCGCCCGATATTCACGCCGTGCTTGTCGTTCCCGGCGAGCCAGCAGCAACGGTCAACGGCGATCCGATGCCCGCTATCCTCAAGGTCCGGCGAAATGCCGACGGCGAATATGCCTGCGGTCCGGTGAAAGCTGCCGGACGCGTCGTCTTCGGACTCGATACTATCGACCCCGCCAACAATGGCAACAACAAACTCGGCGTGTACCGGATTCAAACCACCGTAGACGGACAGGACTTCTTCAAAATCCAATTCGACGAATTCTCCTATGACAACCGTCAGAACGAGTTGGTCTCGTACTATCCGTTTCTGATGAACGAGGGCGCCTTTCTGCTGCAATGGCGCTGGCCCGGCAACGTCTGCGACATTTTCCAGCATACCAAGGGCGACGGTGGTCTCGACATGCCGGAGCATCCCGTCGAAGTCCTCATCGAGTCCGTCGATACCAACGGCAATAAGGCCGTGGTCCGATTCCAGGTCGAACCGGATCGGTCTGACGTTGTGCCCGCGCCCAAGGTTGTTAAACGGGGTACGGGGAAGGTCGATATCGCGTGTGTCAATACATGGCTTGTCGTTACGACGGCATTTACGGAGCCTGAACCGGAGGCGCCGGTTCTTGCGGTGGAAGGCGCAGTCGGCGGCCCCATTCTTCCATTTCGCCGCATCGACGCTAAGCGATTCCGCGCGGCCGTCGCTCCGGCCAAGGGCGTTCGCGAACTGGGTATCTGCGTCGAGCATGAGCGCATCGCGCCGTTCAACCAACGCATCCAGGTTTTCCAACGCGGCGACCCCGAACGTACGTTTAGCGTGGGGGAGGCGGCCCTCACCGTGAAACCGCATTCGCCGTACGGCACGCTCTATCTTCGCGCATTTCCAGCCACGGAATTTGGAGCGCCGCCGCTGCCTCTGTGCAGCGAACCCTTTCGCATATGGCCGACGACTATGCCTGTCGACCAAGCGTTAACTCTAACGCTTCCCGTCCGGAGCGGGTCCGAGAAATCGTTGCGCGTATCGGTCTACCGCGATACGGGCCTATACTGGGCATGCGACGGCGAGCCAGGTGCATCGAGCGTCGACGCGCGCACGTTTGGCGTCTATGCCCTTATGGAAGACAACAAGCTGCCGACGCTCGGCGCGCTCCAAGTCGCGGGAAATGGCCATCGCCCCAGCATCCGTTGCGAAGTCCGCGACACCGGCAGCGGCATCGCCGAGTGGCGCATGACCTGTAACGAACGCTGGTTGCTCAGCGTCTACGACCCTCCACGAAATACCATTGCATGGGAGCAAGACGAGGATCTTCCCGAAGGCCCAAGAACATTTGCCCTGCAAGTCGTCGACAAGGCAGGCAATCACGCCAATATTTCCCCGCAAGCCGCCGCGCCCGTGCTCAAGAAGTCTGTCGATACGCACCGCTCTGGCCGCCGGCGCGGTGGCTGAATCGAGGCCGAGTTGATCGTGTCGGGCAAGCCGATTGCGCAAACCCAGACCGAAAATGCCGATGTCCAGACGCTGCCGACGGCGTGGGCAAGTGCCGCATAGTAGCACGACTTTTCCAAAGTCGTGGTTCCGGGATCAACCGCGACGTTTGAATACTCTTGTACCTTGTGGCAGGCTGCGTTTCTACGCCTTCTTTTCTCGCGCGAGGTGACGGCGGAAGGTTTCCATGTAGATGTACACGGCCGGGGTGATATAGAGGGTCAGCATCTGCGAGACGATCAGACCGCCGACGACGGCCAAACCGAGCGGGCGGCGCGATTCGGAGCCAGAGCCCATGCCCAAGGCGATGGGGAGCGTGCCCATGAGCGCGGCCATGGTCGTCATCATGATCGGACGAAAACGTGTGAGGCAGGCGCGGTAGATGGCATCGTATGGTGTCATGGTCGGATCGGACTGCGCCTCGATTGCGAAGTCGACCATCATGATGGCGTTTTTCTTGACGATGCCGATCAGCATGATCACGCCCACGAGCGAGAAGATGTTCAATTCCGCGCCGAACAGCACGAGCGTGGCGAGCGCGCCGACACCCGCCGCGGGCAGTCCCGAGAGGATCGTGAGCGGATGAATGAAACTTTCGTACAGAATGCCGAGCACAATATAGATGACAATGATGGCGCCCAGGATGAGCAGGCCCATGCCGGCCATCGAGGATTGAAATGCCTGCGCCGTACCTTGGAAGCTGCCGGTGATCGTTCCCGGGACAACTTCGCTGGCCGCTTCATTTACCTTGTCGACCGCGTAGCCCAGCGCGAAGCCGGGTTGCAGGTTGAACGATATGGTGGCGGAGGGAAGTTGGCTCAGATGAGTGACCGTCATCGGACCGACTGAGCGCTTCAATGTTGCGACGGTGCCCAGCGGCACCATTTCGCCCGTGCTGGAATGGATGTAGAGCATGGACAACGCATCCGGATCGAGTCTGTACTTGGGCTCCACCTCGACGATAACCCGGTACTGGTTGGTCGGCGCGAAGATCGAGGAGACCTGCCTCGAGCCGTAGGCGGCGTAAATGGCGCTTTCGATCTGGCCGACGGTGACGCCAAGGGCCGAGGCTTTGTCGCGGTCGATTTCGATATCGAGTTCAGGATTGGACAATTGCAGGTCCGAGGTGACGTCGACCAGTCCTGGAATATCGCGGACTTTCGCTTCGAGCATCGGCGCATAGCGGTACAGTTCATCTGTGTCGGGCGATTGGAGCGTGAACTGATACAGGCTCTTGGTGGACTGGCCGCCGATGCTGATACTTGGGCGGTTCTGCATGAAGGCGCGGATTCCGGTGATTTGCGCAAGTTTCGGGCGCATTCGCTGGATGAACGCATCGAGAGGCTCGCGCTCGCTTCTGGGCTTCAGATGGATAAACAGACGGCCAGAATTGCTGCCGGTCGTACTGGCGCCGCTGCCTACGGACGACATGAATCCGTCGATGGCGGCTTCTTTCCCGACAAGTTCGGCCACGGCCATCTGGTGGCGCTTCATGTCTTCGAAGGAGATGCCCTGTGGTCCTTCGGTCATCGTCATGACTTGCCCGGTATCCTCAGTGGGCAGGAATCCCTTCGGAAGGGTCCGAAACAGATACACGGTCCCCGCTAGCAACGGGATGAGCGTGAGCACGGTGACCAGGCGGTGGCGCATCGCTATCTTCAGGCTCCAGTCGTAGGCCGCCAGCATGCCGTCGAAGACCTTTTCGAGGACGTTGTAGAAAAGGCCGTGTTCGGCCGTGCGGCTGGGGCGCAGGAACCGGCTGCACAACATGGGCGTCTGCGTCAGCGAGATGAATCCCGAAATCAGAATGGCCACGGTAATCGTCACGGCGAATTCGTTGAGCAGGCGTCCGACGAGGCCGCCCATGAACAGGACCGGGATAAAGACGGCCGTGAGCGAGAGGGTCATCGAGAGAATGGTGAAGCCGATTTCGCCCGAACCGCGAAACGATGCCTCGTACGGTTCTTCGCCGCGTTCCATATGGCGCACGATGTTCTCGATCATGACGATGGCGTCGTCCACGACGAATCCGGTGCTCAGGGTCAGCGCCATGAGCGAGAGATTGTCGACACTGTAACCCAGCATGCGCATGACCGCGAACGTGCCGACGAGCGACAGAATCAACGCGAGGCTTGGAATAATCGTCGCCATAACGTTGCGCAGGAAGAGGAAGATGACCATGATGACCAACGCAATCGTCAGCACGAATGTGAATTTGACGTCGTTGACCGAGTCGCGAATCGACTCCGAGCGGTCGAACAAAATGTCCATGTTTACGGCGGCGGGCATCTGCTGGCGAAACGTCGGCATCAGTTTTTTAATGGCATCGACCACGGCGATGGTATTCGTGCCGGGCTGGCGCTGAACGGCCAGGATGATGCCGCGCACATTGTTGAACCACGCCGCGACCCTGTCGTTTTCGACGCTGTCTACCGCCGTGCCGATATCCTGTAGGCGTACGGGCGCGCCGTTGCGCCATGCCACGATAAGGGGGAGGTACGATTTCGCATCCAGCAACTGGCCGTTGGCCTGCAATACGAACGCCTTCGCATCGCCCTGCAAGTCGCCGAGGGGCGTATTCACGTTGCCCGTCTGAATAGCGTTCACGACCTCGTCGATTCCGACTTTGCGCGCGGCCATGGCTTGCGGGTCGAGCCGCGCGCGGACCGCGTATTTTTGCGAACCGTACACCTGCACTTGCGCGACGCCGCTGACCATCGAGATGCGTTGCGCGATGTTGGTTTCGGCGTATTCGTCGACCTCGGACAGCGGCAACACGGCGCTGCTCAACGCGAGAAAGAGGATGGGCTGATCGGCAGGATTGGCCTTGCGAAACGAGGGCGGTTGCGGCATGTCGCGCGGCAGGTCGCGCGTGGCCAGCGAAATGGCCGACTGCACGTCCAAAGCCGCATCGTCGATATTGCGGTCTAGGCTGAACTGGAGCGTGACTTGCGTCGAACCCAGCGCGCTGACCGAGTTCATCGAGTCCACACCGGCGATGGTCGAGAACTGGCGTTCGAGGGGCGTCGCGACCGATGACGCCATCGTCTCGGGACTGGCCCCAGGCAGGCTTGCGGAAACGCTCAGCGTAGGGAAGTCTACATTGGGAAGATCGTTTACCGGCAACAAGCGATAACCAATGATTCCAGCCATGAAGATGGCCAGCATCACCAGCGTCGTCATGACGGGCCGCCGGATGAACAGCGCGGAGACGTGCATTACTTATTGTCCCCCGCCGCCTTCTCGTCCGCGATTTTCACCGTCGCACCCGGCATCAGCTTAACATGACCATCCGTAACGACCTGCTCATCCGTCGTGAGGCCTTCCTTGACGACCGTAACCTCCTCGTGGCTGTCACCGGTCGTCACGGGGCGCAACTCGGCGGTCATGCCGGGCTTTATTACATACACGTATGTGCCTTTTTGCCCCGTTTGGACGGCGCGTGCCGGTACAACGGTGGCGTCGGCTTGAACCGCAACCTGCACGACAACTCGCACAAATTGTCCCGGCCACAGTCGCGCGTCATCGTTTGGGAACAATGCCTTCAGGCGGATAGTCCCCGTGTCCTGGTTTACTTCGTTGTCGACGAAACTCACTGCTCCTTCAACGGGAATCGTTTCATCGCCTTGGGGAAGAGCCTTGACCGTGACAGGGCCTTTCGCCATGGATGCGCGAACCGTGTCAAGGTTCCGTTCGGGCAAAGAAAACGTTACATTGATGGGGGCAATTTGTTTGATGGTGACCAGCGGCGTCGGATTTGCGGCAAGAATGACGTTCCCGGCATGCACCAACAAGCTGCCGGTCAGGCCTGTAGTCGTCGCGTGGATGGTGCAATACTCGAGTTGCAACTGGGCATTGTCGATGGCCACTTTTGCCGAGCGAACGCTCTCCACGGCAGACTTGATGCCGGCCGCATCCGCCGCGACGACTGCTTTCAGCGCTTCGGCGTTTGTGCGGACGCTCTCGAATTCCTCCTTCGATACCATGCCTTTGGGCAGGAGCGGTCTGTCGCGTTCCAACTCCGCCTGGGCATTGTCGGCCTGGGCCTTATCGCGGGTCAATTGGGCGCGGGTTTGCTCGGCCATTGCCTCCATCTTCGATACGTTGGCCTCCGCTTGCGCGAGGGCTACCTGGTAAGGGCGCGGATCGATGGTAAACAGGAGTTGGCCTTTCTCGACGCGTTCGCCTTCCTTGAAATGGATCTGCGTCAACTCACCAGGGACTTGCGCACGCACTTGAATCGTTGTGATGGATTCCACGGTTCCTACGCCGCTCAATTCCACGGGGACGGATTGGACGCTTACGACGCCGACTTTTACGACTACCGGAGGCTTGGCGGCCGCTTTTGCGTCATTGGGCCCCGCCGTAGCTGGGTTGCAGCCGGGCGCGGCGACCGTAAGCAGCGCCAGCATTATTGGGACGATTACCGAGGATAAAGGATGAAGGATGAAAACACCAGACAGGCAATCAACGAATCTTATGGAACAAAATGAGGCTGTATTCTTTTTCATCCTTCATCCTTCACCCTTCATCTTTGTTGAGACTTATGCCGCGCCGCTCCAACAAGGTGCCTTCGGCGGCGTACAGGGCGGTCAGGGCCTGAATGTAAAAGACGCGTGCCTGTACCTCGTCGATGCGTGTCTGAATGAGGTCGCGTTGCACAAGCATGAGATCCAATTCCGTCGTCTTGCCAGACTCATAGCGACCTTGGGCGACGCGCAACTGCTCCGTCCGGCTGCGAACCGCCTCTTGCGTGGCGGGGATCCGGTCCCACTGCCGCTCGACTTCGACTGCCGCCTGCCGGACATCCGATGCGATGCCTTGTTCGATGTTGGCCACAGTATGATCGGCCTGTTCGGCGGTCAGCTTCGAGCGCCGGTAGCGGGCGTTCTCGGCACGGTTCAGAATCGCCGTCTGGATATTGATGCCAATCTGGTAGTTGTCGTACGGCGTGTCGCCGAAGTGATTGATGCCGTCGCCCGAATTCGAACCGGTGCTAACGCGGCCGTAGGCGCCGACGATGTTGACTTGGGGCAACCGGCCATTGCGTGCGCTAACCTTGCCCAGTTCCGCGTTGGCGGCGTCGAGCCGGGCTTGGGCCAGTTCGGGACGATACGCGACCGCCAGTTTTTCGGACTCGTCCGGTTGTACGTCCACTTCGAGAGCATCGGGCGCGTCAAGAGTTTCAAAAGTCACGTTCCACGCCTGTTCACCGCCGGGATTGATCAGCCTGACGAGTGCGAGCGTCTGCGTGCGTATGGACGCCGACGCATCGGTCAGGTCCGCGCTCCGAGAAGCCTTTTCGGCGCGCGCAGACGCGACGTCGCCTTCGATCGCCTTGCCTACGGCCAGCAGGCTCTCGGCGCGCTGCAACTGTTCGTCGGCGAGTTTCAAAGCGAATTCGCGGATCGCGAGGATCTCGTTCGCAAGGGCGAGACCCCAATACGTCGTCTCGACCTGGCTTGCCGTCGCGAGCACCGCCGCCCGGAAGACATGTTCGCTCTGGGCTGCTTTGTTGCGGGCCTGGCGCAAAGCGACCAGGTTCGTCTCGGTCCACGCGCCTCTCAGCAATGGCTGCTCGATTCCGATGGTTGCTTCACCTTGATGGAGGTTGGAGCCGGATGAAGTATCCGAAATCGTCGAGTCGCCTGTGAGGAACAGGCGTGTACCCGTCGGGAGGATTTCTTGAAGGGTCATCGAAGAAGCGAAGGTATTGGTTCTTACGACGCCTGCTAGTCCGCCAGCGGAGTTGGCCGGATTGGCGATGTGACCGTACGAGACCGTTCCAAGCAGCGTCGGGTCGAACGCCGCTCGCGCTTCGGGCACGAAGGTCTCGCCAATACGCGGCCCATACTTGGCCACCTCGAGGCCCCGATTGTGCTGAAGCGCCGTGACCAGCGCCCCGTCGCGCGTCAATTTCACGCGATCCGTCGCGCTGGTCGCGGGCGGGACCGGCTCGGCCTGTTTCTCGATAGGCGGGGCGACATTGAACGCGCCGGATGACTCTGCGGGCGGGGCGACGTTTTCAGGCGTCCAGCGCGGTTTCGCGGAAGCGCA
Organism: Candidatus Hydrogenedentota bacterium; assembly: GCA_903925285.1. Lineage (GTDB taxonomy): Bacteria > Hydrogenedentota > Hydrogenedentia > Hydrogenedentales > SLHB01 > DSVR01. Next base: position 2,068 of record CAIYET010000179.1, on the reverse strand, counting down.
TCCCAGTACTATCGTTCCTAGTACTAAAACAGCCAACAGGTGTAGGATTCGCAAGCGTATTGAAAGCATGCGAATGATCTTAACACGTTGCGAAGAATACCTGCAAGCAGAAGGCGCTTGGTTCAAAGCGAAAGCATTCATTTCCTTCGTTCCTTACAATCCGATTTGTACGTCGTAAGTGATCGCGAGGAGGCTAAACGTTACACGTGCAATTCGTCGGCGGCGGCGGGCGCCGCGTTGACGACTACCGCTCGGTCGAGTTCGTCGTCGGCGAGTTCGCGTCCGGCGCGTTTTATGTATTCGCTGGAGGCCATCCACTCGCGCAACGCTTGCGCGACGCTGGCGGCGTTCTCGGCACGGCACAGGGCAAGCACGGCGCCTGCCATCCCGGCCCCCGTCAGCGACGCCCCCAATGCGTCGGCGCCGAGCGCCGCATCGACCAGTCCGTCCAGAACGGGCGCGCTGGCGCCGTAAACGCCGGGAAGCATCTCGATGGGCGTTTCCGTGGCCAATGCCGCATCCGACGTGTCGAAGCGGTACGCTTGCCCGGTCGGGGCGACAAGACGGTCGCCGTCATGCCCGATACTCATCAGACGCCCCGCGCGGGTCCAATTGCCTTCTGTCAGCGCGTCGATGAAACGGTGTGCGCGCTCCGATTCCGCGATGCCGAAAAGCAATGGACCGCGAAGATGTATCGTGTCCGGACGCTGGTCTTCGGGAACGGTTCCGAAATACTGCCGGTAGGCGGCGTCGAGTTCCGGCAACGTGTACCGCGCGCGCAGGTCATCCAAAGACAGCGAGTCGGGTATGGCGCGCAAGAGTTGTAATAACGCCGGGATTCGCTCTTGCGTTACGCGCGACAAGTGGTCCGTCTCGGCTACGAACGCCACCGGGAATCCCTGACGCCGCAACTCTTGGCGCAAGATTTCCAGCGCCAGCGAATAGGCGAACCGGTTGCGTGTGTATGCCGCGAGCGCGACGCCGCTCAAGCTGTGTTCGGTGTAGGAATCGACGACTAGAATGCGCAACGCTTCGGGAAATTCGATTCGACGCAGGCCGGACAGATCGAGCGCCGGCGTGAACAGGGCGACGTTGATCAACTCGCCTTGTCCGCCCAGCGTGATGGCTGCCTGATCGCTCAATCCGCAACGCGAGCCGGTGTACCATTCCGCATCGCGCGCCGCGAGGATCAACGAGAGCGGGTCCAGCGTCTTGTCGTTCAGCGCGAGCATGGCATTGCAGACGGCCACACAGAGGGCTGCCGACGAACTCAGCGCGGCGCCTCTTGGCAGGTCGCCCCCGACGACGGCGTTCATGCCGTGTAGCGGTGTATCCGAAAAACGATGTTGGATGCTCAGAAACGCGCCCGAAAGGTAGTGCGACCAATGACCGCGCCGCGCCTCGACCGCGCTACGAACGGCGGGCGAGAGGATAAACTCCGTCCACGGTTGCCGAAAGACTCCGCTCGATCGAGCGTCGTCGGGCCGGAGGATGGTTTCCTCGAAACGTGCGTCGATATTGGCGAAGACAGACGTCGAGTCGTCGCGGATCTGCACCGCAACGAGCACTTCGCGTTGGTGCGTCATCAGATTGAGGTACCCGCCGTGCGTATCCACGTGCATGCCGCGCAAGTTGATGCGGCCCGGCGCGCGAAACACGCGTACGGCTTGATCGCCAAAGCGTTCGCGAAAACGCTCGAGTACTGCGCACAGCAGTTTCAATCGGGACTCGATGCAGGCGTTGTCCGAACCGTAAACGGCGCGTAACGTGCGATGAAAGGCAGGGCTTGGGGTATCGAGCAAATCGAGCCATTGCGAGCAAATCATTTTAGGCTCATCCAAATTTAGCGTACTTCATTTTCACTTTACGGAAAAGTATCGTTTCGATTCGGTTTCCCCGAAGGGGAGGAACATGAATAGCCGTGGGTGCAACCCACGGATACAAAACCGACATCCATCGACCCTGGAAGGGTCGTAGGGTGTCGATATCATCGTTAATAAAGGTCGACATCGTGCTCCTTGTGCGACCCTTCCAGGGTCGGTGGTTAATCATTTGTGCCCGTGGGTTG
>CAIYET010000178.1 GCA_903925285.1 Candidatus Hydrogenedentota bacterium | reverse complement strand
TGCATATTGTCGACGCTGACTTCGAAGGTTGTTCCGTACACGGTGATGGTTCCACTTGGTGTGACGACGCGGAACTGGCGGTCGTCTTTGCCGACTTCCATGACGATGCGTCCGACTTCGACTCGCAATTCGCGGTCGTCGCAAACCTGAAACTTCGTTTTCTCGTCCACTTTCAGATGCGTCGGTCCGCGAAGCGTCAACATGAGTCTGCCGCGCACGCCGGTCTCGTAGAAGTTTCCGTAGGCGACATAGTCTTTGAGGGTGACGCTACGGCTGAATAGTCCCTGGTTCGAATGGTAATGCGTTTCACCGTCAGCCAAGGTGATCACGCCGACGGCGGCATCAAGATCGCCCTGGCCTTTGGGCCACGCCGTGTAGAGGATCCCGGCTAGGCAGAACACGACGAAAATGGCGGCGATGGGCACGAGGCGGGTCAGCCATGTGCGCTTTGGCGTGTGGACTCTTTCGCGCCAGTTCACGCCTTCGACATCGATGCGAAGCGGGTCCATTTCCGGCAAGTGTTCCATGACGCGTTGGCAAAGGCTGTGGCTGAGGCGATGCTCTGCGAATGATTCGAAGAGCATTGCGGCGCTTTGTTGGTGCCTGCGCAGCATCGCGGCGCAGGTTGGGCATTCGCTGAAGTGCTGGTCCAGGATGACGCGTTCGGAATCGCCGAGTTCTCCGTCGATCCACGCTTGGACCATCGACTCTACTTGTTTGCAGAACGCCACTTTTCCGTTCCTTCTTCAGACTCGATACCCGCCAAGGCTTCGCGCAACTGCTGGCCGGCTCGTTGGAGAATCCCGCGGATTTCGTCGCGCGATTCGCCGGTAAAGACGCTGATCTCGTCGTAACTCAACTCTTGTAGGTAACGTAACACCACGGGAAGCCGATACCGCTCTGGCAACGCGTCGATCGCCAATTGAATGCGTTCGAAGCGCTCGTCGCGTTCGAGGTTTCCTCGGGGCCCTTGCCGGAGATCCGCGATGGACTCATGCCGTCGATATGGAATGGGCGTCTCAAGCGTGAGCCGCCTCTGATTCCGGCGCAACCAATTGGCTGCGGTGCGGCAGGCGATCGCCTTCAACCACGGGCCGAACTTCGCGGCCTCCTTGAGCCACGGGAGGCTTCGATATGCGGCCATGAAGGCTTCCTGGGCAATATCCTCAGCGGAGCCATAGCGCCCGGCATAATAGTAGGCCGTGGCGTAGACTGCGCCTTGATACCGCTTGACCAACTCGCCGTACGCGTCGGTATCTCCTTCAAGGCACCGGAAAACCAATTGGGCATCATCCTGCATCCGTACTCCTTCCCCGAAAACGGTGCCGACTTGGTTTTTGGTGTTACCGATTAAATTGTCGTTCAATAAGTGGCGGAATGCAATCGTCTTGGCCGGAATTGGTCCATTGTGGAACATGGCATGGGCTGTAGGTTTGATGACGAAGTTTACAGTTCACGTCTTGGCCGAGAACGTATAAGGCGTGATGGGGCTTGGCCGGGATGGGACAGGCACGTAGAGCGTGACGAAAAGAAGTGCTTGAACTCTACCATGTCTATTCTGTTCAAGCTCTTACAAGACTCTATACCCAAAAAAGAAAAATGGTGCCCGAGACGAGACTTGAACTCGTACGCCCGATTAAGAGCACTAGGTCCTTAGCCTAGCGTGTATGCCAATTTCACCACCCGGGCAACCTGATGGTATCTTAGCCGATCGGTATGCGCATGTCAACAGCGGGCTTGAATTGGGAAAGGGCAGTCAGG
>CAIYET010000177.1 GCA_903925285.1 Candidatus Hydrogenedentota bacterium | reverse complement strand
TAAAGCCTAAAGCCTAAAGCCTAAAAAGGAGCAGGTGTACACGTAATGAGAAAAGTGAGGCGGCCCATGTTTTCCCGGGGCAAGAGGCTTTCCCGACGCGATATGCTGGGGTCCGCTCCCTGCCTCAATCCGGCGGTCCGGATCATGGAATTGGACACGGGTGGAATCATGATGGTATACGAGAAGGCGGGCGGTGCGTTGGTCCGAGGGCTTCGACGGATGTTCGCGATTCCGCGGACGGCGGAATTGCTGTTGGACGATATTGGATCGCGCGTCGTGCGGCAAGTGGATGGCGCGCGGACCGTGCAGGAGTTAATCCAGTACGTGGCGCGGGAGTACAATTTGAGCCGGAAGGAAGCGGAGGTTTCGCTGTTGACGTACTTGGATCGGTTGGGTCGCCGAAACCTGATCGGGTTCGATGTGCATACGGGTGTCGATGGGACGTGCGAACATGACGAGTGAAGTCAAGACGCGGGCGGGAATCAAGCGACAGATCCGGTTGCCAAACCGCGAGGCCTTCAAGATCGCCCTGCGTAGCGTGCGTATCCGCTTTTGGCGTTCGTGCATCACGATGGCGGGGATCGTTCTGACGATTGCGTTCCTTTCGAGCGTGCTGACGTCCAATGTGGCCGAGCAGGCGCTGCAACCGGTAGGCGCGCAGGATATCGCGGGGGCGACCGGCAACCAAGCCACGCAGATGTGGCTGGTTGCCATTTCGCTGCTCGTGTGCGCGGTGGGCATCACGAACGCGATGCTGATGAGCGTGACCGAGCGTTACCGCGAGATCGGCACGATGAAGTGCCTGGGTGCGCTGGACTGGTTCGTGGTCAAACTGTTTCTGATCGAGGCGGGCGTGCTCGGGCTTGCGGGCAGTCTGATGGGCGCAGTGCTTGGATTCTTGTTTTCGTTGCTGGCATGGATGGCGCAGTACGAGCACGTGTTCACGGCGATGCCGTGGCGGGCGGTATTCGCGCGACTGGCGATGGCGGTGGCGATTGGCGCCGTGTTGTCGGTGATTGGCGCCATCTATCCGGCGCGGCGCGCGGGTAAGATGCCACCGGCTGACGCGATGAGAACGGAAGTGTAGGAATGGAGAGATAAATGTCGGCAGCAACGGTTGAAACGAGTCTCGAGTACGCGGTCAAGACCATCAATGTTACCAAAGAGTACGTCATGGGAAAACAAACGCTCATGGCGCTCAAGGGTGTGAGCATCGAGATTCGCGTCGGCGAATACATCTCGATCATGGGACCGTCCGGTTCCGGCAAATCGACGCTGTTCAACATGATCGGCGGCCTGGACAAACCCTCGGGCGGCAAGGTGTTTATCGATGAGGTGGACGTATCGGGCCTGGACGCGTACGAACTCGCATGGCTGCGCTGCCGCAAGATCGGTTACATCTTCCAAACGTTCAACCTGATCCCGGTCATGACGGCGCTCGAGAATTGCACGTTGCCAATGATCTTTGCAGGCATGAGCACGCAGGACGCGATGGACAAAGGCGCGGAACTGTTGAGCCTGGTCGGCTTGGGCGACCGCCTGCGCCATAAACCGCTCGAACTCTCCGGCGGCCAGCAGCAGCGCGTTGCCATCGCGCGGTCGTTCGCCAACGACCCGACGATCATCCTCGCGGACGAACCGACCGGCAACCTCGACCTCCGGACCGGCAAGGAAATCATCGAACTCCTGCGGAAGTTGAACAAGGAGAAAAACGTCACGATCATCAGCGCCACGCATGACCTGAAAATGCTCGATGTCTCGGATCGCATCATCTGGATCCGCGACGGGCTTGTCGACAAAATCGAGAACCGCGCCGAGATAAACATCGATATCGGCTCGTTGGAAGGCGAGGACGCCTAGTCCGCTTTGAAACGCGCGCCGTTGCGGTGGCGCTTTATTGTAGAATAAAGAGCCTCTTGCAAAACCCATAGGCTTTAGGCACTGCCTACAGCCTACAGCCTAAAGCCTAAAGCCTAAAGCCTAAACAGCCGAGGTTCTGCAAGAGGTTCTAAACGTTGGCATTTCACATGGAAGGAGAATCGTAAATGAACCGTTTCCGTTATCTGCAAATCCGTTGGCTTCTGTTGGTTGTTTTCACCGCATTTGTCTGTGTAGGCGCGTATGCACAGAACTCGGCGATTAAGCCGGAACCGCGTGCCGAAGACTGGTGGAAGACGCGCCATCAATCCATGAATGATCGCGTCAAGAAGGGCGAGGTCGATATGATCTTGATTGGCGATTCGATCACGCACGGGTGGGAAGGGGATGGCAAGGCCGTGTGGGATAAGTTCTACGCCAATCGCAAGGCGGTGAATCTGGGGATCAGCGGGGACCAGACGCAGCACGTGCTGTGGCGGTTGGACAATGGCAATATTGACGGGATCTCGCCCAAGCTGGCGGTGATCATGATTGGCACCAACAATGCCGGCTCCAATACGCCGACGGAAATTGCCGAAGGCGTCACGGCAATCGTGAAGAAACTTCGCGACAAACTCCCCAATATGAAAATCCTGCTTCTCGCCATTTTCCCGCGTGAAGAAAAGCCCGGTGAACTCCGCGCCAAGTTGGATACGGTCAACGGTCTCATTGCCAAGCTCGACGACGGCAAGATGGTCCGTTTTCTGGACATCGGCCCGAAGTTCCTCGAAGTGGGCGGTGTGTTGCCCAAGTCGATCATGCCCGACGCGTTGCATCCGAATAAAAAGGGCTACGAAATCTGGGCGCAGGCCATCGAGGCATCCGTCGCCGAGATGCTGGGCGAAGTCAAGAAGAACTGAATTAGGAGTTAGGAGTTAGGAGTCTCGGCGCGATCGCGATGAGCAGCGAATCCGTTCCTCGAAAGGTTCCATCGCGCCGCGAGCGCGAGTTCGCGGTGATGGAATTGATCATTTTGTGCGCGGCAGCGGTCAACGCGGTCTTGGGCGCGGGAGACTACTCGGACAACGACGCCGAGAACAGCCGCCTCGCTACAGTCTACAGCCTCGCCAAGTACGGAACGTGGCACATCGACCGGCCCGCGAGCGAGAAGGCAATCCCATTCGAGCAGGGTACCATCGACAAGGTCATGGTCAATGGGCGTTTGCTGTCGAGCAAGCCGCCGATGCTCACGTTGTGGATGACGGGCGAATACCTGTTGCTCGAGCGCGCCTTTGGCTGGGATCTCGACGACGACGACAGCCTCGACAGGCTCGTACGGTTCATGACCATGACCATCGTGGGTGGGTCGTACGTGCTCGTAGGTATCTTTTTTGCCAAGATACAGCGGCTGTTCAAGACAGATCCGTTGACGCGGGCGTTGCTGCTCTTCTGCGTCCTGTTTTGCACGCAATTGTGGGGCTATGCTACGCATCTAAACAACCACGTGCCCGCGACGGCCATGCTCATGATCGCGCTCTACTTCGGGATTGGGCTGGCCAAAGGCCGTCTCGCGCCGCGCCTCTGGCGCTTCGCCATTTTTGGTCTCGCGGCGGGACTCGTCCCGACGCTCGATATGCCCGCGACGATATTCGTTGCGTTCGCGGGATTCTTCCTGCTCGTAAAATATCCGGCAAGAACCGTGCTCGTAGCAGGCGCACTCGCGGCGGTCCCGCTGCTTGTCCATGCGGGGGCCATGTGGAATGCCACGGACAACCTGCTGCCCGTGCAGATGCGCGACGACGTGTATTTGTACGAAGGCTCATACTGGCGCAACCCGCAAGGCATCGATGCGCTGAACGAACCCAAGGGGACGTACCTGTTCCACATGACGCTGGGACGCTGCGGCCTCTTCTCGTTGTATCCCATACTGCTTGCCGGAATGGCCGCCGCCGTGCGCGCGCTGGCGAAGCCCCGCATGCCCAACCGCGGCCTCATTCTCGCCGGCGCGGCAGCCTTCGGCGTTTTGACCGCCTACTACGTGTTCAAGACCAACAACTACGGCGGCGAAGCCTACGGATTCCGCTGGTACATCGTAGCCATGCCCGTACTGTTGCTCATGTCCGAGTCCATCTTCGAAACCATGCGTGCCCGCTGGAAATGGATCTTCGCAGGCCTCATGATCGGCGTGTCCTTCTACTCGGCCCTCGAATGTGCCCGCAACCCATGGGGCGCCAACCGCCAATGGACTTGCCGCCTATTCCTCGGCCCCAGTTGTGGCGTCGTCTGGCCGGAAAACTGAAAACATACTTAACCAGTAGAGGGATAGAGGTCGTTAACGCGGGCGCATCGGGAATGTCCACGCGTAAGCACATTGCCCGATTGGCGGAGTGCTTTCAGATGCAGCCAGTATTACCTATCTCGACGCCTCGGATACCGGACGCTAAAGATTTCCCCGTTCGAGCCGATAAACATTTTCGTAAGGCCTAGACAAGGAAGTCTTCGCGACGGCGACACGGAAGTCATCACGTCGCAACAAATGGTGGGTACGATCGTTTGGGTGGTTCATCCCTCCACCCATAGCAAAGCGGTCCGTCCCAATACCTTCCCTCCAAGAGTGCGCCATGACCTTCCCGTTGTGGCGCTCTTCTTTTTTGTCACCCCATGATCGGCTTCTCGAATTCGAGGCCGCAATAGAGGCATTTCCAGTGTTTGGAATTCGACACGCGCCCGCATTGCGGACATTTCACCGGCCCGTTGGTCATGGCGCCGTCTTGAACGCCGTCGCGCAGATCCACTTCGGCAATCTTTTTTTCGAGATCCGCGTCGGTCAGGTTCAGCCGCTCCCGTGCGAGTTCCCAGAGCGCCTGGTTCAACAGCGACAAGCGCGCGATGTGAAACTCGATGTCGCGAACCGTCCGCGACAATTCCTGCTCGCGCACAACAGCCTGCACGTTCACGCTGGGTTCTCCGCCCTGCAAACCGCTCATCCATAGCATACCCATGTTCCGGCTCCTCTTCGTTTGCCGCACCGTCCCGCGTAATACCATGCCCCGCACCGCCCGCGCAAATCCTTGACATAGGCCGCAGAATCGCCAACAATGAAAGCAGGCCCGATAGTTGCCACGATGTGGAGGTACACATGCGACGCCGCCGTGAACACCGTATTCGCCGCTACCACCATCGTCGGCGGTTTTCGAAGAATTATGTGGTCAACGGGATCGCCGACGCGATTATTCACATGCTCTACTTCGTGTTCGGTTTCGCGGGCACCATTCTGATACCGATCCGCGGGGTGGCGGGCACCGGCTTCATCCTGCTGCTGATTTTGTCGGCGATATTTCCCGAAGCGGCCGTGTACTATCTATTGTGGGCTTTCGCTACAGGGCTGTTAATCAGCCTGATTGGTCCGAGGCTCTTCGATCATTTCACGAGAAAGGGCAAGGGACAGCTTGCCGAGATTCGCTCGGCCAGCCATGTGCGCCTCAAAGACGATATCCCGACGATCGAATTGCCCGATCCCGATTCCGTGCATCTCGGCGATAAGTTGAACCGGTAAGGAGTCGTTCAAGCGCGCACGAAGCACGCATGATGCGTACCTTCGCGTGCTGCGCATGGGACGTAAAGATCCAGGCCGCAAGTTCGGACGGGGAAAGGATGATCTGGCATAATGGGCGAAAGATCACGAGAGGGAACGAACATGAGAATCGCGTGTTTTCTTGCTGCGCTGACGATCTACTTGGCGGCGGATTGCGCCTGGGCGGGAGAAGGAATGGATGTTGCGGGCAAGTCCACAACCAAAACGGGATGGCAAGCAGTGCCGTGCGACAAGGACGGCAATCTGATTGCGGCAAGGGTGATCTTTAACGGCCGCGGGGAAGGCCGACGCGTTGGGGAAACCCCCGTCGCCATCAAGGAAGAATATGGTATAGGCGTCGCCTGTAGGAATGGCCACCCCAAAGCATTCTACGTCTTCGACAACGTAAACAATGCGTACTTCGCCACTCGGGATTTCGAGCAATTTCTGGTGCAGGTAAAGGCGTTGCCCGACAAGCAGACTGTGGCATGGGTTGACTCCTGCACGGTGCATGCGTATGCAGACCTGCCTCAGAGCAAGCTCGAACGTCTCATGAAAGTCCTCACAGAGAAGGGAATAGACTCGGGTACCGCCGTAGACGGCCATTTCTGCTACTGCGTGGCCACGTCTGTTCGCTGGCTTGACGTGCCAGGAAAGAAGGGGAACGAACCCTGCGAGTGGGTCTTCACGCCTTAGCGTATTGAACGACGACGCTCATCGTGGCATGATGCATCCACGCAAAATCAAGGAGACGCAGCCATGTCGGACAAGACCCACTTTGGACATAGAATCCGCACGCTTCGCGAGGCGTGCAAGCTTAGCGTGGACCAACTCGCCGAGAAGAGCCAGGTCAACAAGAAGCTACTCGAGGAACTCGAAGCCGGCGAACTCGTCGCGTCGCTCTCGCCGATGCTCAAGATCGCGCGCGGACTCGGCGTTCAGATCAGCGCGCTCATTGACGACGCCCCCACATCCGCGCCCGTGGTCGTGCGCGGCGGACGCTCGGAGACGTCAATGGAAATGTCGGGCCTTGGGCCGTACTGTCTGAGCACGCTCGATTTTCATCCTCTCGCGAAGAACAACCGCAACCGCCACATGGAACCCTTCATCGTGGATGTCCACCCGTCCGTGCCCGAGGAATGTACGCTGTCGTTCCACGAAGGCGAGGAGTTTCTGTACGTCCTCACCGGACGCATCGAGGTCCTTCATGGCGGCCAGCGCTACGAACTCAGTCCCGGCGACAGTATCTACTACGATTCCGCCATTCCGCACCAAGTCCAGACCCTCGGCGACTCGGACGCCCGTATCGTCGCCGTCATTTATGCATGACCTAAAAAGGCTTTAGGCTTTAGGCTGTAGGCTGTAGGGAATATGCCTACAGCCTACAGCCTACAGCCTAGTCTAGGATGATAGCATGTCTACAATTCTGATCGTTATGCTAACGGCGATTTTCCATGCGGATGGAGAGTCCTCCTCACATACGGTCTTTTTTGCACAACCGATCCGGCTTGCCGCACATCGCGGCGGCGCGACGTTGTGGCCGGAAAACACCGCGCTCGCGTACCGGAACGCGGCCGCAACGTGGCCCGGCGTGCTGCTCGAAGGCGATGCGTTATGCACCGCCGACGGGCATGTCGTGATCCTTCACGACAGCACCGTGGACCGCACGACCAACGGGATGGGGCGCATCGCGGACCTGACGCTGGCGCAGGTCAAGGCGCTCGACGCGGGCTACCGCTTCACGCATGACGATGGCGCGACGTATCCGTATCGCGGCCAAGGCATCGCGATTCCAACGTTCGCGGAAGCCCTCGCGGCGGCACCGGAATCGCGGTTCCTGATTGAGATCAAGAATCAGTCCAACGTGCCTGCGGCGATAGTCAAAGACATCGCCGAAGCCAACGCGTTCGACCGCGTAATCCTCGCATCGTTCAATCCGATGCTCATCGCACAAGTGCGCCGCCTCAATCCGAACGTGCTGACGTGCTATGACGTTCTCGAAGGCGTGGACATGCTCGTGCGCCTGCGTTCAGGCCGTTGGACGGATTACCGTCCGCAGGCCGACATGCTCGCGATCGCCGACGATCTCATCGAGGATCTCCATATCAACCCCGACGAACTCCACGCCATTCAGGCCAAAGGTATCCCCATCCTCGTCCATACCGTCAACGCGCCCGACGCCATGCGAACCTTCCTCGCGCAAGGCATGGATTCCGTACTCACGGACTACCCCGAACGTCTCGCGACCATTCTCGACGAAAAACCGTAATCAAGGCAGCCAGGACTTGTATTGGTTGCCGGTCTGACCGGCACTCGAGAAGTCGCAGACGCGGTACGTCGCGCCTTTGGCGTCTTTCAGTGCCGCGAGCGTCCACGGCTCGATTGGGCCGTCCCATGCGGCGTCTTCGAATTGCACCGACGCCCACTCCAGTTTCGGCAGTTGATCCGGGTTCAACTCGTTGTAGCGCGCGTCGTACGCATACAGCAGCGGGCCGCGATAGACCGATGTCTTGTTCGCGCACTCCTGTTCGCCGGTCGAGAATCGCGGCGCGAAATCGAAGTCGATCGCGATCATGTCGCCCGCCGACCACGCGCGCTCGATCCGCAGATAGGCGCCTGCCTCGGCATCGAGCGTCTGGCCGCACACGCGGACCTTCGTCTTCTTCGACCACTCGGGGATCCGCAACCGCAACGCGAACGTCTCGCTCCGCTCCGGTTGGACGCGTATCAAAACGTGGCCGTCGACGGGATAGCGCGTGTCCTGCGAAAGGACGACCGCGTTGCCCGACGCCAGATTCGCGCGCAGGTCCGACGGGCCGTAGAAGTTGAGCGTCAACCCTTCGGCCCCATCCATGAGCGCCCATTCCGCGAGCATGCCCATGGGACGGTACGCGTTTACCGCGCAACAATTCAGGTCAGGCCCCGCTTTCGGCGACTGCCACGGCAGTTCGACTCCGAAGCACCGTGTCCCATCCATAGGCACGTTGTACGCGCAGACGCGCCCGCTGTACGGGACCGCGCCGAGCGCGCTGTTCAGCGTGCTCCACTCGATCTCGTCGGCGATGCGGCTGTCGCCAGTCATGCGGAGCACGTCGACGGACATCGCGATCCACGCGACGGTACAGCACGTCTCGATCGCGCCCTGGTTGTACGGCGAGCCGCAGAACCCTTCGCCCGACGTGACGCCGCCCGTATTATGGCGGTCGCCTGCGAGGCCGGTCCGGAAGATATGCTCGAACGCAAGCCGATACTTCTCGTCGCCGGTCAGCCAGTAGAGTTGCGGCAGGGCCTGGTAGTCGTGCAGCGCTTCCCAGCGGTGCTGCGGGAACTGATGCATGGGCACCCCGGCGAGCGCCGAATCGAGATACTTGCCCGCGCCTTCTTCGTTCCACGCGTCGTGAACGATATACTTCGCAAAGTCGAGATAACGCGGCACGCCGGTCTTTTCGTACAGCAGCATCGACGAATGGCAGACGGCCATGTTCATCTGGCCGCCCGAACCGTCGCAGGTTAGCGTCGGCCCGCCCGGTCCGAAGGTCTCGAACAAGAGGTCCGCCGCTTTCCTGCACGCATCGAGCGCCGGTTCGTAGGCCGTGTCTTCGAAGCATAAAAGTAGTCCAAGCATACAGTGGTAATGCCCCCACACATCCCAGTTGCCGCCCGTTAGCCGCGACGATACCGGGAATGGTCCGAGATAGCCGTCGGGGCCTTGGCACGCGATGAGGTCGCGGACGAACGTATCGAGCGTCGCACGCAACGCCGCGTCGTGCGTAACGCGCCAGACGAGTTCGCCGCCCGTCAGATATTTGCCCGCGAACTCGCCCGCCCACGGCACGAGCGGATCGCGCACGGGCATCCGGTCGCGGTCGCGCAAGACCTGGAGGATGGCCGGACTCGATTCGGGCGTTTCGAGGAAGTAGCGCTGGATCGATTTGTCGATGCGTTTGCGCAGATAGCCGCGCAGATCCACGAACGCGCCGCGCACCGGTTCGAGCGCGGGTTGAACCGCATTCTTGGGCATCGGGCCCGAGGTACTCCAATCATAGAAAGTCATCTTGCGCCGCTCCTTCGCGTTCGTCTCGCCAGCATCCGAGCGCGCCGTTACGCTCCAATAGAGCGTCTTGCCTTTGACGAGGTCCATCGGGATCGTGCATTGCGTCTTTGCGCCTGCATCGAGCGTCGCGATGGGTGCGGAGGCGTCCGGCGCATCGTAGACGGCGACGCTATACGCCGCTGCGCCCGCCGAAGGCCGCCATTGGACGGTTACGCCGTTGCGCGCGCGCGACGACGCGCCTTCGGGAGGTTCGAGTAAATCGAAGGGCGCGGGCGCGGGTTTTGGCTTGCCATATTCTTCCGATGCCGCAATCGCGTAGAAACTGTTCACGCCGCCGGCAAGACACGCCGCTTCGGCGCGGATCCAGCCGTCCGTCCGCGCGACGTCGCTCAGACGTACCTCATCCATCGCGCCCGTGAACTGCCACGGGTCGAAATGCAGCACGCCGCGTCCGATCCGCATCTCCTGGATTTCGAGCGTGCCCGGCAACGCGCTGTCGCGTTCGAGCGCCGTGCCGTCGATGCAGATCGTCCGCGTATGGTTGCGCGCATCGTACACGACGATCGCCGAATGCCACTCGGACGGCGCGATGCCCTCGGAGTTCAATTCAGGCGCGCGCTGGCCATGGCTCGCGGCATTTGTGTGAACCGTACGCGGCGTCTTAAGTCCGAAGTTGAACCATTCCTCACGTTCGTCGAGACGGCGTCCCGAAGCGAGCGTCTGCAAGGCCGGACCGCCGTCCACACGGAAACGCACCGCCACGGCGATCTGTTCGCCCAATCCGGCCAATCGCTCCGGCGCGATTTTCAGGAATGCCGGATCGCCCTCGAACCGCGCGACATCGCCGAGCGCAACCTTTCCTTCCGCAGTCGCGCCAACGCCGCCCCGCGCGGCATCGTCGAGATTACCGTTCAGGTGCATGACCATGCGGTAATGCGCATCCCAATGCGGCTTGGACGGAAGAGCCTCGGCCTTCGGATTGCCATAGTAGAGGTCGAAGAACTGGTTTGCAGCGCCCGCAACGATTTTCGGCATGAACACGTTCACTTCGACGCCATCGGGCGCCCAGCGGACGATCTCGAAATCGAGCGGCGATCCGTCCGGCGCGACAACGCGCAGATCGCGACCGTCCGCCTGCGCACGCGAACGCGCGAACAGGCCGTCATCGAGCAATAGCGTGACCGGAAAATCGACGAGGTCTTCCGCCAGTTCAGTCGTGTACAACGAGACCCGTTGCCGGAACGCCCATTCGGCATCCCACCACCCATCCGCAGGGGCCGCACACGCCATCAGGCACACGATTCCGATCACGCACATATCCGCACCCTCCACGATTGTCCAAAACATCGCCGCTGAACCGCGCTACGTGAATGGCCCATTTCCCCAGAATACGCGGAGCGTTGCTATTTCTTTGCGGGATGCGTTTTTTCGAGATAGGCCTCGATCATCTGGGCCTGTTGCGGAGCGACCTTGGCGCCGTGCTCCTTGATCATGCGCGCGATGACCGTCTGCCAGGACTCTTTGCCGCTGTATGCCTTGACCCGCGCCATAGTATGGCAATTGGTGCACGTATCATGCACAAGCTTCGCCATGTCCGCATCGGATATGGCCGGCGTTGTCGGTTGCTGGGCCGGGGTGGCCGCAGATTTCGGCGTCTGAGTGGCTGCGGGTTTCGAGCCGCAGCCACCCAGGGCAAAACCGGCGACCGCCAGCGCGATCGCTACACAAATGATTTTCATTTGACCTTAAAGGGCTTTCCGCCCGCCGCCGCGGACTTCCAGGCGGCCTCGGTTACTTCGATAGTACGCAATCCGCACTCGGGCGGGGTCTGCGGCACGTCTTTTCCGAGGATCGACTCGACGAAATTGAGGTCGGGATTCTTGTTGTACTTCGGGAATTTGATCTTGACTTTTTTGCCGGTGGCGTTCTGCTGGATCAACTCTTCCTTGCCGTCCTGGCGCAGGTAGAATGCGCCCTTGCTGCCGACGATCGTGTGATCCTCATACCACGACGGCGCGTTGCCGATGACGGACAGGCTGCCAAGCGCGCCGTTCTCGAATTTCATCGCGAGCGTCGAATTGATATCGACTTCGGTACCGTAATTCACGGAGTAGGCGGCTACTTCCGTTACCTTCATGCCGGAGATCCACATCACGATGTCCACGAGATGGCTGCCGGAATCGTTGAGTTGTCCGCCGCACGATTGCGCGAGTATCTGCCGCCACGTGCCCTTCACGGCGCGCAACCACTCCTGGCCCTGGATGGCCTGAACGTATTGCACCTCACCGATCACGCCCTTTGCAATCTGCTCGCGGATATAGCGGAACGCCGGATCGAAGTGGCGCTGATACGAGATCATCAGGATCTTCTTGGACGCTACGGCTTGCGCCATGAGCGTTTTGGCGTGCTTGATTTCGCATACCATGGGTTTTTCGCTGAGCACGTTCAGACCCGCCTTCAGCGCCGCCATGCTTTGTTCGAAGTGGACGTAATGCGGGCTTTGCACGATGACCCCATCGAGTTGCTCATTCTTGAGCATATCGCGATAGTCGGCGTACGTAGGCAATTTCTCGGAGCCGGGACAGCGCTCGTAAAAACGCTTCAACGACGCCTTGCTCGGATCGTTGAGCGCGACGACCTCCGCCTTGCCCGTGGCATGCATGCGATGCCAATGTCCGTGCGAAATCCCACCCGCCGCGATAAAACCGATACGAAGTTTCTTTGCCATGATCGTCGTTCCTCCCTAACGTTTCTGTGAAGTGCCGTGACGATGGTATCAAGAGGCAACGAGGAAATCAAAACGGATGAAGGATTCCACCACTTCGCGCACGTCTCAGGCAAACCTTGTTCACAGGTTATCTGCCGGGAATCAAGACGGGGCGTGATGTGTAAGGATAAGAATCCGTCAACGACAATCTTTGATGCATCAGGGCTTTTCGGGTATTATTACACCATTGCCAAGATGCAAATACGCAATGCCTCTCTGCAACACAGCAATTCCGATTTCTAAACCCACAACGCCCGATCGGAGTGAGCCATGGCAACGGAAGAGAAGAAGAGCAAATGGCGCTATGCGCGGTTGTTTCTTAGATGGGGCGTCCGCTTCCTGTGTGTCGCTCTGCTGCTTGCGGCAGGTGTAACCGCCGGATTCTTCCCGCGTCAGATATATCATCATTTCTGGCTGTTTCCGCAGCAGGCGGCCGCGTGGAAAGCACTTGCTGCCCAACGCACACCCGTGGCATTGAAATCGGGTTGGTCCGAGTACCGCGGAGTTCTGCATAGCCACTCTCATCTCTCGCATGATTCGCAAATACAGTTTCCGGATATCCTTGAAGCGCTCCACAAGGCCAACTGCCAGTTCATTTTCATGACGGACCATCCGGTGAACGGCAAGGCGGATTACTCGCTGGGCTGGCAGGGTCTGTATGAGGGAGTTCTTTTCGTTCGGGGGTTTGAGGTAAACGCCAGGGACAACGAACGCATAATGCCTTGGGGCCTTCCCGAAGGGGCCGTGATTGACAATAGGACGTCCACCCAAGAGATTGCCAAAGAGGTCAGGCGTCTGGGCGGCGTGTTGTTCTTCGCGCACCCGGAATCAGGGGACCACCCGTACGATGTTCCTGAAATTGACGGCATGGAGATATACAACCTGCACACCGAGCTCCTCGACAAGCTCATGAGCAGGCAGGCGCGCATCGAGTCCGCCAAAGAAGTCGTAAACATGTATTCGTATGGCGACCAGACGCTTCGATATATGTTCAATTGGCAAGTGCTGTCCATGCTCGTTCAGAAGTGGGACGCACAAAACCTATACCGTAAACTGACCGGCATCGCCGCCAATGACAGCCATCAGAACACCGGACTGCAGGCGTTCTATACGGCGCAGAATACCCTCATGCTCTTCGACACGGGGCACAGCGATCCCGCGAAGAAGTTGTGGGAACGCAAGCTTAATCCGGTCACGCGGATGCTGTTGCGCCTATGCTTTGGGCCTCTTGAGCCGGGCAAGCGGTTATTTCGAATCGACCTCGACCCCTATGAGAGGTCGTCACGGTTCGTCAACACGCACCTTCTCGCGAAAGACCTTACCGAGCCAGCCCTGCTGGATGCTCTCCGCGCGGGGCGCGCCTTCATTGCGTTCAACATTATCGGCGACGCGCAGGGCTTTGCCTATGTCGCGCAAGGCAACGGACAGCAGGTGACCATGGGCGAGAGGATCCCCCTTACCCCCGACCTGAAACTCTTGGCGGAGTCTCCTTTGCCGTGCCAGTTCATACTCTTTCGCGATGGAAGGGCCGTAGAGTCCCAGAACGGCAAGTCGCTCGAATTCAAAGTTGGCGCGCCGGGTAAGTATCGTATTCAGGCCAACCTGGCCATTCCTGGCGAGGTAGCCGTCATCGGTGAACACCTTCTCAACAACATGGCCCCGTGGGTTATCACCAATCCCATCGAAGTTGTGGCCGCACCCGTACAATCACACGCGAATGTAATTCACGACGCCGAGCAGCGCGAGTAGTCCCAATGCCCCGAGCGTGATCGCGATGCCTACGAAGAAGGATCCCGGACGATAGGTGAACACGATCTCGTGCGCGCCTGCCGGTACCGCGATCCCGCGAAACAGACCATTGGCGCGCAGGATAGGACACGGCGTTCCATCGAGCGCGGCTTTCCAGCCCGGATCGAAGGTATCCGCCAGCACGGCAATACCCGGTTGCGGCGCCTGCGTGCGCACAATCACGTGTTCGGCCCCGTGGTCCTCGACGGTACACGCCACGCCTTCGGGCAGTTCCGGCAACGGCGTCTTGGCCGGTTCGCGTGGACCCGGAACGACCGTCGCGAGTTTGTCATAACCCGGACTGTCCCGGTCGATAACGCATTCGCGCGCGCCGTCGAAATCCGCCGCGCCCAACGTATTGACCGCGCCCGCCACGCCGTCTATAACACGCCACGACGGCCGCCATGCCGCGCGCGGCCATGCCGTGTCGTTCACAAAGAGCCGGGCCGCGTCTTCGGTGCGTACGAGCGTCAATCGCGGACCTTCGCGCTCGAAAGTCCCCGCCGCCAGCGGGTCGTCCGGTGCAACGACGATCGCGCGCATGGCCATGACGTTCAACAAACGCGGTAGCGCCGCTCCGGGCGAAAGGACGGCCTCCTGCCGCTCCGTCGTCGGCGGCGCCGGATCGTCGGGTCCCAGCCGCCTCCACCAAATCGCCTGGTCGCGCGTGAGCGGCTCGAGGCCGCCTGCATCGTACAGTCCCGCGCGGATCATGCCGAGCCTCGAAGGCAGACCGAAGTCGAGCGGTGGAGCGGCGGACATCGCGCGCCCGCCCGCCGCCTGCGCCTCGGCGGTCTCGAGCGTGCGGCCGTACCGCAGATAGCATTCCGGGGCGTCGGAAAAGGGATGGGCGTACAGGTTCGCGTTCGCGGTGGCGAGATCGGCAAACAGCGCAGCCACGAGAAGCAAGCCGGCCAATACCGAGAATCGCGGCCAACGCAACAACACGACGGGAATCACGATTGCAAACAACACCGCCAGGCGTCCGCGTGTTTCAGATGTAGAAATGTAGAACAGAACTGCTGCCAGCGCGAGCAGCAAGGCTGCCACGTAACGCCGACGCAAGGCGTGCGTCCCGCAGCGGGTCAGCAAGAGACGGTCGAATCCAAGTGCAGCCAACGTGGCCAGCAAGAAGACCGCCGGAAACGCGGCGCAAGCGTACGGAAACGGCTCCGGCATCCGTCCAGGCCCCAGCAGCACAACCGCCAACGCGCCCGCAGCCGCCAACATGAAGAAAAAGGCGTCGCGGCGCGAGGCGTGGTGCATGAACGCGACGGGGACCGCCGCGAGGGCCGCCGCACCGATGTAAGCCAGGTGCGGTAGCGCGCCCGGTTTCGGCACGAGCAATTGCGCGAGAAGTTCTTCGACGGACATGGGGACTTGCGCGGGCAACCCCGTCGCCCACAACGCGTCCCACGGGCGGTCCAGGCGAAGCAGCCATACCGCCGTCGGGAGCCATTGCACGGACGACACCGTAACGGCAATCGCGGCGACAATCAACAGCCGTTCGAAGCGTTCGCGAACGCCAGGCCCACGCGCCTCGCGCGGTGCGCAGAATCCCAGAAACACGCCGTACGCCAGCGCCGTGGCGAGCATACATGCCGAAAGCGCCGACGCGCCGCTCAATACCAACGCCGCGCCCGCCAGACCCGCCGGCGCCGAGCATCCGAAGCGCGCCTGCCGCATGGTTTCGCGGATGCCCCAGAACAGGAACGGTGTCCACGCCAACGCCGCAGCGAGCGCCGGGCGCGACGCCGACGCCGCCGATGCGCCGCAGAACGCGTACAGAGTTCCGCCGATTAGCGCCGCCGTGTATCCGAGGTCGAGCGAGCGTGCGAACGCGACGAATCCAATACCCATCATGGCCAGGCACAAAAACGCATGGACCGCCATCGCCTGCTCGGTGGCGAGAAACAGGAAGACCGCGTTGAGCGGTTGAAAGATCGCCGACGACGGCTGCGCGAGAAATGGCGTCCCGCATAGTTGTTTGGCGTTCCACAACGGAAGCTGGCCGGCGCGCAGACGGCTGAATCCGTAATGAAAAGACGGATAAACGTCCTGATAGAGGTCCGCGTTCTCGTATGCGGCGCCGATCGCGTCGGGATGAATCTGCACGTGGTACCAGAAAATCGGCGCGGCAACGATGAAGAATACCGCCACTCCGAACAGCCGCAGCAGCGAATAGCGATTGCCCTCGAACGCGATTTCGCTCACCGGAGCAACTCGCTCACTTGCACGCGCCGCCCTTCTTGCGCCGCACGCACGAGGGCGTAGGTAGTCGCAAGACTGTTCAGGTTGCGGCGCCCGCTGGTTTCCGGCTCGACGCCCGTATCGAGCGCTCGCCCGAAGGCCTCGAGCAGGTACGCTTGATGAATCACGGGGCATTTCACAAGTGGGACCGCGCGTTTGCGCCCCGGCGTCTCCGAGAAGGCCAGTTTATCGAATTCGCACAGCAGCACGCCCTTCGCACCGTCCAAGCGCCAATGCGCGTTCCACGGCGTCTCCCATCCGGTCGCCACCCAACTCCCAAAATAATTCACGACGATGCCGTTGGCCAGTTCGAGTTGCGCCATGATGGTCGCTTCGCCCTTGTTCCAGTTCCACGGCGCGCCGGTGCTCACGGCCGCCACGCTCGCAATGTCCGTATCGAAGATGCAGCGCATCATATCCACGTGATGGATCGACATATCGAGCACGAGCGGATAGGCCATCGCCTCGCGATACCCGCCGAAATGCGGCCCTTTGTGGAAGTTCACGCCCGCGTAGCCCACCGCGCCCAGCCGCTCGCCCGCAATGAAGCGCTTGATCGTCTGCACGACGGGCTGATACCGGTAATTCTGCGCCACCATATACGTCCGTTTGCATTTCGCCGCGCATGCCACGATCACTTTGGCATTCTTGAGGCTGTCGGCGAGCGGTTTCTCGGACATCACGTCAAGCCCCGCCTTGAACGCCGCCTCGCACACGCCGCGCCGGAATTGCTGCGGCGTCACATCGAGCAACGCATCGGCCTTCACGCGCCCCAACGCCTCCTCGACCGTCCCGAAGCACCGCGATTTCGGCATATCGTGCCGCTTGGCCGCAGCCTTCAGATTCGCTACGTTTACGTCGACGTACGCGGCCGCCTCCCACTCGGTCGATTCGGAGATCCGATCCGTCCAGCCCATGCCCATGCCGCCAACGCCCACTTGAATGATGCGCTTCATGTCTGTTCTCCTCGAATACCGTGCGCATCATAACATAAAGCGCGCAACGTCCATATCGTCCAAAGCGCCCAAAGGTTGACATCGCCGGAACGCCTCTGTTCCAATACGCCGTGCTTTTTGCGCATACGGGCGCGGGAGAGTGTTTGTGAGTGCGTCGCGACAACGGGATCCGTGGAGATACGCGGCATTCCTGTTATGGGCGGTTTTCTTCATCGCCGGACTCTCGCCCGAACCGGTCTTCTTCACATTGCGCCAAGCAGGCGGCGTGATCACCCAGCGCGCGCTCGTCAATTCGCCGCACATCATCACGATCGTATTAGCGGGATACGTCGCTTTGTTCGTTTATCATCGTTGTCGCGGGGCGGGCGACTCATCCGGCGCCGCCCAAGACAAAGCCCTCCAGATGGGAGTCGTCGCGTTCCTGGCCTTCATGCCCGTCGATCTCGGCGCCGTACTCACCGCACACAATTCGCCCATCCTCGAACAGCGGGTACTCCTCTACGGCGCAGCCTTGCTGAAACTCGTGGCATGGTGGTCGCTGCTGGCGCTGTTCATCCGGTACTACTTGTTCAAAGTCGACGGGGCGTTTGCCGAGATCGGCTCGCTCTTTCCCAGCACGCGCGGAAACGCCGCAGGCAAAACAAGCGATGTACTAGATAAGGAGTCTGGAATAGATTTGCGCGACGGCAAGGAATAAGGGTTTATCGCACACCGATAATATCTTATTTGTAATCTGGCTTACAAACAAATTGGGACGATGCATTCGAGGATTACGGGTTTACGACCACCGCTTCGGACCTTTCCGACAAATGGCGATTGCGTAAGTCTTTTCAATACAGCATCTTGCGTTATTTCGATCTTTGTGTGTCAACATAGATCGAGGCTATTGCGTTATCAAGATACGTGAGTTAAACTAAAGTCGAAGGTTCGGTACGAGCCTTCCGCGGGACATCAGGTATGAGACCGTGGTTAGTTGCCGTAGTAACGGTAATGATTGTTCCCAATGTAGCGCAAGCTCAAGGGACGTTGCGGATCGGCGAAC
>CAIYET010000176.1 GCA_903925285.1 Candidatus Hydrogenedentota bacterium | reverse complement strand
GGAAGGGTCGCACTATGTCCATATCATCGTTGATAAAGGCCGACATCGTGCTCCTTGTACGACCCTTTCAGGGTCGATAGTTAAGCATTCGTACCCGTGGGTGGCAACCCACGGATACAAAACCGACATCTATCGACCCTGGAAGGGTCGCACTATGTCCATATCATCGTTGATAAAGGCCGACATCGTGCTCCTTGTACGACCCTTTCAGGGTCGGTAGTTAAGCATTTGTGCCCGTGGGTTACACCCACGGCTATTCATGTTCCTCCCCTTCGGGGAAATTCAGTTGAGGCGACAACTTTCCCAAAGAGTGGAGGCTCTCTTATAAAGTACGCTAAATTCGGAAGAGCCGGAATTCAGAATTTGGAATGCTCTTGGGGAATGGGTTGTGGCCGAATGGGCAAGACAACAACGGCTCACGCCCAATGTCCGCAGGGTTTGCCGAAAACGTAACTGAATTATTGCGCTGCTAGTCTATTGAGCTTGAGCGCCTAGTTTTTCGAGGCCGTTGCGTGCGGCTTCGGACTGCGGGTTGGCGGCGAGCGCCTGCTTGTAGTGGGCGGTGGCGTCGGCTTTTTTGCCGGCGGCGGCGTAGATGACGCCGAGATTGCAGTGCGCGTTGACGTGTTTGGGGTTGATTTCGGTCGCGCGGGTATAGTATCGGATGCCTTCGTCGACACGCCCGGCGCGGACGAGCGCGATACCCAGATCGTTGGCGATGTCGGCGTTCTTCGGGTCGTTTTCGAGCGCCTTGAGGTATTCGCCGACCGCTTCGTTGGTTTTTTCCTGTTTCATGAGCACGCCGGCGATATTCCAATGGGCGTACGCGTCGCGCGGATGGATTTCGAGCGCCTTGCGATAGTTCGCGAGGGCTTCGTCCGGTTTGCCCTGGCTGGCGAGCAGGTTTCCGATATTGTTGTACGCAAGGGGAAATTGGGGGACCAGCCGGATCGCTTCCAGGTAATGGCGCATGGCGTTTTCGGCGTCGCCCTTGCAGGCATACTGATAGCCGAGGCTGTTGTGAATGTTGGCATCGTTCGGCCTGGTATCGAGGGCTTGATTGTAGCGCGCGATCGCCTCGTCGCGTTTGCCCTGTTCGGCCAGGGCGGTGCCGAGATTGTTCAACACGAGGACATAATCCGGCATGAGCGACAGCGCCATGTTGTATTGTTTGATGGCCTCGTCGAGGTTGCCCTGCTTGTACGCCTCGTACCCGATGTTGTTGTAGATGGTCGGATTGCGCGGGTCGACCGTCAACGCATACTGGTACCATTTGAGCGCGTCGTCGCGCTTGCCGAGTGTCGAGTACATCAGCCCGAGGTCGTTGGGAATGTTCGAGTTGGTTGGACTGTTCTTCATGGCCTTGCTATATAACTCGATGGCCTTGTCGTCCTGCTGGCGGCGTTGCGCGAGTCCGGCGAGATTGTAGTAGGCGTATTCATCGGTCGCGCGGACTTCGAGCGCTTTGTTGTAACGTTCCTCGGCGTCCTCGAACTTGCCGAGGTCGGCCAGCGTATTACCCCATTGGTTGAGGGCGAGCGTGAAATCGGGCGCGATGCGCAACGCGTCCTGGAAGTGCTTGATGGCCTCGTCGGGTTTGCCGATCTGCGCGAGCACGAGTCCGATCTCGTTGTGCGCGCGCGCATCGTCGGGATTGAGGCGCAACGCCTCGTTCAACTCCGCCATGGCGTCGTCGATCTTGCCTTGTCCGGCGAGTTCGCGCGCGAGGAGATAATGAACGTCCTGGTTGTCGGGCTTGAGGGCGAGGGCGTCGCGATACCGCTTGATGGCCTCCTCGTACTTGCCTTGGCTGGTGAGGATTTTGCCCATTTTGTTGAGCACGTACGAGAACTGCGGATCGACGCGCAAGGCATCTTCGTAATGTTTCATCGCGTCGTCGGTTTTGCCGCGTTCGGTGAGCAGTTCGCCGAGTTCGCTGTGTGCGCGCGCGTCGTCGGGATTGAGGCGGAGCGCCTCCTCGAAATGCGGGGCGGCTTGATCCTTCTTGCCTTGCAGCACCAATTCGCGTGCGAAGAGGTAATGCACGTCCTGGTTGTTTGGATTGATCTGCAGGGCTTTCTCGTAGCGTGCCAGGGCCTCGTCGTACCGGCCTTGCATGGCCAACAGACGCCCAAGACGGTCCAACACGTCTGCGAAATCGGGGGTGACGCGAAGGGCTTCGTTGTAAAGCGCCTCGGCTTCTTTGAACTTTCCCGCGTCCATGAGAAGTGAACCGAATTCTTTGTACGAGCGCGCGTCGTTGGGATCGAGCCGGATCGCTTCTTCGTACCGCGCGGCCGCCTCTTCGGACTTGCCTTGTTCGACGAGCATGTGGGCGATCCGATAGTGCGGATCGGGAAACATCGGGTCGACTCCCAACGCGGCGTTGAACTGGTCGAGGGCTTCGGCGTACTGACTACGTTCGGCCAACAGCCGTCCCAGTTCGACATGAACGTATTTCAAGTTTGGGTCGGCTTCGATGCGTTTGCGGTTACGCTCGATGGCCTCGTCGCCACGACCGAGTTTTCCGAGCATGGTATCGAGTCGTTCGAGGACTTGGCCGTAGTCGGGCACGACGCGCAACGCTTCCTCGAAATGCTTTTCGGCCTCTTCGGGGTTGCCCTTGCGTGCGAGCAACTCGCCCAGTTCGTTGTGTGCTCGCGCATCGTACGGGTTAAGTTCGAGTGCTCGTTGGTAGGAGCGTTCGGCGTCGTCCGTCTTGCCCTGCTTCTGCAAGGCCTGGGCTTGCAGGTAGTACAGGTCTTGAAACTCAGGATCGCGTTTCAGCGCGGCCTCGTACTGGGCCGACGCCTCTTCCATGCGGCCGACATGGCTGAATAGATTGCCGAGGCGCTGATACATGTAGGCTGCGGTTCCGCCCATATCCAGGAGCTTATGGGCTTCCTGCGCGGCTTCGTCGATTTTTCCAATGCGGAACAGGGAATCCGCGCGTTGGTAAAGCCAGCGGGCATGATCCGGCTCGTAACGGATGTACTGGAACGATGTCAGGCCATACAGAATGCCCAGCGATATCGCCGCGCCCGCCACACGCGGCCATTGGCGTGCCCGTGCCCATTCCCACGCGCGGCACAAACCAAACGCGCCTATTAGAAAGAGAAGCGGGATCAGCGGGATACGCGCGCGGCCGTTCACGAAAAACGGTACAAACGTCGCGAAGTAAACCGCAATGAACGCGAGGAATAGGACACTCATCTCGGTGCGGGTGACGCTCGACCCGGCGGTGTCGCGGGGTACGGGACGACGTAATTCGTTCCACAGCAGGAACGCGGCTCCAAATACGAAGAGGGCCGCGACCATGGGAAAACCGGGCAGGTATTTCAACGGCGCGTAGAAGGCCTTCTCGTCTTCGACAACTTTATTGCACGTGATCTCTTTGGGACTCCAGAATAGAAGGCCCTTCGCGAACGTCAACTTGATCGTGCGCCACTTGTGGGTCTTGATGTAGTCGAAGGCCTTGCGCGCGAAGATCTTCGATGCTTCCGAATGCGTAAGCTTCGGATTGCCGACTTCCTTGCCAAGCCCCTTGACGACATTGTCGTAGTCCCATACCGACCAACTGCCGGTGCCTTCGAGTTTCTGCAAGTAGGGCGTCCAGGGCGTGACGCCATCGGAGTCCTCGCCGTTGCCGATCAGAAAGTTCTCGCCGAAGTACGTCGAGATCGGCACGAATTCGCCCGACGCGACATAGTTGCGCACCGTCACGGGCACGATGAAAAGGAACGTCACGATCAGCAGCGCGGCCCATGACGGCGGAATGCGCAGAAGCTCGCCGCGCCGCCACGCGATCCACGCCATCCATGCCGCTGCGAAGGGTCCGAACGCGAGGATGTTCGGACGCATGAGGGCGTAGGAACCAAAAATAATCCCCAGTACCACGGCCCAGCGTACCGTCATGCGACAGCCCCACGCGTGCATCGCCAGTAGCAGGCACGGCATCAGGAAAACGAATAAGACCGGATCGTTGATCTCGCCTTCCCAGTAAATGAACCCCCAATAGACCGCCATGAAAAACGCCGTGATTAGTCCTTCGGCCCTCCCATACACGCGCTTGCCGAGCCGGTACATGAGCCAGATGCTCGCGAGGCCTAGGCCGATGTTGAAAAGCCGGGGTGCGAGATAACTGCCGTGGGTGAGCCAATAAATGGCCGTGAGCAAGTAGCCGTGGCCCGGCGGACGGAAGTACGGGGTGGTCCGCATGTGCGGATCGTTGCAGCCTTCGCGCACGGCCCAGTCGCCCGATATCAGCGCGCGCGCGTAGTAATCCTGCACGTCCGGGTCCTGTTGCGGCGCGGTAAAATCGGGCGCATGCAAGATCACGCCCAGATACCATGCTCGCAGCAGAAACCCCAACAGGAGAATCGCAGCCAGCGCCAGCCATTCGCTACGGGAACGATCGGATGAGGAGTCTTGGCTCATAATCGAGGATATGGTATCGGTTTGGGTGTAGGATCATCAAACGAAGTGAATTATGGAGATTGAGGTAGGCTTTAGGCTTTAGGCTTGAGGCCGTAGGCTGTGGGTATCACTTCGTGTAACCCACAGCCTACAGCCTTTCGTTCATGTCTTGGGCGTGCGCGAGATGTCGTATATTGAATTGACCAAGGCAATCGTTTAAGCTGTTGTGAGGCATTGAGACATTCACAGCCTGCTTTGTCCCAGAGCATTTTCGACATGGAAGACATGACTGAATGAGGGCAATTCCTGTTCGGCAGCTATATGTGCTCGGCGCCGTCCTCTTGTGGGCTGTGGTCTTGGCGCTCGGGCTCGAGGTCCATGCGCGGTTCTTTTCCATTCAGGCCCAGTTGCACGCGCCAACTGAGCAGACGGCGCAAGCACCAGGCTCCCTATCCGGCCTTTCCAGCGAAGATGTCCAATCCTATGCTGACACGTTCTGTTTGCTTAGCGATACGGATAAAGATGCGTCCGCCGCGGGTCGAGGGTGGATCTGTTCCATCGTAGACGGCAACGGTATCTTTTCCGAGCTGCACGGCGACCGGCAGGGCCTTGTCTTTACGTTGCTGAACAATGAACTGTCGGGCAAGAGTATCACGGAAGTGGCCAACGAACTGATGGCTTCGCAGATACTCACCGAAATCCGGTATGCACTCAGGTTCTCAAGGCCTACCTACTACTCACATGGCGGGCCGGACCTTCAGATGCACGGGTGGTACGTTCCTGTGCACTGCAAAACTCGGAGGCCCGAGTCCTGCCTTCTCATCCAGGCTGAGATGCCCTCCACCCTGCCGGATGATAAGAAGCCATCATTCTTTACGCGCTGGGAAGTGCCATTCTTCAAGCTGAAGCGCGATACTGCCGTGAGCGATGGTTTCCACACAAACCGCTACGGCTTCCGGGACGACGATGTGGTCGTGCCCAAACCGCCAGGCGTTTTCCGCATTGTTTGCGTTGGAGGGTCGACCACGGAAGAGGGCAGAACGAACGAGACAACCTATCCCAAGTATCTTCAGCGGCGCCTCAGAGAATACTGCGGCACAGATGCCATTGAGGTCCTCAATTGCGGCATCAGCGCCATCGGCTCCCAAAAGGAACTGCTGAGGATCGAGGACTACCTGACATTTCAGCCGGACCTTCTCATCGAGTACAACGGGGTCAACGACCTATCGCGCCCGCTGCTGGTGCGGTGGCTTTTTCATGCGCCGTTGTGGCAAAGGCTGCTCAGGGAATCACGCTTTGTGAAAGAGCATTTTCCGTTGCTGTTCCTGCCCTCCGCGGAACAAATGGCGCAGGATACTGAAGATGCCATCATTGCCAACCTCAAGGCGATCCGCATGGCGGCAAAACAACGAGGCGCCGATGTCGCGTTTTGCAGTTTCGCCTATCCTGCAGCTTCGACCGCTACAACCGAGGAACGCGTCCGGCTCGAAAACAACGTAAAGAATGTCTGGGTCGGCCCGAACGGCAGCTTCCGCGCGTACCTTGCCGCCGTGCAGGTGTACAATGCCCTCGTTAAGGGAATGTGTGCGGAAACCGGCGCCCGATACATCGCCGTTGCTGAAAGCCAGCAATGGCCAGCCGCGCGCTTCAACGACATATGCCACATGACGGACGAAGGTATTCAACAAAAGGCAAACGTGATCTTCGAACAGTTGAAGGACTCGGTGAAGCGCGCTGTTGTATCGAAAGAAGGGATAGCCGCTCCTCGCGCCGGACGCGCCAATCTTGTTCCGTAGGGTCGGAATATTCAGCCGAAGCGCTACCCATTGCGGTGGCATAAGTTGTGCCTCAGTCATAAAAAGGATGCGCGAGATTGACAATTGGACGTGCCGTGGCTTAGCTTTGCGTAAACACGCGAGAGGTCTTGCCATGCCGGTCAATATGCTATTCGTAATAGGCGCGCCGCGTTCGGGCACGACGATGCTCGAACACATCCTGGCGTCGCATTCGATGATCATGGGCGGACCCGAACCTCCTCTGCCCTCTCCTGTGGAGTAAGCGGGAGAGAATCCGTCAGAAAGTGGCAGCGTAGTCCATGAGAGAATTATTTGGGAACAGAGTAAATGAACGCTATGCTGTCGGTCATGGTGATGATGGAGGCGACATGATGCTGATGGTTCGTATGCTTATCGAGACAAATGAAAAGGGGGAATTGGATCTTCATGTCGATACAAACATGCCCCGGTCGTCCGTCGAGGTCGCAATCGTCTTGAATGCGCTCGAGGATGCAGGGAAAGTTGCCGCCGACAAAGAAGATAGGCAAATTTGCATGGATCGCCGGTTTCCCAGTACCATACGTCCTTCACAAACGGTAGGCGGTTGACCTGTCATTTACTCGCGAAATGGAGAGTGGTTTCATGCATCCTTTCAGAACGCATACGTGCGGCGCGTTGCGCGCGGCGGACGCCGGGCAGGAAGTTCGGCTATCGGGCTGGGTACACCGCAAGCGCGATCATGGCGGCGTGATTTTCATCGATCTGCGCGACCATTACGGCTTGACGCAGATCGTGATCAATCCGGATCAGCCGTTTTTCGCTGCTGCGGAACAGGTCCGCGCCGAGAGCGTGATCACCGCGACGGGCACCGTCGTCATGCGCACGGCGGACACGACCAATCCGAATATCGGCACGGGTGAAATCGAACTGGTTGCCGGCGAGTTGCTGGTCGAATCGTCGTGCGAAACCCTGCCGTTCCCGGTCAATCAGGACATCGAGTGTCCCGAAGAAACACGTCTGCAATACCGTTTTCTCGACTTGCGCCGCGAGCATATGCATCGCAACATCCTGCTGCGTTCGCGGACGACGAATCTGGTGCGCGAGCATCTGAGTGGGCGCGGGTTCACGGAGTTCCATACGCCGATTCTGACCAGTTCGTCGCCGGAAGGCGCGCGCGATTATCTCGTGCCGAGCCGGATATATCCGGGCGAGTTCTATGCGTTGCCGCAGGCGCCGCAACAGTTCAAACAGTTGCTGATGATCTCCGGGTTCGACCGTTACTTCCAGATCGCGCCGTGTTTTCGCGACGAAGATTCGCGCGCGGACCGCAGTCCGGGCGAGTTTTATCAAATCGATATCGAGATGTCGTTCATCACGCAGGACGACCTCTTCGCGGAACTCGAGTTGATGATGGTCCGCGTGTTCAAGGAACTCGGCACGAAACGGATTCAGGCCGAGGTCTTCCCGCGCATTCCGTATCTCACCGCGATGGAAAAGTACGGCGTCGACAAGCCAGACCTGCGATTCGGCCTCGAAATGATCGACGTGACCCGCATCTTCGCAGCGTCGGATCTGAAGGTGTTCGCGACCTCCGCGCAAAGTCCGAAGGGCGCGGTCAAGGTCATCATGGCGTCGGGCGCCGCGTCGCGGCCGCGCAAATTCTTCGACGACGCGGAAGCGTTCGCAAAGGCGGAAGGCGCGAAGGGACTTGCGTGGATTGCGTTGCGCGACGGCGATATGAAAGGTCCGATTGCCAAGTTCTTTAAGGACGACGAGAAACGCGCATTGCTCGAAGCCACGGGTGCGAAAGAGGGCGATGCGCTGTTCTTCGGGGCGGGCGACCGCACGGCGACGAACGCGATCATGGGCAAGGTGCGCGTGCATCTCGGCCAGGCGCTGGGCCTGATCGATCCGAACCTCGCGGCGTTCTGCTGGATCGTCGATTTCCCGATGTTCGAGTACAACGAGGACGAAAAGAAGATCGACTTCTCGCACAATCCGTTCTCGATGCCGCAAGGTGGGATGGACGCGCTGCAAAGCCAGGATCCGCTGACCATCAAGGCGTTCCAGTACGACATCGCCTGCAACGGCTATGAAATCGCCTCGGGTGGCATACGCAACCATCGCCCCGAAGCGATGGTGAAGGCGTTCGAGATCGCGGGCTACGGC
>CAIYET010000175.1 GCA_903925285.1 Candidatus Hydrogenedentota bacterium | reverse complement strand
CTGTTGGTACTTTAATTTCAACGCAGATTAGAACATTGGCGCCAGCGTACACGCAAAAAAATACCTACAAGTCCGGGGATTTGCCTTCCAACACTAACGCGGTTGCGGTCGTGACGTATGACGGCACTACTGCCAGAACCTTCATTAATGGTGCAGAAACAACACCGTATAGTTTACAGCAAACATCGGATGACGCAAACACGATGGTATGGCACACATTCAACATTGGTTCAGGTGGGACCGGTGGAACGTATGCTGGAAACTTTAAGCTTGCCGAGGCCCACGCCTACCTTGGGTGTCTGACTACAGAGCAGGTAGTGCGGATCTCTCACAGCGTGTTGAACCGCAGAGGTTTGTGAAAGGGCAGGATGAACGATTTACAACGGTATATTCAGGGGGTCCCCTCGGAGGAGCTGGAAAAACACTTGCTTTTGCGTATGATGGAGGTTGGCGTTAGCATGGCGTCAGGCCAGGGCGTGATCGAAAAAGTAACCACGTTGCTGTCCGACTACCGAGCCGCGAACCTGCCAGTCCAGGGCTGTGAAGCGCTCGGTTTCGCGCTTTTACCTTCACTGCGGCGTGGGAACGACAGCGCGGCCTTGCGGGAAGCCGCGGAGATACTCGTAGCCGAATCGCTGGCGACCCACTATTCCTTCTGGGAGCCCTTGGTTCGTAGTCGATTTCCTCGCGAGAGTGCAGGAGTATAACATGGATATACCAACCGTATACTTGAGGCCGCGACCTCTGAAGCTCGGAGATCGGCTGGCGATTATTTCCCCGGCTTCGCCGCCGAACCCCGTAGAAATCTTCGGCGGCTTAACGGTAATCCGTAATTGCGGACTCGAGCCCGTCCTCGGCGACAATCTGCGCTACTTGCGCTCGCGTGGCCTATGCTCCGCATCTCTCAAGGACCGGGTCGACGAGTTCGTCTGGGCCTGGCAGGACGACTCAATCGCCGGGATTCTGATCGCGACCGGCGGGTTTGGTTCGGCGCAACTTCTACCGCACATTCCTTGGGAGCTATGCCGTACCAAGGTCAAGCCCTTAATGGGGTTCAGCGACGTAACAGCGCTAAACAACGCTTTGTTAAGAAAAGCAGGTGTGGCATCGTTTCACGGGCCCAGTGCAACGATAAGGAAAGACGCACAAGGCGGCCACCTCGATTGCGACGTCACGAGCCTGAAAGATGCGTTAGAACTGCTTCTGGATCCCCAACCATGGGAAGGCCGTCCCTTTCTTCGAAACGAGGCAATCCCACGCTGCGTCTGCCGCGGTCGGGTATCGGGTCCTGCGATCGGCGGCAACCTGACTACATTTGCCTGTCTTCTCGGCACCGAATTCCTTCCGGAACTTCACGGCGCAATTCTCTTCCTCGAGGATATTGACGAGGGCGGATATGAACTAAAACGGACCCTAACCCATTTGGACCTCGCCGGGGTGTTTGATAAAGTGGCAGGGGTTGTAATTGGGGAGTTCGCAAGGGCCCCCACAACCGTCGATACGGGAGATCCCTCAATTGAAGACGTTCTGGTCGATTTCTTTAGCAATGGCCCGCCAACCGTCGTCGGTTTCAATTTCAGTCACGGAGATATTACCGGCGTGATCCCGATCGGCGTCACTACTCATCTCGACGCGCAGGAATGCATCCTGGCCTTCGACAATCCCTTCTGTAGTTAGCCGTGACTTCGGGCGTTGTCGCAAACAATCTTAAACAGCAAGCCGCTCGTAGGG
>CAIYET010000174.1 GCA_903925285.1 Candidatus Hydrogenedentota bacterium | reverse complement strand
TTCTTGGACAACTCGTACACGGATTACTTGACGGGCCTGCGAAACCGCCGGTACCTCTTGGAACGTTTGCAGGAGGAGGTCGAGAAAGCGCACCGATACAATTACCCGGTTTCGTGCGTCGTTTTCGATGTGGATGAGATCCATGGGTTGGATGAGGAACTCGGCCCCGTCTCGATCGACGACCTGGTGACGGAGATCGGAATGATGTTGCGCAACCATTCGCGAACCTACGACATACTGGGCCGGTACGATGGCACGCTGTTCGCCGCAGTCTTGCCGCATGCGCCGATCGATCACGCAGTCGGATACGCCGGGAAAATCGTCCGCGAGGTCGGCTCGACCACCTTTTCCGATCCGAATTTCCCCACCGAAGCCCGGCTCAGCGTAGGCATTGTAACGTGCCAGAACGGTAGTGCCCTTGGCGCGGAATACGTGCTCGGCGAAGCGATGCGCAGCCTTTTCCAGGCCAAGAGCAAGGCCGATGACCGGATTGTGTATCACAATCTGACAAAGGACTGAAGGGCCATTTCATTTATCGAGTCCCGGATCGCGCCATGTCCGTAGCACTCGTTCTCGCTATGCCGTCGGGACAGCGTTTCCGTCTGCATCGATGTGGAGGTTGCCGTCGGTTGGGTAGGTGCGCCCGACGGTCTTACTGAGGAATTCCTGTTTGGTAAGCGCGAATTCAGGGCTGATCTCGATGCGGATCGCGGGCCGACCTTGGTCGTCGCGCGGCACGTGGCCACCGGCGGCTTCGAGCCACTCCGCCCAATAATCCGACATCCGCCGCCACGCCGTCACCACGCTGTTGTCGCCCTCGAACTCTTTGATCGGCGTGTATTCGCCGGCACGGTCGATTTCGAGCGCCACCGGTTCATGGCGGATAAAGCGGAGCGCGTCGAACACGAAGGTCTCGAACTTGTACGCGTTCGGATTGGACGGATTCACGCGTTCGCCCCGCTCGTCGATGTACGGGATACGCTTGTGTGCGCGATGCCACGGGAACGAATCGAAATGGTTGAAGACCCATTCGACGAAATCCACGGACAAGATATGGATAGCAGGATTGCCCGCGCCGTGAATCATATGCCCGTGGGCGTCGAGTTTGAGCAACTGCGGGTAAATATCCAGTTCGCTGTATTCGACAACACGGTATTCGCCGTCGCACCGGCAATGGACGCCGACGGCTTCACGCACATCGTCCTTCCAGTGGTTTTTCGATGACATATCCGCGTTGCGTAGCAGGTGGTATCCGATGAAGTAGGGGTCCGCGACCTTCACGGTCCAGTTGTCCACCTGGAAATAGCTAAGCATGCGAATGCCGCGCTGTCGCGCATCGGCGACGACGCCTTCTTCGACCATCGCGGGCAGACATCCGCCGTGGCCGTTTGGATTCATGGCCAGACGCCCGCGTTCCTCGAGCATGAACCGGCCCTCGTTATCGATGCAGGGCATCATGCGCTGCTTGAGAAAGACGATATTGGCTGGGTTCAGTCCGAAGTGCGCGTTGGCCTGGAAAAAGGCGAGCGTGGCGGCTTCGTTGGCGTCGCTGACCATGATGTACCATGGCAGTTCGCAACTGTAGCGGCGCTGGAGATTTCGGATCTTTTCGGCGTGAAATGCGAAGAAGGATTTTTTCGAGAAAGGACCTATCGGATAGGCGCCCTTCGGACCGTCGAACCCCAGGCGTGTACCCTGGCCGCCGGCCACCAGGAACAGCCCCACCCATCCTTGGCGCAGGGCCTCTTCGCCGGCGTCGCGCGCCGCAACGGCGTCGGGCCGGTCTTCGACGGCTTTTGGGATCAAGGGAATGGGTTCGATGCGGTTGAAACGTTCCTGCGGCGGCTCGCTCGACACCCAGTCGCGGATCAGCCGGTCGACGAGGCGAAAGTCGATCCCTTTCACGTCCGTCAACAGGGAGTTGCGTTCTGCAGCGTTTAGCGATTCCCAGAACCGCAAGACGTGCTCTTGGCCATGCTCGGCCAGCACCAATCGAGCGTCGTCAACCGTCCACGCCTTCACTCGCGTATCCATGCACGCCCAACCTTGTCCATCTCGTCGCGTTGAACTCGATTGGGCAATAGCGACGCTTTTGCCCCTTGCACGAACTCATATTTCGAGCCACACCCGTCGCACATTCCATACTCGAAACCGGCCTGTTCCAAGTATTCGCCACAACGCGGACACGCCGGAATCGTCTTGGCATACACTGCGACCGGATTGTCGAAGGGCGCGCTACAGGCTTCGCATTTGGCCAAGGGGCGCGGCCGTTGCCAACAGCGGGTGAACATGACGCGCTTCTTGCAGATTCGGCAGTACCCCTCGCGTCCCATGACGGGGCGCGCCTGCGGTACACCGCTGCTCGCAACAGCTTCTTTTTCTTTATCGCTTCGGCCAAACAACGCCATCCGTTACTTCTCCTGTCGCGCCTTCCACCAACTCCGAAACAATATCAAGCACAAACATATAGCACTCGCTACGAGCATGTCCTCTCCCAACAATTTCCATGAAGCGACCGCCGAATGAGGGGGACACAATCAGTTCCCCTATCGAGAGGTAGCAGAGGTTCGTTCACAAAGTCCACTCCGTCCACAACGCCTAGTTCCCACTATTTGCCGCCGGATACCGGATTCGCAGGCGCCTCCGGCGCGGGCGGCGGAACAGGCGCAACGGGAGGTGCGCCAGGCGCTGCCGCTGCACCGATCCCGGGCATCGCATTCGGGGAAGGCGGCGGACGGTTCGCCATCACGCGCACATTGTATTTCTCGCGAAAAATCTGATCGCCCGCCTTAATGCCGAACGACACACTTTCGCCCAACCGGCTCGGCTTGGCATCGGGCGCGGCGACAACTTGTATGACAGCCGTGTTGGGAATATCGCCCGGAGCCAATGTGACTGTCAACGAAGGGTTCGACGCCTGCAGATCGACAATTTCGAAGGGACGATCGGCCTTTACCGTAATCTTGGCCGGCGCAGGCGCCGTGTTTTGTCCCAACTGCGGACTGGTACTTACCAGGAGTTGTCGCATCGGCGGCGGTGTCATCTCATAGAAGGCCTTGACTTCCGCCTTCACCGGCAGTTGGGCGACGGCCATCCGCTTGCAGGTAGTCTGGATGCTGAAGTTGCCGTTAAAGGGTCCGGAGGGCGTATCCTGGGTCAGAGAGACCGTAATCAAGTATTCCGGACGATTCGATTCTGCCCATTCGCTATCGGGGCGCTTCTTGAATGATGATTCGAGACCGGCAAGTTGCATGGGGGGGCGAATCTCGATGATTTCGATGGCTTCGTCACCCGCTTGGCGCAGGATGACGGTCTTCTCGGCCATGCTTCCCTTGGCAACTTCTCCGAAATCGAGCGTGCTCGGTTCGAGCGTGTATTCGGGGTTGATCTTGGCCACAACGTCGATCTTGAGACTGCCGTTCTTCGGGTCGTTGGACAGAATGGTTACGGTCTTGTGCGACACAGCGCCGGAGATCAGCTTGGGATCGACCTTG
>CAIYET010000173.1 GCA_903925285.1 Candidatus Hydrogenedentota bacterium | reverse complement strand
CTGCGGTAAGGAGCGCCCATGAAGACCGATAGTCTGCTTGTGTCTTTTCCTTCGTTTCCGTTCACGTGGCGCACGTTGGCGCCGCACCGTCGCCTGGCGGGTCTCGCGGCGGCGTTGACGGTGGATGGACATGCGACAGGTATCTGCGATTATGGTACAGTCGATACGCTGGAGCGTTTGTTCCCCAACGGACATCGTTCGGTGGCGCGCGACATGACCGACCGGCTGCTTTCGCGGTCTCAGGGCGGGGCGTGGCCGGCGTTGGCGGCGATCTGGCGGTTGCGTAAGATGGACCGTGTGGTGCGCGAGCGCGAACGGGCGCTGATCGACGAGGCTGCGCACGCGATCGCGTCGCGCAAGCCGCTGCATTTCGTGGTCGTGGCGATTGACGGTCCTGAGATGGTCGACGGCGCGGCCTCCTTGGCAGCCCGGCTTCGCGAACTGGCGCCGTCGTTGCGTTTGGCGGCCACCGGCGCGTTTGTCGAGCGGCACGCTGAATCGTTGCGCGGTCGCTTGGCGGCCTTTGATTGCCTGTGCTTGGGCGATCCTGAATGGAGTCTGCTGCAATGGGCCGAGCGGCTGGATCATCCGGGCCTGTGGTCGTTCATCCCGAATCTGCTTTGGGCTCGAGGCGGCCGCAAACCTGAACGGTTCGGCATATCCGAGTTCGAGGCATTCGCGACGCCGCTTTATGATCGCGAGTTTTATCACGCATTGAAGCCGGGCGCGAAACTGAACCTGTTCGATGTGGAACTGGCGCGTCCGCATCCGAGCGACGGCACGTCGCGCGTCCGGTCCACGCATACGGTGTGCGACGAGGCGGCGCGGATCGTGTCGGAGCAGGGTGCGCGGGCGCTGTGGTTTTCGGGCGAACCGCCGACCGCGTCGCACGTGAGCGCGCTGGGCTATGAAATCCTTGCGCGCGGTCTTCAATTGTGGTACGGGTGCGACGGGGCCATTGCGCAATCGCGGCCGGGCACTTTCTCGGCGCTTGCGGCGTCGGGTTGCCGGGCGATCGCGTTCGACATCGCCAGCGGCAGCCAGCGTCTCGCGAGCGACTATTACGGCAAGGATTTTGGGATCGGCGAGGCCGAGAGCGTCCTTCGCTCGAGCAAGGCGTCGGGGCTATTTACGGTTGCGCGGTTTCGGTATCCCTGCGAACGCGACGACTACCATACGCGTGCCGAGACGATTCGGTTCATCGAGCGCGTTTTGCCGCATGCCGTGTCGATCGCACCGGCAAACGGTTGCGAATCGTCTGTGAATGAACGCCGTGCGTGGCCGATGCGTTCGACGCCGCGCGCGCAGGCGGAACTGGTGCGCGAAGTGGCCGCGCTCGGCGTGGCGACGACGGTCGGCGTGGACAGCGCGCTCATCGCGCGTATGACGGGTCACGAAGGACACGAGGAAGATTTCGACGCATCGAGTTGGCGTTGTTTCCTGATCGGCGACATTCAAGGGATCGTCTCGACGATCGAACGTTTCAACCATCGGACCGGGGCCGCCTCGAATACGGTCGTCCTGCATCCATGCCGTCCGTTGCTCGCGGCAGTCGGGAATTGAGTGCATAAAATGACGTCGAGGACCGGAGTGGCGATTACGGGCGTGGGCGTGCTGGCCTGCAACGGCCTTGGGCGCACCGCGTTTTGGAACGCGCTGAAATCGGGCGATAGCGGGATCCGCGCCGTCGACCGATTCGATGCGTCGGAGTTCCCGTGCCGGATCGCCGGGCAGTTGTGGGATTTCAATCCGCACGATTTCATGAAACGCAACGT
>CAIYET010000172.1 GCA_903925285.1 Candidatus Hydrogenedentota bacterium | reverse complement strand
GGTACCTGTCGGGTTCTCCGAGAAGCAACGGTCCATTATTCGCGAAGCCGCCCGGCGCATGGGACCTTTCGTGCGTGACGTGCAGGTGCTGGACGAACCGACCGTGGCCGCGATGCATTTTTCGTTCTGTCACCCCGAGATATTCAATGGCTCGAACGGCGCCTCCGAAAAGAACATCCTGGTGTTCGATTTCGGCGGTGGCACACTCGATATCTCCATCCTGAAAATGACCGCTGCCGATTTCGACATTATGGCGCGGCGCGGTGACGCACGCCTCGGCGGAATCGATCTGGACCGCCTGGTGGCAATCGACATGGCCGACCGAGTCTTTCAGAAATATCCCGGCTTCGAGAAAGATGCCGTCGAACTGCCCCGAAAACGTTTCGATCCCGCATTCGAGGGCCGAGGCGGCTTCTTTCACAGGATGCGCTATACTTTTGCGGGTGTTTCAGAAGCAACAAAAGTCGAACTGTCCCGGAAAGAGACGATTCGGTTTGAATTCGAGCGTTCGCTGTTGGTGGACACCGCCGGGAAAGTTATCGGAGAGGGTTTTTCCGACGACATGACCAAGGTGCAGTTGGAGAAGATTATCAAAGAGCGCGTCGAGCATAGCATCGAAGTCTTGACCAATTGTCTTGACGCCGCACAACTCGATAAGACGAAGATTGACATCGTTCTTCTGACGGGGCAAGTTTGCCGGACGCCGAGCGTCCGTAAGCGGGTTGAGAGCTACTTTCACGGCACAAAAGCGCACATACCCGGCGTGGACGAGTTTGATGTGAAGAGTTGCGTGGCCATGGGTGCGGCAAAACTGGCACACGTACTTCAGAACGACCCATCGCGGAAAAGCCGCTTTCAATCCAGCGCGGGCCGCATTGGCTGGCTGGACCACAACGCCAATATGCTGCTGCCGCGCTTTGTGACCGTCCTGCCGGACAAGTACGAGTACGGCATGGAAGGCCCAGTCTCCATCAAGATTCACCTCAATGAATATGGAGTCGCCACGCAGCCCATTGTCAAGAATATCGGGAATAGCGACTACCCCAATGCAGAGAACAAACACGAGTTTCAAGCGTTCGGACAAGTGTATCTGCGGTTCGAAGACAGACCGAATCAAGACATCGATCTCTACCTCGGTTTGGACGCGAACGGCGACGTGACGGCCCGTGTCGAAGGAACCAGTCTGAAGGTCGAATTTAGCCCGATGGAATCCGACGAGGTATGGTAGGCATAAGTAAACCATAATCTGGGGAGAAGCGGCAATTTATGAACATTAAATCTTCATGGCTCGTCTCATGGATGGCTTTCTTTGCGATTATATTTGTTGCCGACGCATATGCTGCCGACGCGATTGCGCCCGTAATCACTCAGGCGAACCAGCACTTGAAACTAAGACGTCCTGACAAAGCCTTTCAGGTACTCAAGAATGCCATCGAGCGGGAGCCCGATGCCGACACAAGACTATTACCGACTGTAAGGGCGGTGTTGGATTTCTGCAAGAATAACCCCTCTGACGCCAATCTACAGGCTGACATTGAGGATTTCTTGGCCAAACATGGCCCCGCACCTGTGAGGGTTCCGCCTCAACACGATCCTGTGAGCCCCCCGGAACCGGAACCTGCGGGTCCCAAAGAACTGGACCTGGGGAGCCCCAGAGAACTTGAGCCTAGCAGCCCAAAAGAACCGGAACCTGCGAGCGCCAAAGCCCCCGATCTTCAGCCGAAAACCAACGAAGCCATCTCCAATGGCACTACGCAGCCCCGAACCACGCTTCAAGAACACGGCACAGCAGAAGCGCAAAAGGACAGCGCCCAGAACAGGGCGAAGGAAACGCTCAAAAGCGGCGCTCCCTCGTCAGAAACGGTTTCTTCTGCGAAGGAAAACGAAGCGAAGCAGCAGCCTTCGCCCGGAGTATTTGCTCACATGGAAGTATACGGGGTTGTTCTTCTGCTTATCGTTATGGTGATAGCGCTTGGTGCTTGGCACTATTATGCCAGGATGAAACCTAACACGCTCCACAAAGAGAAGC
The DNA here is from genome assembly GCA_903925285.1 of Candidatus Hydrogenedentota bacterium. Lineage (GTDB taxonomy): Bacteria > Hydrogenedentota > Hydrogenedentia > Hydrogenedentales > SLHB01 > DSVR01. The sequence continues at coordinate 243 of CAIYET010000172.1, read as the reverse complement.
CTGCAGAAGACGCCCTTCATGAAATGGAGAGAAGAACGCATCAATCCGTCAGGGAGCTTCGACAGGATTGTCTGCGGTTGGTGGATAACAGCAGAAGGGATATCAAGAATGAGTACCAGCCGGTTCTTGACAAACTGGTCAAATTGATTAAGGACAATACCGGGAGGATGGAGGCAATTCGAGAAGAGCTTATCGGTAGCGATTCGAAAATTGAGGGCAATTGTACCCGGAAGACAGATCGCC
>CAIYET010000171.1 GCA_903925285.1 Candidatus Hydrogenedentota bacterium | reverse complement strand
CGTCTTCAGCCGCGTTATCGTAGTCGAGGTTATCGTCGTCGTCGTTTCCGCGTACCGCCAGGGGCTCTTGTGCCCGAACGGTGGGATTCGCCACATTCGACGATGGAGCCTTCTTACATTTCGGTTCTTGCATTGATTACCCTCCTCATTCCAATTCGCAAAACTCACTGAACGCCTGTGTGTTGACCGCCGCCTCGGGGCGGCGACCCACCTTGGCGAGGCGGCGAAGATCCGTCGCCTGGCCAAGGCAGTCCTTATCGCTAATCACGACAATTGATTACTTCCAACGGCGAGTCGTCGCCGTTTCCTTCATAGTCATGTATGTAGGCATCCCTCCTATCATTATATTCGTCTTCGTCACTTTCACAGTCGCGACTCCGCTTACTGGGGCGCTTCTTGAACGTGCCGCGTGGGAACAGCACACTCAACTTCCCGCCGCCTTGAAGGCGTCTTGGCATCCGAAGTCGTTCGGATGGGGGCATATCGTGAAAATCAACGTGCATTGTCGCAATCCTCCGTAGTTGCTTTGGCCAATGCGCGGGCGGCCGTTATTGTCGTGGCCGCCCGCGCGCGGATGGATGGTCTAGCCGAATGCGCCTCCGATTCGTCGCGGCTCGACGGAAGCCGACGCGGCTCGGAGTGGCAGTCGATGATGCAATCCTCGTTGCCGAGCCTGACGTGCGTTAGTCTGCTGGATTCGCCGAGGCGGCCCATCGCCTCTCTCACCTTTAGGGCCATCTGTAACGGAGAGGGGTCGTCACCGATACCGAGGAGGGCGCAATCTATCGCCGCACTGAGATCATAGGCGCACGTGATCGTGTCCCCGTTAGGCCTTGTGTACTGGTACACAAGCTCGCGTAATACGCCGTCCCCTTGTCCGTTGAAGTACATCGATACGGAGTCGAAGCGGCATACCTCTGAGTCGCCGGTCTGCGCAAAACCCTCGTAGCCTTCTAGGGTCATTTTTAGTTCTCCTGTGGTCTTGCGCGGCCGCGGTCATCGCAGCCGCCCTGTGTCGCCATGAGCCGCCCGCCGAAACGAGCGGCCCTTCCCTTCGTGCGGTTTGTGTTCGTTAGCATCCTTCTGAATCCCGTTCTGTTCTTGCGGCGGCCTTTTCTCCTTGGTGAGGTCCTTCGGCCTTCCGTTCGACCGTCATGTCGAAGATTCCGCACATGATGGTCAGTGCATTGGCCACAGTCTTTGGTCTGCGTCTGCGTCATCGGTGTCCTTTCGGATTCGCATATTACGAATCCGTCCCAAACCTCCTTGCTTTTTTCTGAGTCTTTTGCTAAACTCTTCTTGAGATTACCATGTTGCTTTGTTAATCTTTATTCGGTGCCACTAAAGCGCTTGGTAGCCAAGATGCGACCTGAGGTACGGACTGCATCATGACGATTGCAACAATTATACAGCTCGAATCTGAAAAAGTCAAGCAGTCGTTTGGTGATGCAAAAATGGAGATCTACCGATGAAAACTAGGCCAAGTCTAGACCTACCAGGTCTCTGGTGGCGCGCAAGGAATTACGGTATCGTCGACGGGTATCTGTGCCCGTCCGAAGAAACTGGTGAATCCTACGATCCTTGGCGGGAGTACTCAGAATGGCGTGCGGGTAGAGACGAATCTGGAACGGCGCCCTATCAGGCACTCCTTGATCTGGTGCTCGATGAACGCGTCGACAAGGAGGTAAGGTCGGCCCTCGGTCGCGATTTGGAAACAGCCCTGTCACCGGCAGTGAAGTCGCGGCTAGCCGCGTGGTGCGCCGAACATGGACTTCTGGGCATCATCCCGCAGCGGACGGTCGCCGTCTATCAGGACCCCACGTGGGAGCCCGATGGAAGCGGGGAGTTGGTGCCCCAAGTCGTGAGCTTTCAGCGCACGGCTGGGGGCTGGACGCGGGTCGCCATCCCGGTTCGGCCGTGGACCCCGTTTGTCACGGCCGTCGGGGCGAAGCCGTCCGCCGCCGTCGAAGGCGAATCGGTATTCCCGAACGGCCCTCCGGCGGAATGGCCCGAGGAATGGGTGAGCCTTCAGCCCCTTTCGTACAACCGGGAGGACGTTGGGGAAATGCTCAGGTACAAGGGGCACCAGGGCGACCATTCGCTCGGCTACTTCAAGGACTTCTTCCTCGACGACCCCAATACAGGTGATACTCCAAACTCCTTCCCGGTTCCGCTCACGAAGACGTTCTGGGGTTGGTACCGTGAGCCCCTTGCCGAATTTCACCACGTGGCACTCCGATTCGCTCTGGCCGTCAAGGACTTGGCGCGACTGACGTCCACCGCGGGCCTCGTTGACGGCAAGACGTTCTCCGCGAGCGCTCCGGGACTCGATTTCCTGGCCTCCTTGGCGCGGTCCGTTGGATCGTGCTTCGTGCACGAGGGCGACCGCGTTCGTCAGAAGATCTGGTCGCCGTCTCTCCTGGCATCTTATGCATATATGGTCCTGCAGGACATGGACCCGCTGCAGCTCATCTTCGTCTGCCCCGAATGCCAGCGCTTGTTCTCATCCCGCGCGCACCGCGTCAATTATTGCGGCGTCGCGTGCCGCAACAGAGTCAGCAAGCGGAGGACGAAGGCGCTTCAAGATGAGCAGGATAGGCGGCGCGGGAAGGGCGAGTAGCTGGTACCCACATGCCGTCCTTATCCCGGTAAGCGTAGACAATTTATGCCCAGTCTACGTGACGGACGAAGGCCCCCGCGTGCGTCGCGCTGTTCGCAGGGAGGGCTTGGGGCTGGCAAGAGAGGTGGCGCATTTCGTCCGGTGACTCGGTGTTCCGCGGATCGCAATACGGCGACCTAAGAGTCACGTGAAATTCCCAAAGACGGCGAATATGAGTCCGAGGCGGTTTGTGCGCGGAACCGTGTGGATTCCGTCCACAGACTCCGCCGAACCCGTATAGAATCTCGGCGCCAGAACTGGGCCGCGCGAGCCCTCGCCTGCAATCGTAGGCGTAAACTCGCAACGTAATACCTTCAATCGAGGAACCGGTGGAACGCGAGGAACGCGAATCCCAATCCTATGCCGTATGTGACGCGTCGGTCCACGCGCACCACACGTTCCATGTCCAAGGTCATGCCCACGCGCACCCCAATTGCCGGGTGTGGCATGGCGCATGTCATCCCCCGAAGGACTTTGGAGCAGAGCGGAGGTGTTCTCCGCCTGGCCGTATCCGATAGAAATCATCAGGTCACACTGCGCTATTTATAAAGTAACACTTTGACGGTGCCGCTGAACACCGCCGAACCGATGGTCTCAGAGTTAGGAGCCTCGCCCATCACTCCGTACGGCGCGTCACAAACATCTTCGCATCTACGGTAAGCATCCCCGGATACGGCAAACGCGACTCTCCACTTTCATCGGTGAAATGCGCGGAACGCCATTTCCACAGACGCGCGGACTCCCGCCCGCACAAGGGTTGCGTGCGCATAACGGTTTCCGGGCGGAGCAGCGCGGGTTCCGACCGCTGGTTCTACGGAACCCGCATAGCGCCTG
>CAIYET010000170.1 GCA_903925285.1 Candidatus Hydrogenedentota bacterium | reverse complement strand
GTCAACCCAGAATGCGTCGCGTGTAGCGAAGTCAAAATTCAGGTGTCGGGGTTCAGAATGGCAGCGAGGAGACCGATTTGGCAACCATTGCGAAGGCTACGGCGAGCATACCAACCAGTCCTACGCCGCAGGCGTAACCGGCCGCGAGGACGGGCGTGTATCGCCTCCATGTTTCAACACCGTAGCGCGGCTCGAAGAAGCGGCGTCCGATGACTGCACCGACGAACATGGGGATCGCCGCATTCGGGATCGCGCCGAGTCCGCCGATCAGGCCGTAGAAGAACAACGGGGGCAACCCGGCCAGCGTGGTCGCGCCGAGCATCAGGAATCCGAGGGCGGTGCCGCCGAGGATGAAGGGGAGGCGTATGGATTGCACCAGCCACGAGTTTTCGCCCGTTGTGGCGGTCATGAACAGGCACTGATACGTGGCCTGCAAGGGCCACATTTTGGCGGTAAACGGATACGTCGCCGAGGGGATCGATTCGATGTGCCAGAAGAAGGCCCAGAAAATAAAGCTGCACGCCAGGCAGATCGGCAGCATGAACAGTTCGACCTTGATGAGACTCGAAAACTTCGTGCGCGTGAGGGCCAGTTCGCGAAACATCTGGGTCGTCGGGCCGTAATCGGCGAGCGGCAGCGGGGCAAACCAGATGTCCACGCCGCGGTAGCCGCTGAGAATGATGCTGCCTTCGCGCAGGAACGGGAACGCAACCGGGCTGCCGGTCAAGCCGATCATGCGCGCGGACACATAGGAGATGGCCGGCGTGATCACGAGCGCATACGCCAGCAGCATCGCCATGGGGAAGGTATCCTGTTTGAGCAAGACGCGGCACAGGATGATGCTGGCCGTGCTGGCGACCGCGTAGACCAGTATGCACCAGCGCAGGCGAATATCGCCGCGGCCTTTCGGCGGTTCGAGGAGGCTGCCTTCGGACTTGTCGCGCTTGGTCAGCAGGGCCTCGAACACCTTGTACACGCCGATGAGCGCGACGCATAACGACGCGCCGATGCCGATGCTCATCCAGAAATCGAAATCGACGGCGAGCTTCGTCGGGATCAGCGACATGCCCGGTTTCCAGTGCGGCAGCATGCCCATCTTCTGGAGCACGGGATTGGCGATGAACGCCGACGCCACGGCCGCCACGAAGGTACCCGCGACCATCGAGTATGGCAGGACCATGCCGAAGATGAGCGCGCCGAGGTCGAGGCTGACGCCCGCGAGCGACGCCGGCAAGACGTGATGCGCGCTTTCGGTCAGGTCGACGAACGGGATCGGGATAATTTGCAGGGTCTTCGAGAAAAGCACGCCCGTGAAGCCGGGGATCCCGACGTACACGCCGCCGAAGACCAGTCCGATGGCCGCGCCGACGCTAAACACGTTCCAGCGCCACGTTTCTTTCTTTGCGGTGGTTTCGGCCAGCGCCGTGGCGCCTTCCGCGGCGATCGGCGCGAGCGGGAAGGCAAGCTTCTCGACATCGGAGGTAATACGGAAGAGCATGTATCCCGTCGAAAGCGCCGTGGCGCGGCCCATGATCCACAGGAACGTGGTCAACATGATCGGCACGTACCAGGCTTGTGCGAACAGGTTGCGTCCGGCGATGGCGGCGCTGGTTCGCGCCGGGACGATCCATTCGGGGAATACGTCCGCGATGTTGAATCCGATCGCCTGCGGGCTTTGAACGAGGTATTGATTCCAGATGAGGCCGCCGAAAGGCCCGCCGGTCATGGCCAGCGTCGCCGCCATGTAATAGAGGATATAGACCTCTTGCCGCTTGAGCGTCGTAAACGAGCGTCGAGCCATTTCGGTAAAAAGGATGATCGTGACCCACTGCGCGGCAGGACCGAGGCCGGAACCCGCAACCAGACCGAGGTAGATGGTCCCGGGCATCATCACGAAACCGACAAAGACCGCGCCGATCATCGTCCGGATCGTAAAGCCGTCCTGGAACTCGAGGTCCTCGCGCAATGGCTCGCTTACGCTCATGCTAGGCTCCCCATTGGGGTTGGGGTTTGGGGTTTGGGGTTTGGGGTACGAGTGATTTGAGATCTGAGATTTGAGATTCACAAACACGGGGACGAGCACCCCAAACC
>CAIYET010000169.1 GCA_903925285.1 Candidatus Hydrogenedentota bacterium | reverse complement strand
TGCAGATGATGGTGATGCAGCCGGAATTCGCCGTCCTGGACGAGATCGACTCGGGATTGGATATCGACGCGTTGAGAATCGTGTCGCAGGGTTTGAACGAATTGCGCGGGCCGGAGCTGGGCATTTTGATCATCACGCATTACGAACGGATACTTCGCTACATCACGCCGGATTTTGTACACATTCTGGTCGACGGACGAATCGTCAAATCGGGCGGGGCTGATTTGGCCGCGCACCTTGAAGAGCACGGGTACGACTGGATCGTCAAAGAATCGGGGACAAAAGCATGAACATCCCGGCCAAAGATGTCGGCCCCGGTGAATACAAGTACGGTTTTCACGACGAGAGAGAGGCGGCCTTTCAGATCGACAGGAAAGGTCTAAGCCACGACGTCATCAAGCAGATCAGCCGTCACAAGGGCGAGCCCGACTGGATGCGGGAGTTCCGGCATCGGAGCTACGACGTTTTCCTGAAAAAACCCATCCCGACGTGGGGCGTCGACCTCAGCAAAATCGACTTCGACGACCTCTGGTATTACGTCTCACCAACGGACCGGAAGGAACGACGCTGGGATGAAGTGCCCGACGACATCAAGCGAACCTTCGATCGGCTTGGCATTCCCGAAGCGGAACGAAAGTATCTGTCGGGCGTCGGCGCGCAGTACGACAGCGAAGTCGTTTATCACAACATCCGCGCATCGTTGGCGAAGCAGGGCGTGATATTCGTGGACTGCGATACGGGCCTGAAAGAGCGGGAAGACCTGTACAAGGAATACTTCGGCAAGATAATTCCGCCAGAAGACAACAAGTTCGCCGCGCTCAACTCCGCCGTCTGGTCGGGCGGCAGTTTTGTCTATGTGCCAAAAGGTATCAAGGTGGACATTCCGTTGCAGGCCTACTTCCGTATCAACACCCAGAACATGGGCCAGTTTGAGCGCACACTGATCATCGTCGAAGAAGGCGCTTATGTGCATTACGTAGAAGGCTGCACCGCGCCGATTTACACGACCGACTCGCTGCACAGCGCCGTGGTGGAGATTTACATCAAGGCCGGCGGACGATGCCGTTACACGACGATCCAGAACTGGAGCACGAACGTTTACAACCTCGTCACCAAACGCGCATACGCCTACCGCAATGCCATCATGGAATGGGTGGACGGCAATCTTGGTTCGCAGCTCACAATGAAATACCCGAGCGTGTACATGGTCGAGCCGGGCGCGCGCGGCGAGATTTTATCCATCGCCTTTGCCGGGAAAGGCCAGCACCAGGATGCCGGCGGCAAAGTTGTGCATATGGCGCCCAACACCACGTCGCGCATCATCAGTAAATCCATCAGCAGAGGCGGCGGCCGCTCCAGTTATCGCGGTTGGGTCCACGTAGACAAGGGTTGCTACGACTGCAAGAGCAATGTTGTTTGCGATGCGCTTATTCTGGACGAGCAGAGCCGCTCCGACACCTATCCGACGATGGAGATCAACGGCGACCGCGTGGACATCGGTCACGAGGCGACGGTCTCGAAGGTCAGCGATGAGCAGGTGTTCTATCTGATGAGTCGTGGGCTGAAAAAGGAAGAGGCGATGAGCATGATTATCAACGGTTTTATCGAACCTATCGTGAAAGAACTACCAATGGAATACGCGGTGGAGATGAACCGATTGATTCAATTTCAACTTGAGGGATCGGTTGGATGAGAACCGGATTCACCGCAGAAACGATCGAGACCATCGCCTCCGGCGAGCCGGGCTGGCTAAAGACACAGCGGCTTGCTGCTTGGGACATTTTTGCGAAACTGCCATTCCCAACCCCGCGTGACGAACAGTGGCGCCGGTTCAACATCCGCGCGCTCAACATTGACAAGATCACGCCGTCCGCGGAAGGCCGACCCGTAATTGCCGCGGCGCTCTCGGCGCTGGGACACGAGGCCATCAAGGCCGGTGTCATTTTCTGTAATTTGGCAACGGCGATCCGCAAGCATCCGGAACTGGTTCGTGAGTATCTCGGTAAGAGCATTACACCGGACGAACCGCGAAAGTTTTCCGCGTTACACTCGGCATTCTGGCAGGGCGGCGTGTT
>CAIYET010000168.1 GCA_903925285.1 Candidatus Hydrogenedentota bacterium | reverse complement strand
TACGGGATTGGGGCTGGCCATCAGCCGTAACTTTGTTGAAATGATGGGCGGAAAAATAACGGTCATGAGCCAGGTGGGCAAGGGCAGTGTTTTCAGGTTCGATGTGCTGCTGGAGCGGGCCGAAGACGTTGTCGAGAGGAAAAGACAGGTATCGCGGCGCGTCGTCAGCCTGGAACCCGGCACGGGGCCATTGCGGGTTCTGGTGGTGGATGACAAGGAAGACAATCGCGCCCTTCTGTGCCAATTGCTCCAGTCTGCGGGCTTTGAGATTGCAGAAGCGGGCAACGGACTTGAAGCCATCGAGGTCTTCGACCGTTGGGCGCCGCATGGGGTGCTCATGGATATGCGCATGCCGATCATGGACGGTTACGAAGCCACTAGGCGGATCAAGGCAACGGAAGCGGGCCGAGCGACATTCATCATTGCCGTTACAGCCAGCGCCTTCGACAAGTCCAAGGATGACGTGATGGCTGTGGGTGTTGATGGCTATATTCGCAAACCATTTCTGCCGAACGAGCTCTTTGAGATGCTGGCGAAGGGCTTGCAAGGCGTGCGCTATGTCTATGAGGAAATCAGCGGCGAAGTGAAGGCTCCGCCCGTCACGCAAGAAAGCCTGGCCCTGTTGCCAAAAGAGTTGATTCGGGCGATGCGCGAGGCCGTGGCGGAAGGCGACATGACCCATCTGAAGAAGTTAACCGGCCAAGCGCAAGAAATTGACGCCGGTGTGGGCCACGCGCTGCAGGCGCTGGCTGATCAGTATGATTATGATAGACTGGAGAAATGGTTAAAGGATCCCGAAAATGGCCATGGATGAAGAGTATAAGGGAGCAACCATCATGGTGGTGGATGACTTCCCGCCCAGTCTGAATCTCTTGCGGGACATGCTGCGAACCCAGGGGTATCGGGTACTGGCATTTCCGAAAGGCCGGTTGGCGCTAAACGCCGCCGCCAAGAACCCGCCCGATCTGATTCTGTTGGACATCAACATGCCGGATATGAACGGTTTTGAGGTCTGTAATCGATTGAAGGCTAATGACGCACTGAAGGATATACCCGTGATCTTCACTAGCGCCATGACCAAGACAGAGGACAAGGTCTTGGCCTTTTCCACTGGCGCCGTGGATTACATCAGCAAGCCATTGCACTTCGATGAGGTTCACGCGCGCATAAAGACACACCTGCGTCTGCGAAAATTTCAGACCACAGTGAACCGGCACGATTCGCAATCCGCAATATTTGATATACTGTCAATGATATTAGAATATAGAGATGGCGATACTGGCCGTCACATTGAACGCATGCAATACTTCTGCAAGGTATTGGCGGAACAATTGCGGAGGAATCCGCGATATGCAAGCGTCGTCGAGGATACGTTTATCGAAAACATCTACCATGCTTCACCCTTGCACGATATCGGCAAGATCGGCATTCCTGACACGATTCTTCTCAAACCCGGCAAACTCACGACCGAAGAATTCGATATCATGAAAGACCACGCAGTCATCGGGGCCAAGATCCTGCAAACCGTGCACAAGAAGTATCCGTCGAACGCCTTTCTCGACATGGGGATTGCCATTGCGGAATCCCATCATGAGCGATGGGATGGCAGCGGTTACCCTAAGAAACTATCAGGCGAGGATATCCATCTCGCTGCCCGGATCGCGGCCGTAGCGGATGTGTATGAGGCCTTGCATTCAAAACGCCCCTACAAGCCCCCCTTCTCCCATGAAAAGAGTGTTGAGATCATCAGTAGGGAGCGTGGAACGCACTTTGACCCTACGGTCGTTGATGTCTTCATGGCCGTTGAAACCGAGTTTGACACGATATTCAAGCAGATGTGCGATGGCGCGGTCTGAAGAAGGAAGAATAGTCTTAATGTCATTGCGAGGAGCTTTGCGACGAAGCAATCCGAAAGACGGACAAGATTGCTTCGTCAGTTCCCTCCTCGCAATGACAGTCACATACGGAGGAAATGATTAGCATGAACTATGGACAAGCAACCATCATGGTCGTGGACGACGCCCCGGAAAATCTAACACTTTTGCGAGACATGCTCAGTGCCAAGGGCTATCGGGTAGTCACGTTTCCTGGGGGCACGATGGCGCTGAACGCCGCCGCCAAGAATCCGCCCGATCTGATTCTGTTGGACATCGTCATGCCGGATATGGACGGTTTCGAGGTATGCAAGCGATTGAAAGCCGATGATGCGCTGAAGGATATCCCCGTGATCTTCATCAGCGGCATGAACAAGACAGAGGACAAGGTCAAGGCCTTTTCCGTGGGTGGCATGGATTATGTCACCAAACCGTTTCAGTTCGAGGAGGTTTTCGCGCGCGTCGAGACACACATCAAGCTCGTACGCCAACAACGCGAATTGCAGCAATCGTATGACAAACTCCGCGACCTGGAGACGCTACGCGACAACTTGGTGCACATGATTATCCACGACATGTGTTCGCCGTTACAAAGCGTCTTGGCGTGCTGCGAAATGTTGACGGCGACGCAACTCGACCCATCACAACTCAATCTAAGTACAATGGCCATGAATAGTGTATCGGGCTTGATTCATATGGTGAATTCACTGCTGGACATCTCCCGGCTGGAAGCCCGGCAAATGCCCTTGAACCCGATCGCGTGGGACCTCTTTGAAATTGCCCAAGCCGCTGTGACATCTGTGGCTTCGCTGGCTCAGGCCGGTAATCTGACCGTTCGCGTCGAGGGCCACTCTGCCGAAAATGCCGTGGACCGCGACATCATCCATCGTGTCTTCGTCAACCTGCTTGAAAACGCCATCAAGTTTTCTCCTGACGGTGCGACTATCACTATACGGCTTTCTTCCACGGAAGCAGCCACACGTGCCGAGGTCAGCGATCAAGGCCGAGGTATTCCGTCCGAATATCACCAGAAAGTCTTCGACAAATTCAGCCAAGTCGAGCTTCGCAAACAAGGCCAGAAACACTCGTCAGGCTTGGGACTCACCTTCTGCAAACTCGCCGTCGAAGCCCATGGAGGGTGCATCGGGGTCGAAAGCGAAGTTGGCAAAGGCAGCACGTTTTGGTTCGAACTGCCGCAGAGATGATTGCGAATGAGATTGCTTCGTCGGAAGCCTCCTCGCAATGACACCTCCTCTGTCATTGCGAGCCTTAGCGAAGCAATCTCGCTTGTCCAGTGGAAGAGATTGCTTCGTCGGAAGCCTCCTCGCAATGACAGACACGCAATGACAAAATATGGTAGACTGAATGCATGGTTGAAGGAGGAAGAAAATGGCAACGCATAACGAACGGGAGGGCGAGCGTACTCGCGAGCAGGAAAGAGCGACCATCATGGTCGTGGACGATGCCCCGGCCAACCTAACACTCTTGCGAGACATGCTCAGTGCCAAGGGCTATCGGGTAGTCATGTTTCCTGGGGGCACGATGGCGCTGAACGCCGCCGCCAAGAACCCTCCCGATCTGATTCTGTTGGACATCGACATGCCGGATATGGACGGTTTCGAGGTATGCGAGCGATTGAAAGCCGATGATGCGCTGAAGGATATCCCCGTGATCTTCATCAGCGCCATGTCCAAGACAGAGGACAAGATCAAGGCCTTTTCCGTGGGCGGCATAGATTATGTAACCAAACCGTTCCAGTTCGAGGAGGTCCACGCGCGCGTCGAGACTCACCTGAAAATCCAATCTCTTCAACACCGTCTCAGCGAAGAAAACAATATTCTGGATCGGCTCGTAGCGGAAAGAACCGAAGCGCTGGCGGAAGCGTATATACGAGTGCGGTCATTGAGCCAGATCAAGGACGATTTTCTGCGCATGATCTCCCATGAATTACGCACTTCCGCAAACGGCGTGTTGGGTATTGGCGATATGATTGTAGACCTATGCCCTGCCTCCGAAGATCGCACACTTTACGCCGATCTATTTCGACAAAGCAGTTTACGCTTGCGCAATCTGATTGACGACGCGATCCTAATCGCCGACATGGAGAACTCAACCGAGAAAAACGGGGTGGAAATGACGTACTCCGTGCTGTTCGACGAAGTGAGGGCGGCCCTCCCGGACATACTGATTTCCGTGGGGCAGACTGTTAGTCTGCCTGCAGCGGGAATCCAGTTGGACAAGGTGTTCCTCAAGGGTGATCCCACTTTGCTGAAAAGAGCCTTGGAAACAATACTTCTTCTGGCGATATCATTCTCCCGAGACAAGCATGCCGCTCGTATGATGCTGGGAGAAGCCGGGGCGCAGTTCCTTCGTGTGCATCTCGATGTTGACGACTTGTCGCTTTCAGCCGGCCAGGCCGCCGAATTTTTCGAGATAGAATCCACTGTGAGATCCGCATCAACCGCTGAATCCCTGGGGTTATCGCCCGTTGTGGCGCATAAAATCATCCGCGCCTTTGGCGGTGAATTGAGACTGGTCAAAGGTGACGGAAATACCGGTTATCTGGAGGCAATACTACTCGTAGAAGCGGCATCCCTGCCGCTTTGTATAAGGAGATAGACTATGTCCAACATGTATGATGAAAACGCGCCCATCGCAACAGCCGCCCTCAATACTGAAAGCCCCTGTATTCTTATCGTGGATGACACCCCGGCCAATCTAACACTCTTGCAGGATATGCTGCGCACCCAAGATTATCGAGTTCTGGCATTTCCCGCGGGAAGGATGGCGCTGAACGCCGCCGCCAAGAATCCGCCCGACCTGATTCTGTTGGACGTCGACATGCCGGATATGGACGGTTTCGAGGTATGCGAGCGATTGAAAGCCGATGACGCGCTGAAGGATATCCCCGTGATCTTCATCAGCGCCATGACCAAGACAGAGGACAAGGTCAAGGCCTTTTCCGTGGGCGGCATAGATTATGTAACCAAACCGTTCCAGTTCGAGGAGGTCCACGCGCGCGTCCAGACCCACCTCAAGCTCGTACGCCAACAACGCGAATTGCAGCAATCGTACGACAAACTCCGCGACCTGGAGACGCTACGCGACAACTTGGTGCACATGATTATCCACGACATGCGTTCGCCGCTTCAGTCTATCTTGTTGTCCTGCGACTCATTGACGGAGGAGGACCAAACCACGCCAGTGCAACGCCGCCTAAGTGCAATGGCCATGAGTAGTACCTCCGAGTTGATCAGCATGGTGAATTCACTACTGGACGTCACCAGGATGGAAGCCGGGCAAATGCCCCTGGACCGGGTTTTGTGCGATCTCTGTGACATTGCCCAGGCAGTCGTAAAATCCTCAGCTTTACCGGCTGAGTTGAGGAAGTTGACGGTTCGGGTTGACGGCGACTCCACCGAAAACGTCATGGACCGCGACATCATCCATCGCGTCCTTGACAACCTGCTTGGGAACGCCATCAAGGCATCTCCCGATGGCGAGACCGTCGTCATCCACATTTCGTCCACGGAAAAGGCCACACGAGTTACGGTCAGCAACCAAGGCCAAGGTATTCCGCCCGAATATCACGCGAAGATCTTCGAGAAATTTGGACAAGTCGGGCTTCGCAAACAAGGTCAGAAATACTCATCAGGCTTAGGACTCACCTTCTGCAAACTCGCCGTCGAAGCCCATGGAGGGTGCATCGGGGTCGAAAGCGAAGTTGGAAAAAGTTGCACGTTCTGGTTCGAACTGCCGCGGAGATGATTGCGCAGGATGCCGCTCAAGAAGATCCCGTAAGGTCACAATATTCAGCCGATCTGTAACCAGCTTGCGCCAAGTGAGTTGCGGTTAAGATGTGTTTCTGAACTCAGCCGGTTGCCCCCGCTACGGTTTGGGTCCATGATACCTGCAAACGTCGGCGTTTACACCCAAGCCATCCGCCGTGTGCTGGATGCTGAACCGAAAGGAATTGAGTAGCAGTGGCACGTATACTCGTTGTAGACGACGATTTGGAAATCCGAAATGCATTCCGTATGACACTGGAACGTGCCGGATACGAGGTCGAGGAAGCACAAGACGGGAAAGCCGCCATGTCATAGACCAGGGTACGCGCGCCTCCTCAATTCTCCTAAAGACCTCGTCATCCAACCCCACGAATAGCGCGTCGTCCAACGAAGCATCCTTCTCCCGCCGTTCCTGCAACTCTCGCTCCGCGATTACATCATCGGTGACATACCAAAACGTTTGGCTGTTGAGCTGTTGCGGCTTAAAGCCCAACAAGCTGGGCAATATCGTATGTTGGGCCCACTCGCCCATGCGCGCTTTGCTGGTGGCCTGCGCAAGCCTGTTGAGAATCGGCAACAGAAAGTATATCCGATTTTCAAGCTTCCAATCGCTTCCAATCGCGACGCAATAGAGCCTAAAAGAGCGTCTCGCGACCGAACATACCAAGCACAAACAAACCATTCGGTAGCATTATACACCTCGTCGGCGAACATTCCTCGTCCCCACAAAAAGTTTCATCAGTCAAACCCGAAGCAAGAACCTCGGCTGCTTCCAGATTCGGGGTTACAAGGATCGGCTTGTGCGGACCCTTCTTTCCTTGGAGGATTCCTCATCCGCAAAACTTGACAAACTACATCAACATCAACAGAATAAGCTCATCGGGAGCTTCACTTCGAGATCGCTCATGCCAGATGGAACTGTCCGCACATCAGATCGCGGGAGGAATAAGATGAGGTACTCGCTAGTTTTAGGTATCATGTTTGTGGTTTTCAGCCTATGGAATCCCGCCTGTCCGGCAGAGGAGGCACTGGCATCAATAATCGGCAAAAAAGTACTGTATATCAACGCCTATCACGCCGGTTACGCCTGGAGCGACAGCGAACAAAAGGCATTGGAGGACGTACTTAAAAAGCCCGGCGTTGACTATAAGATGGTTTTTATGGACAGCAAAAACCGGGGCAAAGCGGAGGAAATCAAGGCCGCCGCCGAGGATGCCAAGAAGACGATTGAGGAGTTCAAGCCGGATGTCGTAATCGTGTCGGACGACAACCCGGTCAAGCACATCATTGTTCCTTGGTATCGAGACGCGGTCATCCCCTTCGTGTTCTGCGGCGTCAACTGGAACTGTTCCGAGTATGGGTTGCCTTGTAAGAACGTAACCGGCATGCTCGAAATCTCCTTGATTCCCCAGATGATGGAAACCGTCAAACCGCTTGCCAAGGGCAGCCGTATTGCCATGTTGGGTAATGATAACGAGACCGACCACAAAGAAGGCGAGATGATCCCGAAGCGATTCGGTCTTCAGTGGACGGCCGAAAGGTACGTCAAGACATTCGACGAATGCAAGGCCGCCTACAAAGAGTTGCAGAATTGCGCCGACATCATTTTCTGGTACGGCACGGCCGGCATCAAGGGATGGAACGATGAGGAAGCCAAAGCATTCGTGCTCGAAAACACCACTTCGGTAACGTGCTCCACACAGTATTACATGGCACCCTTGGTTCTTGTTGGTTTCATGAAATCGGGCGAAGAGCAAGGCAACTGGGCCGCGCAACAGGCTATGAAAATCCTGCAGGGCAAGTCCCCGCCGAAATCCCGGTGGAAGAGAACAAGATCGCAAGGAAAACATTGAATATGGGCCTTGCCAAGAAAATGGGCATCGTGTTTCCAGTCGATTTGGTCAAGCATTCTGAGTTAGTCAAGTGAGTGAGCCTCTATGTCTCGGTTCATTTCCGACGTCTTAACTAGCCTACAAGGTCGCTTCTTCTTCCGAATCGCACCTGTCATGAAGAAAGGCCAGCCATGAAATTCCTGAGCAAGTATAGATTCCCACTTCTTGTTGTTCTCCCTTATGGGGTGCTCGCCACAGTAATCCTGATTAGCGCGCATGTCGCAATCAGGGGAAGCATAGACCACATGATGGGAATCGATCTTAAGGTGCGTCTTGACTCGATTGTCAGTCAATTCGCGACAGACGATCAGGAGCTGGAGGCAACAGGTATGGTCGACGCCTATGCCCAACAGTTCAAAGAAGCTGCGCTG
>CAIYET010000167.1 GCA_903925285.1 Candidatus Hydrogenedentota bacterium | reverse complement strand
TTCTTCCGTTGAGCATCGCCCATGCGTTTGGCGCTCTCTTTTTGTTTTGCTTTCAACTGGGCATCCAATTCCTGGCCCTTCTCCAGCGCGGTATCGGCAGTAAGTTGGTCGACGGCCGCCCCCAGCATGTCGGCACCCTTCTTCCCATCACTCTTGGCGCGCGCCAAGAGCGCCTTAATCATGCGGACAGGCTCCTCGTAACCAGCTACAAGGAGGACAGCTTTGTTCTTGTACTCTTCCAGTTGGCTTAGAAAATCCGAAGCCGGCACGTACGTACTAGCGGCGTCATCCAGCGCCGATTTGAGGGGTTTCACCAACGTGTTCAGACTTTCACGCAACCGGTCGATTTCCCGCTGCGTGGGATGCGGGGCGTTGTAGTAGCCGTTGAAGGCTTTCACGTAATCCGGTTTGGCCGTGAGAAACTGCCCGTCCTCGTTGGTAAGCAAAGGGACGATTTCGCTTTCCCATACTTTACTCAACGAGGCGCACTTGTCCAAGGATTCGGTAGCCTCTTGCGTAATACTCATCGTCTCCTTTTGGCGGGCCTTGGCAATAGAGAGTTCTTCCTCATGGGATACCGCAGCCTCCTTGAGAAGGATAGCCTCTGCATTGTCCGGGGTTTTTGGTGACGCGCTTTGAGCAGAAACAGATACGGGCAGAACGAGAGCAAGCGCAAAGATGATGCTGTAAGCACTACGTCTAAGCATGGCAAAAACCTCCGCTAGTCATGTAAATCTAGGCAATGGTCGCAAGTTTACGTCTTCAGCACTGGCTTTGTACAGGATAACGGACCATTTCATTGCAGCAATGATGGGTCGTCATCGAACAATTTCTGAACGGTTGCATCTATTCTCGCAAATATTTCGTCGCGTCTTGCATCTGTTTCTTGAATTGGAGCGGTGGTCTCCGAGATCGACTCCGGCAAGCCCAGTTCCTCTTTGGTCGGCCATGGCTCGTCGGTTCGTGCCTCATAGATCGCCGTAGGAAGAGGATATGAGGTCTGGACCGTGATTGGATAACCGCCGAACTGGGTATATCCGCTGCCTTGACTGACCAGCATGAAATATCGGAACGGGTGATCGCCCGTTTCGATGATGTCGTTCTTGGTGATTCGTGACTTTATGGCGGGCGTATAAGAGAACGTCGAGCGCGCGGCGGAACCCATTTCGGGAGAGTCGACCAGTCCAGCAACGCTGTAACTGACGGATTCGTGGATGGCAAGCTCATCGCCGGAAAGCTCGGAAAACAGCTTGCGCTCCTTTGGATCTTGGATGGCGAAAAACAGCTTCAGCCGTGTGTTCTCACGCACAATAGCAGCCAGATCAACGTCAGGCAACTGGAGATCGCTTGCGCTCTGGTGGGAAAGGATTGTTCCCAATCCGAAGGATCGAGCTTCGCGAAGGATATTGGGGAAATTTCGGCTAGCCACTCGCTGGAACTCATCGATTACGAGAAATGCCTCGGGCCGTGGCTTGCCCAGTGTCTTCCAATCACCGGAATTAACCCACTCGCGCTGGGCATTGTAGAACGCATAGACGGCCAGACTCGCGATTTCTTTGGCAGTAAGACTGTGTTCCGCCGCCGGAAGCCAGAAGTAAACGACTTGGCCTTCGCGAACAACTGTCGGCATGTGAATAACGGGGGTGTTGGCATGCTGCACGGGGTTGAAGATGTGCTCGTAGTCTCCAAGGGCTTCTATGGTGGCCACGAGTTCGTAGGCTTCGCGGAACGCTTGTGTGCGTTTGCGCCGGAGCAAAGCCTCGTAAAGCTCCTTGAATGTCGTGGGCTTTTCATCCTTGAGCACCTGGCGAAGCAGGGAGCGGCTGTGCATGGTGTAGTAACTGCGTCCATAGCCCTCGCCGTGGTTGAGGTTCAGTGCATCAAGATACACATTGCAGAGTTCAACCATGCTCTGGCGCATGACCCCAAGGTTGTCGAAAGGATTGAAGGAGTGGCAGGCGTGCCCGACTTCGCACGAAAACACACGGAACGCGTCTTTTAGGCTTCGTCCTTCTTCCTTGGCCTTCCGTTCTACTTCGGCTTTGACTGTGTGGAAAAGGGCCTTGTCTCCCTTGAGATCGATAATGAGCATCGGGGGCATGGGCGTGTCCGCACCGCTCTTGTCTCGATGCCCATGGATTAGTTGCATGACCAACGGCATGACGCCCAGCGAAGTTTTACCGAAACCAGTTCCCCCTAGGATGTAGGCATGCTGCTTGAGAATAGACCTGTCGAGAAGGATTGGAAACCCCTTCACGGGTTCATGCCCCATGAAAAGATGCTCGGACTCTCGAACGGTGCGAGACATGAGCGGGTCTTTGGTGGCATGTGTAGAAATGCGGATTTGATCTACATAACTCTGCCAGTCGGTGCGTTCTTCTTCATCGGAATCCACCGTGGACTGAGTCTCGCGCTGTAGGGCAAGCGCAGAACAAAAGGGTCCAAATAGGGCGACCATAAGAACTGTCGGCGGAATGGACACAGCAAGAAGGACGGCGATAAGCCAAAGAAGAGCGACGGAAAAACTTCCCCTAAAGAAGCTTCTCCCTGAAAGATAGAGCCAGAGATAAGGTGAGCTGTTAAGAGCCGGGGCAACGAACTGATTTATGGCCGCTTCAGCCTGATGACGCTGGATAATCTGTCCACTGAGTACTTTGAGAGCAAGCCGTCTTTCCTTGTTCGACATCTTATTCTGCGCAACGGAAAAATCATCGGCAGACATTGCGCCTTTTGGTGGCGAATACGGCGCCGGGAGTTTGCGCCAGTCTGCGGCCGGGGCGAGATTTGAGACAATGGCCATGTGAACGGCGCTCTTGGGTAGGTCGCCGTGGAATAGCTCCAGGAAATGGGAACGGAGAAACGGCGTGTCCCACGCTGAGTAGCCTGACAACGCAACGGTCAGAAAAAGCGCCCAGGAAACGAGCGTCAAGAATACGGCCCTCTCTGCTCGTTTGAGCTCGCCGCGCGGATTCCAAGTGCCTGGATAGGATCGGTATTGGGCGCGGTATGTAGGCGGGAAGACCGCAATTGTCGTGGCAAGAGACAAAAAGTCTCGAAAGCGGAAAGTTGGATCGGCTGATTTTTTCTGACGCAGTCGGTAGCAGAGAAAGAAACTCCCGAAAAGAACAACAACCACAAGTGCCCAAAATGGCGACCAGACGGGTATAAGGACTGCGGCAAAACTCACCAGCGCCAAGAACAGAATGTCTGGCCGATACGGTATTGGTCTTGCTGCATCACGTTGTTCGGGTCCCATACGAACGTTGTTGAGGAGGGCCTCGCGCCAAAGAGTGAAGGGCGCTTGGGCAAGGAAAATGACGGCGGCAAGAGCGGAAATAGCAAGAAGCGCGGACGCCCAAAATCGAAAGGCAAGCAGGGTGCCTAAATAGTATGAAATAAACACAGCGCCGGGCGGCGCGAGAACGGCCAAAGCAACGGCGACGCCCTTGTTGGGTACTGGCTTGACGAGGACGCTAATCAGGGCAATAAGAGAGACGACGAAACTAAGGGGTATCAGATAATGCAAGGAAATGTGAGGCCCGATAAAGACCAGGCCAATCGTGCCGCCCACGGAGAGAAGCAATTGCGAGATATACGCCGTTTTGGTGTGTTCAGCTTGACCTTCTTTTATGTGCGCCCCGTCCGCCAGGGCCATGTCGGCATAGTCGGCATCGGATGGAAGGCGGTCTCTGCGATAGTCGGTCGGGGATTCCGCAGAGTATTTCAATACTTGGCGTTTGATTTCTTCGAACATGCCTTTTTCCTGGCCGGTTGTGGCTTGGACTTGCGTTGTGCGTCGAGCGTCTGATGGGTGGGGACGGTCACCACTTTCCTGACCGGTTGTGGCGTGGGCTTGAGTTGCGCATCGAGCGTCTGATGGGTAGGGACGGTCACCACGTGTATGTCGGTGGTTTGAAAGTAACCGTCGTCTTTCAGGTCTCTTTTGAGTTTTTGGGATCTGAAGTCATTGGGCATCAAGAAGGCATACGCCAAACGCCGAGTCTCGAGCCAACGCGAAAGCACCGGATGTGACGTGGCGTCTTCCATGTGTTTCTTGAAAAGATTAATGTGGTATTGGTCTTTGGCTCCAGGCGTAAAGACCTTGAAAATGCGATGGTTCCCTTCTAGCTCTATGCAATATGAACCATCGAGAATTGAAGACATTGCTCCGTCTTCTTCACCAAAGAGTTTGACAAGATGATGAGTCTCCAGCAGATTCAGTCTGTTCCTGCCCATGCAGCAGAACCAAAGGATTGCAAGGTGCCTGTCGATGGATCCCGGTCCAAGCAGATTTGTCCGTGATGAAGGGAGGGAAAGTAAGTTCGCCGCTTTGAGTGTGAGTTGATAGTATTTGTAGCCGCCTGGGATGAGCGTTCCTCTACGCGGCTCCTCGGTGTCAGGTCGCGGAACGGTGGGTTCCTCGCTGTCGAGCAGAGAAACGGCAGGCTCCTCGGTATCGGGTCTCGCAATTATGAGGTCATCTTTCATCATGGCGCGAAGTACGTTGTCACAACTATTTCCCTTGAAAAACAGTTTCTCGATGACAGGCCGAAGGGAAAAGCGGTACCGGGCAATGTGAGCGAGAATCGCTTGCCGCCGTGCCATCCCGGTTATAGAGGTCACCATAGTTCGTACGCCATATTCTCTCTCTCACAGTATTTGTGGAAAGCGTTCAGTTTTGCTTTGGTGTATTTTCCCACGAAATCGATGGCCGTTACCATTGGATACGTGACAATTGCGTCGGGCAGTTTATCGTCATAGCCGGACCTTCCGGAACGAACAATGTCCTCAGATTGCCAAGACTCGGCACAAGCCGGTTCATGAAGCCGTTTGAAAAGAAAGACGGCGGCTAGATGCATGTCGTGGGTGGCGTGGTTGGCGTCCGGCGGAGAATCTCCAAAACCGCCCAGATGGGCTGCGGCGGTTTTGGTCGCATACACCAATCTCTCGAAGACCGGCGGGTGTATCCATCGTGCGTGCGCGCGGTACGACAACGAGCCAAAATCGGGTTCGGGCTGACCTGGCTGCCACACCCTCAACGGACTCTCAAGCGCGATCTCGGGGTGGACCGGAAAAGAAACGCACCGGATCTGGCCTTGTGATTCGAGAACCTTAAGGCGGGCCTGGGCGGATTGAATCGGGTGTACGGCTTGGTTCCACCACGTACGGGCAATCTGGGAAACGGAAAGAACTCTCACCTTATTTGTGAGGATGAATAGAATCTCCAAATCACGTTGAGTCAACATAAACGTTACATGCCCAGTTGGGAACTATCAGCGCTTTGGCGGTTCTTGATGGAGTTAAAAAACCATTACCTACAAAAATCATAAGTTATTGTTGCTGATTCAGTTAAACTAATTCAAGAGCAGGATTGATACAGGGTTTGGTCGGGCAGTCGAGACGTGGGGTCAAGCGTGCTTGAAAGACCAGAAATGGCCTCTTTTGCTTGGTTGTGGTTAGGGCCGATCAGAATGTAGGCATACCAAGAAATTTCCGTTATGAGGCAATACGGGAATCTGGAGAGGTATTTCGATGGCTTGGCGAAGACGGGAAAACTTCGGACGTCCGAAGTTTCCCGAGAGGGGGGAAAGGGGCCGGACTGGTCGGCTCGCCGGGTTCAATAATCTTCCGGAAGAAGCACGGTTGTCACAGACCGGTCGGCCTCGGTAATGATCCAAAACTTCACCTGATTGGAGTCGTGATACGCGGAAAAGATGCGCAATCCTTCGCGCAGGGCAAAGCTGTTCTCTGCGTTGTCTTCCATGCACACCTCGCCCCAGTCCCCGCTTGCATGGCGGCGCAAGGACGTTTCCACATCAGAAGGATTGAGAACATCCCGCGCATGGGATGTAATACAGACTTGACCTAATTCAAATTTCGTTTTCATAATGCTTTTCAGTTAAAGAGGGGGCGGCCTGCAACCGCCCCGAGATTGGTAATCACCCTTCGTTTTTTCCGGCGTCGAGCATGAAGTCGTGGGCTCGGTCAAGCGCCTTGATGACAAGTGGAATGTCATCGCGTCCAAAAGACTCCGACGATTTCCATTCATCGCCATCCTTGTAGATGCGCGACACGGTGACGTTGTACCGTGTGCCGCGCTCGGACTCGTTCGCCCAGATGGCTGCTTTGATTCTCCCAAGACGTACTTCATGTACGGGCTTTTGTATTTCCATGTTTTTTTCCTCCATTAATTTGGCTGTTTCTACTTTTCATTGAGACTCTTTTGAACCGTTCGGTCAGGCGCTAAAATGTGTTGAGTTGCTTTCTTTTGAACTGACAAGCCTCCAGTTCGAGATTGATCCACTCCTGTGTGAGTTTCCGGAATTTGCGGTAGTTGGCGATCTGGCGCCGCACCTCCTTGCAGCGCTCTTCGGGTACGTATTCCGTGTGCCCTTTGCCTTGATGGGTGTAGCTGAGTTGTCCATACGATCCGCCCCACTTGCGTGGCTGAAGCGACAACGAA
>CAIYET010000166.1 GCA_903925285.1 Candidatus Hydrogenedentota bacterium | reverse complement strand
GGCCTCCTGAGCTTCTGAGTCAGATGTTTTGGAACGTCAAGCGGAAGATGAGATTCCGGGGGGGTACAATTCCTTGCTTGAAGAATTTCAGCCTCAATATCCGGACTTATCTCAATCTCGAATGTCGTGGATTCCAGACAGCATTGATATTTGAGCTTGCTAGAAAAAAGGCGGCTAAGCTCTGGCTGTAAGGAAGAAGAAATCACACGTCCTGAGCGTGTGGTTTTCCCGCCAGAAACCGCGATACCCTGACGCTCAATCAATGAACGCTTTGTCTCGAGCCATTCCGATGTGTCGTCTGAGCGTACCCGTTCCATGAATTCACAGCAGAATGTGTTCTTCTTTGTCCAGATACAGACCACCAAAAGCGTGGTGTCGATTTTGAATAATCCGCGATAATCGTATCCATGAGTAGCGCCTCGCTTGTGAATAATGGCGTAGCGTATGGCTTCAAAGAGAGCACTTCCTGCGTTTACATTTTCATGCGCCTTGGCCCGCTTAGTTTGTTTAGTTGGCATAAAGAGTACTCATGTAAGACTAAATGACGGCCAGGGAAATCTTCAGCTCTCTCGGCAACACGCCATTCGAGTCCGTCAGCCATTTCAGGGTTGACGAAAGAATTCCGGTACAAGGACATCATAGAGGTCATATCCAGGGGCATTCAAGTCACGTCTTCAGTTCGCCCCCGCCGTCAGCGCCGCCCGTTCGCCCGTCATCATCTGCCGCGTTTGGTGTTCGTTCAGGTCGTCACGTGGCCGTAACCGCAATAGGGGCGGTTCCAGTAATCCTGCCAATACAAGGAACTGTCGAATTCGCGTCCGCGACATGCCAACATAGTCTGCCAAGACCTATGTGTCCGAATCAGATACTGGGCCAACAAATCGGCCGTCGGCGCTTTATCGGTTCGGCGACACCAAGCCTTCTTCCTTCACATGTGTATTCCGGTCTTACTGTCCAATCGCTTTCGGCAAGCGCCTTGGAACGGCACACGTCATGAGTTGCTTCACTTCAAACCTCAAGAGGTGAAACGCTCGGCGTTGTTGCCCTTTCTTCTTCGCGGCCAGCCGCCTGATATTGTTGTGAAGCTTAAGCGCAGACCCGAGGACACCTATATCCTTTACATCAACTAAGAACTCGCCTTGTTCATTTACTTTGAGCACTTCGGTAATGAGAGACAGCAAGCTCACGTCGTGTGTTTTACGTGCTAAGAGCATGATGGTGATTACCAATCCGCTTTCGCTTCCATCCGTCTTACTGCCCCAATACCAGACCTTTGTCCGCAGCCGGGGAGGGCTGCCACTAAACGTTGATAAGGCGTTTTCGGAATGCTGGTGAATGTCCTCGGCCCATTCCACAAACGGTTCCTTCCCCCGATTGAGTCTTCGAATCAACAAGACAAACCAGTGTTTTCGCTCGGTCTTTCGTTTGGTAGGACCTTCTCGCTCCGGCTTAATTTGAGCTGGGTGCTCGCGCTCGGATTTGCAAGAAACGTCGCCCACTTCCATAAGTTCATGTCCATTCATGAGTTATGAGCCGATGATTTACACATCATATCACACAACAAACATCTGCACAAAAAATGACGCACACACATCGCTGGTGGCGTCGAAAAAGGAGTGCAGATGATAAATGAAAAAGTAGTGTACGAAATCTTAAAGGATGAGCGTTTGGACGTGCACGTCCAAGCGACTGACACAGAGGGGACGATGAACAATGAGTCCTCTCCAGAACTCACCCAACCTCAACCAACCAAGATGGCGTTGGGGACACAGAACGAATCACGTTCTGTACTATCAGTGCAGGGTGCAACGTTGCACGGTCAACAGGCAAATCCAGTGCCCAGCGACGAAGAACTGCTTGCCACGTTCACCCCTCAAATCCGCCAGCATTTACACGGTGGCAATCGCGAATTGGCCCGTGTGGGCGCATATCTGAGTTTTGCGAAGCGAGCCATGGCGAATGGCATCGAATTGAGCAGTGACCGTGAAACCACATTTACGAAGTGGTATCAGCACGAATTTAAGTTGTCACCTGACCGTGCACGCCGTCTCATGCGCTGGGTACGCCCAGTATTGGACGTGGTCGATTGGAATGACGATGATGACCTAATCCTGAATGAACTCGCCGCAATTGGCCCGTGTGTCTTTGATGAGGTGCAGAAATTTCCACAGGCGTGCTGGCGCTTCACCGAGACAGGGCTGGTCCTTCTGACCGAAGTAACGGGCGTCGCGGAAGTCGCGGTCAAGAACTTGTCGTTCCGCGAAGTGAAAGAACTTCGTGAGCGGTTCCTATCCCCTGCCCCTGCCCCCGCCACAAGCCACAATGAGGTCGTGGAGCAGGCTGATGAGACCGAGCCCGACCAGATAGATGACCAGGAAGGCCACGAAGTCGCCCTCTCGGAATCGTCTGATGATGAATACGACGACAGTAGAATCGACGTTATCAGTGACAGTAAATCGAATGGTGAAGATGATTCGGATGAATCAGGCTGTTCAAACGTCTCAAAAGAGGAAGACGCTGGCGACGACCCTGACGCTGATGAAGACGTTGACGCCGATGACGGCGCTGAATCTGCAACAGGCAACGTTTACACGTGCCATGACTACAACGTCGCCACTACCACAGCTCCATCCACGGTTCGTGAGACCACGAACAACAAACCCGTGAACCTTCATGAAGCCGCGCAGGAGCTATGGCTCTATGGCGAGGTCCAGGAAAAGAAGTTGACAGTGGTCAACGGGAAAATGCGCGCTACGGACGATGCGTGTGCATCGCTCGTCTCTGGCGTAAACGTAAAGTTCGAGGTACAGGATTTCCGGCCTCAACCTGTAGTAATCAACGAGTTGGAAGACGCCTTCTTTGCCTCAAAGACTGGTGAGAATGCAACGATTCACTGGTTCGACCACGGATGCCAACGCTGGCAGTCGGCGCGGGTCGCAATTGACGTAACCGAACAGGAATAGGAACACGGCTGGCCCTGGATTCCGCAACGGTGTCCAGGGCCGGCATTTTCCTTCGAGGATTACGTCATGTTCCCACCACACAGACATTTCATTTGCGCCCGCGTCGATGGTATCGCTGGCTACGTTGAGCGGGTAAAAAGGTGCTATCCAGGATACTTGGATGACAATGCCGTCAGCAGGTATTTCCGCAGGACATGCCCACAGTTTCTTGTCAGCATGGGTTCGGTAATGGAGAAGGGGCGGCCCATTAACCGCCGTACCTTTGACAAGTTTCGCAGCCTGGTCCGTTGGCTCCGAAACCGGCCTTACCTCTGCGACACCGAACTCACGATTGATAACGGCGGCTACCAAGTTCAGCAAGGATTCATGACTGCGGCGGAGATTCCCGCCTTCACACAACGTTTCTATGACCTTATAACGTATTCGGCGCTGTCTATTGATTGGACGTTTACGCTCGATTTGGCACCAGGCAAAGTGAACATCTTTGAATCAGAGGCACAACTCACCCACCTGAACGACTTATCCTACTCGCTAGCATCTCGACTTCCCGAGGCGGTCCGCAGTCGCGTTATTTACATAGAACATTTTCGCACTCTTGAATTATTGCGTGTCTGGGAAAACCTACATCGGAAGGAGTTGGCGGGTGAATTCTTCAATTTCGGTACCGGTGGGCTGGCTTCCTCGCGAAAACGCAAGAAGCCACCTTGCATCGACTACGTCATCCCGCTCATCAGAGCTTTGCGTGATGCACGCGCTCGTGGACTCAGGGAGTTTCGGTATCACGTCTTAGGCGCTAGCCAGTTCCAGTACCTCCTGGCACACTCACTATTTGAGCGGCATATCCGCGAGGTTCATGGCATCGAAGTGTGCATCACCTGTGATTCCACGATTGTGTTCAGCAAGTTCGCCACGAGCTATGCCGTACCTGTGGTTGACCTTGCCACCTCTAGCCTCCATGACATCTCGCTGAGGTCCGTTGACCTGAACGCAATTACGCCATGCGGAATGACCAATCTGGCGGAGTTTGCATACAACACACGAGTGGTCCTCGAACCATATGGCATGAAAGCCTTAGCTCCCGAATACGGGCTTATCTACCGTCCTGGACCGGAAGGCGACATCTTGACACCCCTGGCGTACATGTACGGACTGCTTCTGTATATCAACAATTTCCATGTTGTTGAGCGGTGGTGCCGTAGCGCGGTCGAAAGGCTTTATCCCGTTTTTCTGGAAGGTCGGCAGGACTTGTTCCTCACCGAACTCGCCGCCGTGCTCAGCCGGATTACTGAGTCCGTCCCCACGCCTAGACGGATTCAGACGACGGCCGATATGGCACGGCGTATTCTGCATTCACTTCACATGCTGTCCAACCTTGACTGGGACTATGCCAAGTTTATTGTGGACCGATATCTGAACCCTCGATGAGCGTAAGTGAAGGTCATATCTCGTCAACTTTTACATTATCCATCCTTAACGCGCCGCCGAGGAAGTCTTCTCTTCACGCTTCTGACACCTTCAAATCCTCGATAGGACAAACAGTTAAACAACGTGTTGGTTCAAACAATGGAGGTTCAACAATGACTACAGATAATTCTCTCGTACGCAAAATCACCATGACCATCTCAATCCCGCTGCCGCTATACGTATGGCTCAAGCAAACGCAACGCAACGCATCCGCCTACGTAGTGCAGGCGATCGAAGCGATGCGACCGACACAAGACAATGAAGGAGGCCACGAGCATGAAGACAATTGACAGACAAGCGGTTGATACAAGCAACGTCATCCGGGATGTAACACCGAATCGTCCATCTGAGGGAGGCAAGTCGCTGTTCAACCGAACCAACGAAAACATCGATTGGGCATGGTGGTCGTGGAATCCGGTGACCGGGTGCCTAAACAACTGCCCGTATTGTTATGCACGCGGGATCGCAACACGATTCGGCGGAAGCGCCGGATTCGTCCCGGCGTTCCATCCTGAACGTCTTTTCGCCCCTATCAACACACCCGTTCCGAAATCCGTGAGTCCATGGAGCCGATCCGTCTTTGTGTGCAGTATGGCGGACTTATTCGGGGATTGGGTTCCGCAGGAATGGATTGACGCTGTACTTGAGCGGGTCCGCGCCGCCCAGCAGTGGACATTCATCTTTCTGACCAAGAACCCCAAGCGGTTGCCTACAATCACGTGGCCTGATAACGCATGGGTCGGCGCGACCGTGGACGTCCAAGCCCGCGTCCAGGCAACAGAAGAAGCGCTAGCCGCCGTACGCGCATGTGTTCGATTTGTCTCGTGCGAACCATTGCAGGAGCGTGTGGTGTTCACGCGGCCCGAGCTTCTTGATTGGCTCATCGTCGGCGCAAAGAGTATCGGTGGCCGCAAAGTTCAACCAGAATGGGCCTGGGTCGAGACACTCACATCACAGGCTCGCAGTGTGGGCGCGGGTGTCTACATGAAGCCCAATCTTGTCGTGGAGCCGCATCTCGACGGACGTTTGACGCAACTGCCCAGAAGTATATCCACAACAGTGACAATCGCATCGTGATTATAAGGGCCTCAAGGATTCGCAGTCCCAAGGCCCTTGTCTCTTTTCGGGAGTACATC
>CAIYET010000165.1 GCA_903925285.1 Candidatus Hydrogenedentota bacterium | reverse complement strand
AGTCGTGCGAAGAGATGACGACCGAACGGTTGGCGTCGCGCACGGCATCGAGTAATTCCGAGAAAACCTCTTGTTTCGAGACCGCATCGAGACCGATGATCGGCTCATCGAGCAGCAGCAAACCGGGCCGGTGCGACAAGGCGAGTACGAGGCCGAGTTTGGTGCGTGCACCGAACGACAACGTGCGGATTTTGTCGTCCCATCCCAGATTCAGCCGCCTGAGCAAGTCCGTGCAGTACGCGTCATCCCAATCGGGGTAAAAGCTCCGGTAAAAACCGAGCACGCGGCCAACGCGCCCCCATGCCGTGAAGGGCATATCCGGGCTGGCATAGCCGATCCTTTTCTTGGCAGCCACTTCCTCCCGGTCGGGGTCGAATCCGAATACCTCGATGGCCCCAGCCTCCTTGCGGCCCATGCCCATGACCAAGTCGAGGGCGGTGGTCTTTCCAGCGCCGTTGGGTCCGATCAGTCCATAGATGATTCCGCGCGGTACCGTAATATCGATGGGGCCCAGCTTGAACTTTGAAAACGACTTCTCGAGTCCCCGGATTCTCAAAGCATCCTGTTCCACGGCCTAACCCTCCTTCCGTTCGTCAAGTAAGCGCTCAAGCATCCCAAGCAGTTCGTCCTCGACAAGGCAGGCTTCGGCGGCTTCGTGCAAAGCCTGCCGCATGAGCGACTCGACCCGGGCCGTCTGCACCTCGCGGTTTCGTATCGAGCCGTTTGCGGACACAAATGTGCCAAGCCCCTGTTTGCGATAGATAATGCCCTCGCGCTCGAGTTCATCGTAGGCTCGTTTGACGGTGACAACACTGATGAGCAGATTCTCGGCGAGATCTCGGAACGAGGGCAGCAACGAATTCGGCGCCAGGCGTTCCGCAGCGATCTCGCGCTTGATTCCGTCGACAACCTGCTCATACAACGGCTTTGGGGCCGCCGCCGATATGGGCGTAAGAATCAGTTTTCTTGACATAGATTGCTTCATACACTGTGATTATACATCATGCACAGTGTTTTGTCAAGCCCAAAATTTGCGCTCAACCGCCAAGAGGCTGTGTATCATCAAGATAGACTTGGCGTGAAAAGGAAAAGCGGAATCCGTTCGCATGAACGGATTCCGCTTTTTCAGGAGAAAAGTGCAAGGTCAGGGAGCGGTTTTCATCCCCGACGTGTTATATGATGTCGTTCCCGTTTTGTCAAATGCCTCACAACCGATTCTGCGCCGAGTGCGTGGGTCTATTTCACCGGCTGTGCCTCCGGTTCGAGACCGGATACGCCGGAGTCCTTTCGGAGATTCTCCAGGAAGTCGGCGTCGAGTGCGATACCCATGCTTTGGCACTTCGCGACCGCGTCCCACGCCTGTTTGTATTCGAGGCGTTTCCAGTACAAGACCGCGAGTCCCTTGTTGACGGAACGGTTTCGAGGTTCGTGCGCTACTGCCGCCAGCCAGGTGATCAATGCGGCATCGTACTTGTTTTGGTAGAAATGACAAAGACCGAGATTGTAGTAGTCTTCGGAGCGACCGGGATCCAGTTTGATGACTTTGTCGAAGACTTTTGCTGCCACGTCGTATTGCTTCAACTTGAAGAAGACGTTCGCCTGGCGCGACAGGATTTGTACGTCGTTGGGCTGCAGTTCCGCGAGTTGATCGAGGGTTTTCGCGGCATCCTCCAAATCGCCCTTGCTTTCTTGCGCGGCGGCCAAATCGCGCAAGGTGACAAGATCGTTCGGGGTGATGACGAGCGCGGCATGGTATTGTTCGATGGCCTGCGGCAAACGGTTAAGGCGCTTCAGGGTTAAGCCGAGGTTGACATGTGCCGATGCGTGATTCGGCGCGATAACCAAGACGCCTTGGTACGCGGTCGCGGCGTCCTCATACCGTTGAAGGTCGAAGAGGGCGTTGCCCATCTGGTACAAAGGCACCGGATCTTTCGGATCGTGCTTGACGTCCTTGATTGCTTGTTTAAGCCTCTTTTCCGGGGGCACGTTTTCCGGTTTCTTCTCGCGCGAACTGGCGCACCCCGCCGCTACGGCCAGCACGAGCGCGAGTGCACAGAAAGCCCCCCACGCACGCCGGCGTGTTTGGATGTGTTTGGGCTGCATTTTCACAGTTTGAGTTCCTTGCCCGTCTTGGGATTGAATACTTTGATGTCATGGATATGGAAATTCTTGACGGCCTCGACCTGGATCTCGCGGGTGAAACGGTGCGCGACGGCGTCGAGAAGTTCTTTGTTCTCGGTTTGGAGACGCTGGGCCACGTCTGGATGGGTACGCAGGATGATGGACTTCTCTTTCGACCGGCAGAAGAAACTTTCGAGACGGCGCAGGGTATCTGCGGTCATCGTGGTAACGGACCGGACCATTCCGTTGCCTTCGCAATAGGGGCATGGTTGGGACAGGGCTTTGATGAGGTTGTGCTTGACGCGTTTTCGCGTCATCTCGATCATGCCGAGTTCGGTCACTTCCGAAACGGTCGTCTTCGCGCGGTCGTCCTTGAGCGCCTCTTGCAGCACGCGCATCAATTCGCGGCGATTGCGTTCCTGTTCCATGTCGATGAAATCGGCGACGATGATGCCGCCCATGTCGCGCACCCGGACCTGGCGCGCGATTTCCTCGGCGGCCTCGATATTGGTTTTGAAGACGGTTTCTTCGAGATGCGTTTTGCCGGTGAACTTGCCCGTATTGACATCGATGGCGATCAGCGCCTCGGTCTGGTCGATGCAAATGTGACCGCCGCTCTTGAGGTTGACCTTGCGGCGCAACGCCTTCTCGATTTCCGGTTCGACCTCGTATTGGTCGAAAATGGGCTTTGGTCCTTTGTAGAACTCGCAACGTTTCTTGAGGGTGGGCGCGTACATGTCCAGGAAATACTGGATGCGCTCGAACTCGCTCTCGTGGTCGACCACGAGCCGTTCCGTCTCGCCCGTGAAGGTATCGCGGACGATCCGCAGCACGGGACCGAGATCCTCGTACAACATACCGGGACCGTGAACGGTTTCCATCTTATCCTTAACGCGTTCCCATAGCTTCGTGAGGTACTTGATATCGTTTTGCAGGTCCAACTTCTTCGCGCCTTCGCCGGCGGTGCGGGTAATCAGGCCGACACCTTCGGGCCGCAGGGTTTGCAGGAGCTTCTTGAGGCGGTCACGTTCCTTCTCGCTCTCGATCTTACGCGAGATGCCAAGTTGCGTGACGGTCGGCATGAGCACGACGTAACGCCCGGGAAACGTGATGAAATTGGTCAGGCGGACCCCTTTCGTTCCGAGGCGATCCTTGCTGACTTGGACCATGACATACTGGTTTTTCTTGAGAATATTCTCGATCGAGAGGGTCTTGCGGCGCCCGCGCGTCTTCGCCTGCGCGACGCCGTCCTCGATGACAAAGTCGCCCGTGCCTTCCGTGCCGGCGATGTCGGACACGTACAAGAAGCCGTTCTTTTCGAAACCGATATCGACGAACGCCGCCTGGATGCCCGGCACAATGCTGTCGACACGGCCCTTGTAGACGTTTCCCACAATGCTGCGGCTTTCCTCGCGCTCGATGTGCAATTCGGCCAGCCGCTTATCTTCGAGGACCGCAATGCGGGTTTCGAGCGGCCCGAGGTTGATGATGAATTCTTTCATGGATTGCCTTCCGCGTCGAAACGCGTTTAAGTGAAGCTGACCTTCGGGACCTCGCGTTCTGCCGCGTCCTCGATCTCGAAGGACTCCGCCTCTTTGAAGCCGAACATACCTGCGACGATGTTGCTGGGGAACATCTGGATACGATTGTTGAACTGCATGACTTGGTCGTTATAGAACTGGCGCGCGAAGCCGATCTTGTTTTCGGTCGAGGCCAATTCCTCCTGCAATGCGAGGAAGTTTTGGTTGGCCTTGAGATCGGGGTAATTCTCGACGACCACATAGAACTGCGACATGGCGCGGTTCAGATTCGCCTCGGCCTGTCCCTGTTGGCCGACGCCCGAAGCCTGCGCGGCCATATTGCGCGCGTTTGTGACGTTCTCGAGCGTCGTGCGTTCATGGGTCATGTATCCCTTGACCGTCTCCATGAGGTTGGGTATCAAATCGTGCCGCCGCTTGAGTTGCACGTCGATCTGCGCCCAAGCATTCTTGACCGCGTTGCGTACTTGCACGAGACCGTTGTACACACCAATGAGCCAAAGCACGACTCCGACGGCAATCCCGATGAGAATCAGCAAGGCAACTAACATGGTTCGTTGCTCCTTTCGTTATGTCCAAGTTCAAGGACCGGCTTCATACTACACCGTCCGGCGCGGGGCTGCAAGATGAATTAAGAATTAGGAATTAGGAATTAGGAAGGTCGGGCGGCCCATGACCTTCGCTCTTGTCCATTCGTAATTTCCCAGGTGGGCTTTGCCCACAACCCAGTATAGTTGAAGTTCCTCTGAATGTGAAATGATGCGCCGTTGTATCTCATGATGTGTTTGACAAAAGAGGCTCTTCTGGATTTAGCGTACTTTATCGAAGCTCCAATCTTTCGGAAAGTTGTTGCCTCAACTCAATTTCCCCGGAGGGGAGAAACATGAATAGCCGTGGGTGGCAACCCACGGGCACAAATGCCT
>CAIYET010000164.1 GCA_903925285.1 Candidatus Hydrogenedentota bacterium | reverse complement strand
TACAAGTCGGCGGTCAATATCGACGGCGTCGGCAATCGTATCGAGCACTGTCTCATCCACGATTGCCCGAATAACGCGATCTATCTTAACGGCAACGATCACGTCATTCAGTACAACGAGGTTTATCGCACCTGCGTCGATGCCGACGACATGGGCGTGTTCTACATGGGCCGCGATCCGAGCTTGCAGGGCAACGTCGTCCGCTACAATTACTTTCATGATAACGGCAGCGAACATGGCTCGACATCGGTGCTGTATTTCGACGACGATGCCTGCGGCACGCTCGTCGAAGGCAATATCATCGCGCGCACGACCGGCGACGCCGTCTGGGTCAATCACGGCTGCGACCACGTGTTCGCCAACAATATCTTCTACCGGAATCGCAATTCGGTACCGTTGGCGTATGACACGCGCGCCTACGACTGGAAAACGGACGATCTCCAACACAAACGTCTGCTCGAAGTCCTCGATATCACGCAGCCGCCCTATTCGACGCGTTATCCGCGCCTCCTTGAAACATTCAATACTGCAATGGGAAAAGGCTGCGGCAACAACATCGCTCGCAACGTCTCGATCCAATCCGGCGCATTCGGCGAAGGCACGAACACGTTGACGGACAATCTCGTTCTCGAAACCGATCCGGGGTTTGTGGACGCTGCGTCGAATCTCGCATTGCGCGCCGATTCCATCGTCTTTCGGAAGGTCCCCGGATTCGAGCCGATCCCGCTTGCACAAATTGGCCTCTACCTTGACGATTACCGGCAGAAACGGTAGATCCCATTTCCCAATGGAACCGACTGCGGCCCTTACGGAGAGAAGAGCATGAAACTGTTTACCGTGTTCCTTTTGCTACTCGCATTGACCTCGTGGTCGTGGCACGCCGTGGCGGCCCCATCGAAAACGGAACTCGCGCGTGCGAGCCGGTGGGTTGACCTATACCTATTGCACGGTTGTAAAAGTTCGCCACTGGCGTTCTCGTTCACGATTGACGGAACATCCGCGAACGCCGTCGTGCGTGGATGGGAATGCAAGGCGGAAACGCAACTTGCCGGACTGGGCGCGACGTCGCTCTCGTTAACGTTTCACGATCCGGCCACGGGCTTGGAATTGACCTACACAGCCCGCCATTACACGCAAGAAGCGGCCGTCGAACTGTTGCTCGAAATCGCGAACACGGGCGCGACGGATTCGCCGCTCATCGAAGCCGTGCGCGTTTTGGATATGCTGCTGCCGGTCGCTTCGGATCGTTGTATTCTTCATCGCGCGCTGGGCGAATCGAATTCCGAAAAGAGTTTCATGCCCGTGACGGAGACGTTGCCGTCCGGCATGGCCGAACCGCGCATCGTGACGCCCGTCGGCGGACGCTCGTCCGATACGGAAATGCCTTTTTTCAACGTCCAAACGAGCGGCGGCGGCATGATCGTCGCCATCGGTTGGGCCGGGCAATGGGAAGCGCTATTCCAGCGCGAGAAGCCGGGCGCGTTACACATCGCGTGCGGTCAACAGGACTCGCGAATCCGGCTGCATCCCGGCGAAC
>CAIYET010000163.1 GCA_903925285.1 Candidatus Hydrogenedentota bacterium | reverse complement strand
GAAATGCGCCACGAGCGGAGCGATGTCTTCCTCGCGTTCCCGCAACGGAGGTAGGTATATCGGGAACACGTTGAGGCGGTAAAACAAGTCTTCGCGAAACAGTCCCTTCTCGACCCGATCCCGGAGGTCGCGATGCGTTGCGGCGATGATGCGCACGTCGACCTTTCGCGGCTTGGATTCGCCAATCCGCTCGATCTCGCGTTCCTGAATCACACGCAGCAGCTTCACCTGCACCGCCTGTGGAATCTCTCCAACTTCGTCGAGAAAGATCGTTCCGCCATTTGCACGTTCGAATCGGCCCACATGGTCCTTCACGGCCCCTGTGAATGAGCCCCGGACATGACCGAATAGTTCGCTTTCCACGAGCGTCTCAGACAGTGCGGAGCAGTTGACACTGACAAGCGGCCCATCTTTTCGCGGGCTGTGAAAATGAATCGCCTTGGCGACCATTTCTTTTCCGGTGCCCGTTTCGCCGCGCACCAGCACCGTCGTTTCCGATGCGGCCGCCAGTTCAATGAGCTCAAACACACGCTGCATCGCCTGGCTTTTACCGACGATATTGTGAAACTGGTAGCGTTCCTCGACCTCGTGGCGCAACTGGGTTACTTCCATCTCCAGCCGTTTGATGGTCGAAATGTCCGTAACGGTGACCACGGCTCCAGTAGGATTGCCCTCGGCATCTTTGAGGGTGCGGGCGCTTACCAGCACCGGCAACGTCGAGCCATCTTTGCACCTAACCGTGAGTTCGGACCTGTCCATTCTGCCTGCGGCGAAAAGGCGGCAGTACATGCCATCTTCTTCTTCGTCAGGATCCCTTTCCAGCCATGTGAAGACACCGCAAGGTTTGCCAACGGTCTCCTCGGCGGAGTATCCCGTAAGACGTTCCATTGCGGGGTTCCATCTTCGGATCTTGCGCTGAGGGTCGACGACAAAGATCCCATCCGCCATCGTGTCCAGAATGGCAGCCAGTTCAGGTGTATCCATGTCTTGGCTCGATTTCATCCATGTGTCTCGTGTTTGGCGTCAAGTTTTCCGATGAGGAACAGTATAGCCCACAAGCCAATCTTTCGTGGAGGACGACTGAACACCGGATCTTCACATGCCGTAATCGCGAAGCTTGTAAATGAAGTTGCGGCGGCTGATACCGAGCAGCGCCGCGGCTTGAGTCTTGTTTCCATCGGTTTTTTCCAGTGCTTCAAGAATGGCACGCCGCTGGATCTCGACCATATTCCCCACGAGAACACTGCCCGGTGTCTGCGTAGTGGATGGCTTCTGGAGTTGGGGGGGCAGGTCGTTTGGCAAGATCAGTGAGCCATTAGCCAATATGGCGGCGCGCTCCATAGCGTTTCGCAGCTCACGCACGTTGCCGGGCCAGTCATAGGCTCTCAGCAAGCGCTCGGCTGCCGGTGCCAAGCGAAGTTTGCGGTCCTTAAGAATGTGATCCGCCAGAGGCAGAATGTCATCCGGACGTTCGCGCAATGGCGGGACTCTTAGCGGAAACACGTTGAGTCGATAGAAGAGATCTTCCCGAAACCGTCCTTGATGGACTTCCGCCTCCAGGTCGCGATTGGTTGCAGCAATCACGCGCACCTCGGTGTGAAACTCGCGGCTGCCGCCCACGCGACGGAAGAGTCCCGTCTCCAGCACGTTGAGAAACTTCGGTTGAACAGGTAGCGGGAGCTCGCCTATCTCGTCCAAGAATACGGTGCCATTGTTGGCCGCCTCAAACTGTCCTCTGCGCTGGGCGTCAGCGCCCGTGAAAGCACCTCTTTCGTGACCGAATAGTTCGCTCTCCACCAGATTATCGGGAAGTGTTCCGCAGTCTACGCGCACCATCGGCAAGGCTCTGCGACTGCTGAAGTCGTGGATGAAACGGGCGACGATCTCCTTTCCCACGCCGCTCTCGCCTAGTATGAGGACGGAGATATTGGAATCGGCCACACGCGCCGCTTGCTCCAAGACATGCTTTATTGAAGAGCTTTCTGCGACAACATAAGGCGGCATCTCAAGTATCGTCTCGGATCGCGGTGGACGGTTAGCGTTACCTAGTGCATCGTCCACTGTGGCAACCAACTCGTCAATGTCAACGGGTTTTTCCAGGTAATCCAGCGCACCCGCTTTGATTGCCGCAACAGCATCGCGGACATCGATAAAGGCGGTCAGGAGGATCACGGGAAGGGACGGCCATTCCGTCTTGACCTGTTCCAAGACTTCAAGCCCGCTCATCCCCGGCATTCGCACATCCAGAAGCATCAGGTTGCAGCGTGGAGCCACTGCGAGAGCCTCGCGACCGTCGGCACATAGCAGCGTCGAATATCCGGCCGAACGCAACGCGGTGGCCAGCAACTCGCGTTGAGCCTGCTCATCATCAACTACCGCGATACAGGAAGAAGGGGTTGTCATGATGACTCCACGATTACAATGCCATCCAGTACTGCCTGAGTGCCCTGTCCCAATGCGGACGTTACACACAATCGCCATCCGTGAGCAGCCGCAATCTGATCCACTATGGACAATCCCAACCCGGAACCGCCGGAAAACTGCGTGAAATACGGTTCGGTGACGCGAGGCAGGTCGTCCGGTGCGATACCACAGCCACTATCTGAAACTCGCAATGAAAGGACCGAATGGGTGCGTTCCGTACCGATTTGGACCGTGCTTCCTGGCTTTGAGGCGCGTAATGCGTTGAGAATAAGGTTTAGAGTGGCGCGGCGCAGCATGCCCTCGTCCGCCAAGATCCTCAGTTCACACGGAGTATAGCGCACGTCAGCCTCCGCGGCGGAAGCGTCCATCTGCACAAGCGGCAGAAAGTCTTCAAAGAAACGGTCAAGGTCGATGTGTTTGGGAACCGCTTCTTTGGGACGGGCGAGAACAAGAAAGGAGTTAATGCCTCCGATGACCCGATCCACTTCGTCCACAATGCTCTTAGCCTGATCTTTGACGGGACAATCGTGGTGTGAACAGTCGCCTATGGATTGCGCAAGCCCTCGAACAATGCCGAGCGGATTCCTGGTTTCATGAGCAAGCCCTGCACCCAGTCGAGCAATCTGCTCCTGGCGTCCGGCCCGTTCCCGCTCGCGCTCAAGTTCCGCTGCCAATTCGGAACGTCTTAGGAGCAACACTACAGCCCATGTGCCGAATGCGAGCGTGGCGGAGATCACGCCGATGGAGATCGCGAAACGAAACTGGTGCCGCCGTATCGCGCGGCACATCTCCGTAGTATCGAGCACCGCAGTCAGGACATAGACTCCCTTCTGGAAAGAGGACCAGTCCTCTGTGTCTTGGCGGCCCTGTCGCCCGCGTCCCGCACCGCCGGGGCCACACTCCGTTAAAAGATCTACATGGCGGGCCATCACCAGCCGCTTCGCATCCCACTGAGGCCGGTTGGGTGGTACGTTGGGAATCTCTTCTCGCTGTCCGCCAGAGGCTAGAATCTCGCCATCGGGTCCCCGTAGTTCAATCGCAAGGATTTCTGGGGTTCGCGCGAGTTCATCAAAAATCACCGCCAACCGGTCGCCGCGATAGCGACCCATGCGGCCGTGCGCCAGAATTCCCGCTTTGAGAGCATCCAGCACCGTTTGGCCTCGGCCCAAGAGCACTCTGCGGTGAGAGTCGACTTCCGATTGGTACGAACTAATCAATGAGTAGACGCTGGCGGCCGCAATGATTACGACCACCAGCGCCAGCCAGAAGATATTTCGGTTTCGCTTGGTTCTCACCGATTGCCTTGTCCGCGTCCTTGACCTCTACCTTGTCCGTGGCCTTGACGGCGATGCTGTTCGCCAGCACCTTGATTATCGCAGATAC
This sequence comes from Candidatus Hydrogenedentota bacterium, assembly GCA_903925285.1. GTDB lineage: Bacteria > Hydrogenedentota > Hydrogenedentia > Hydrogenedentales > SLHB01 > DSVR01. Next base: position 3,358 of record CAIYET010000163.1, on the reverse strand, counting down.
CATCACCGTTCGCATCCACATAATCACGGCGCATACGGCCTTGACCGTTCCCTTGACGGCACGCTCCTGTGCCTTGATTGTCGCAGATGCCATCGCCATTTGCATCCACGTAACCGCACCCACGCCCCTTGCCTTTGCCGCAAGAAGCGCGATTGTCACAGACGCCATCGTTGTCGGAGTCCGCGTAGTATCGGGCCTCGTTCGCTTTGGAATCCTGCTGTGTTGAGGGCTGAGCGTTTTCCGTCGCAGGTGTTGCAGCCTGAGCATTTTCCGAGGCAGGCTTTGCGCTTGAGTTCGTGGGCGCGGCGTCCACGGATCCAAGCAATGCTGCTCCCGTAACCAGCGCCACAAGTGTTACGGCAAGGACCAAGGCCAATCTCTTCACGATAATCATGCGTTGTTTTCCTTTCCATCCAGAGGACGTCCATCGCCCTTGCTGTTTTTTCAGTACATCTAGTTAGGCGTTCCGTCCACCGCCGCCATTTTCACCACGACCATTTACACCTCCCTGTTGCGAGTGCGAATTCTGGTTGTCACATATTCCATCGCCGTCCGCGTCGACGAAGTTGTCGCACACACCGTCGCCGTTTGCATCCACTCCGCCGCACATATCGCATTGGCCGTCGCCGTTGCCGTCTTGAAACTGGTAACCGAGGGATCCTTGACCGAGGCGGGCGTGGCCTTGACGGTTGTCGCAGATACCGTCGCCATCCGCGTCAACGAAGTTGTCGCACACACCATCGCCATTGGCATCCTGGCCGCCACACATATCGCACTGGCCATCGCCGTTGGCGTCCTGGAACTTGTACCCGGTATCGCTTTGGCCGAGGCGGGCGTGGCCTTGACGGTTGTCACATATTCCATCGCCGTCCGCATCGATGAAGTAATCGCACACGCCGTCACCGTTTGCATCCACTCCGCCGCACATATCGCATTGGCTATCGCCGTTGGCGTCTTGGAACTTGTATCCGGCATCGCTTTGCCCGAGACGGGCGTGGGCTTGACGGTTATCGCAGACACCGTCACCATCCGCGTCGACAAAGTTGTCGCACACACCGTCGTCGTTTGCATCCTTACCGCCACACATATCGCATTGGCCATCGCCGTTGGCGTCGTGGAACTTGTATCCGGCATCGCTTTGGCCGAGACGGGCGTGGCCTTGACGGTTATCGCAGATACCGTCGCCATCCGCGTCAACGAAGTTATCGCACACACCATCGCCGTTGCCGTCCGCTCCCTGGCCGCACATATCGCAAATCCCATCGCCGTTTTCGTCAACGAAGGAGTATGCGGCCTTTGTGGCGTCGGTAGTGTTGTCCGGGCAACCGGCCAGCAGAAGCATACTGGTCGCTGTTACCAGCATAATCATCATCGTGTTTTTCTTTGTCATGTAACCATCCTTTCTGGAACCGGTTCCTACATGGTGTTGACCGGTCCGCGTTTACTGTTTTCTCGCCACAACACCATGCTGCAGCTCATTGAGAAGAGCAAGCGCTGTGCCAATGAGTTCTGAGGTGTCTTTGCCTTTCAGGTCTGCAAATCTTGCACTATGAGCGTGCAACCATGCAGACTTTGCATAGTCGTAAGGATGCTCGGGTCACGCATCGGAATGTAGCGATAGCTTTCCTAGCACTCAATGACTGTCGAACGGAGCGATCCGAGTTTCTGCCTCGTGCGGCAAGGATTACCATTGACGGATGGCTCGAACTTACCCATCATCTGCATCACGTGTGATACGATCCAGCCGACAGCGAGCGTTCTGTCGACAAATAGAGTTTGACCCGCGCTTCGCATGAAAGGGTTTCTCACGTATGGACGGATTGAAGAAGAGGACCTACAGCAGCCTGCGGGAGTTCATCCAGGATCTGGGTTTTATTCTAAAGGACCGCAAACGGATACGTGCCATCTTCAGGAGCGAGTCGCTTTCTCCCGCGTTCCGCGAGCGCATGATGTTGGCCGTAACTCAGGTTAACGATTGTCGATTCTGCGCGCGTTTCCATACGAAAGCCGCGCTCGCGGAAGGGATCTCGCGCGAAGAAATCGACACCATCCTGAATGGTGCCTTCAAGGACTGCCCTTCCGATCAACTGTCCGGCGTCCTATATGCCGAGCACTGGGCAGAGATGTTGGGAGCACCGGATGCAGAGGTCCGCGGCAAACTCATTGCTGCGTATGGGCAAAGCACGGCAAACGATATCGACATCGTACTGCGCCTTATCAAGACCGGCAACATCACGGGCAACACAGTGGACTGCTTGCGCTACCGCATCTCGTTCGGTAAGTGGGGATTGTCAGGAGCGGCGCGCACCGGGTAAGTTCTGGGGTTCATGACCTTTTCCTCATAGCGAGCCAGAAGCCGGGACAACAGGGAGAGCGCCAAGACATGATGAACGTGGCCGATAAGGCAAAGTACCAGCGGCATCGTGAGAAGGGAACGGCGGTTACCGGGCTGTGGCTGCCGATGTTGTTGTTCGGGAGTATGGGCGCGATCACATGGGCGATTCGCGGGACGAGCGGTTGGGGCGGGATCGACGGCACGATCGTCCCGGGAATGACGTGGGGGTTGCTTTGGTACTACCTGTGCTACCGGAAAGGAATTGACGCCCGCGGGATCCCTTTGTGGCTGGGTTTGGGGATCGCACTCGGCGGAGAATTAGGCTATGGCCAATACGTTTCCTGGATACAGGGGAAGTTCATGGTAGGCGACGCGATCATCCCCGTCGCTCCCTGGATTGGCTACGCATGGCTCGTGATTTGCGGTATCGGCTGGGGCGCTCCCGGCGGCATCCTGTTGGGCTGGGCACTCGACTCACCGGTATCGCGCCGCCGTTGGCTTGTCCGTTTATTCATCCCTTTGGGCGTGGGGTTCGCCGGTTGGCTTCTCGTCAGAGCCTGTCCCTCGCTGTTCTTCCCTAACTACAATCTGGGCTTGTACGCCGGTGAACTCGACCGCCACCTAAGCCGGACGGTTGAAACCAATACACAGAACTTCGTCGTGGCGGCGTGGTGGTTGGGCGCATTGTTCGTGGCGGCGCTTCAAAGAGACCGGGCGACGTTGACGATTGGCGCGCTCATCGGGGGTGGTTTCGGTATCGGATTCACGCTCGCGGCGTTGTGGTGTTTGGGCTACTCGTATGCGCCAGGCTACATCGATTGGTGGAAGATGTGGGAATTGAATGCCGGATTTAACCTGGGTCTGCTCTACGTCATCGCCCTGTATTGGGCCACGGGGCGCGTCGACAAGGCCCACCATCCGAATGGAGATCCCATCGAGAGCGATACGGAGGCGGTCCTGTTTCCCAATCTCTTGGAACGGCGACGAAGTATTTCTCTGGTTCTTGCGGTCTGTCTATTGTTG
>CAIYET010000162.1 GCA_903925285.1 Candidatus Hydrogenedentota bacterium | reverse complement strand
GGACGTGAACGAAGATAATACGACCACGTACGGGGATGCCACAACCTGGAACCCCAACCCCTACCCAAACCCCGACCCAAACGTATATGGCTACGTAACTACACTTGTGGTATCGGGCACTACGGTATATGCAGGAGGCCAGTTCACGAGCATCGGCGGCAGGGACCGGAGCAACGTTGGCGCGCTGGGCACGATCGCCGCGTTTATCGAGGAGACGCAGGCGGGCTCGCCGCCGGGCCCGACACAAACCTTAGAGGTGCAGACGCTCACGATGGCAAATGCGATCGGGTGCGCGGCGACGATCACGGTTGCATTTGAAGGCGCGAAGACGGCTGAGTTGCCGTGCAACATCGCGCCGTCGGGTCTGCAGGCGGCGTTGGAGGGGTTGTCGACGGTGGGTGCGGGGAACGTGGAGGTGAGCGGGATGGCCGGTTCGAGCTACATGATCAAATTCGTGGGCGCCCTGAGCTATACGAATGTGGATTTGATGGAACTGGAAATAAATCTGGCCTTGTCCTGGAACCCCAGTGCGAATGCCGAGGTTTATGCCTTGGCACTATCGGGTACGACGCTATATGTAGGGGGTACTTTTACGCATATCGGCGGCGGGTCGCATAACAGGATCGCCGCAGTGGACTCGACCACCGGTGTTGCCACATCCTGGTACCCCACCGCCGATGCACCGGTCCATGCCTTAGCGGTATCGGGCACGACGGTGTATGCTGGGGGAAACTTTTCGAGCATCGGCGGCCAGCCACGCAACCATATTGCCGCGCTGGACGCAGCCACCGGGAATGCCATGTCCTGGAATCCCAACGCGAATTCCGAGGTCTATGCGCTGGCAGTGTCGGGCACGACGGTGTATGCCGGGGGAAACTTTTCGAGCATCGGCGGCCAGCCACGCAACTACCTAGCCGCGCTCGACGTTACAACAGGCGCGGCCAAGCCTGGGTGGAACCCCAATGCGTGTAACTGGGTCTCTGCGCTGACGGTATCGGGCACGACGGTGTATGCCGGGGGGATGTTCACGAGCATCGGCGGCCTGCAGCGGAACAATATCGCCGCAGTGGACTCGACCACCGGGGAAGCCGCGTCCTGGAACCCCAACGCGAATGGCGAGGTTTATGCGCTGAGGATATTGGGCACGACGGTTTACGCCGGGGGGATCTTCACGAATATCGGTGGCAACCTGCGCAACCGCATTGCCGCGCTCGATGCCACAACAGGTGTGGCATCCGCTTGGAACCCCAACGCGAATGGCGCGGTCGACGCGCTGGCGGTACCGGTATCGGGCACGACGGTATATGTCGGGGGCGGGTTCACGACCATCGGCAGCAACGAGAAGACGCGGAACAACATCGCCGCGCTCGACGCCACAACCGGCACGGCCACGGAATGGGACCCCAACGCGAATGACGAGGTCAACGCGTTGGAGGTATCGGGCACGACGGTTTATGCCGGCGGCCAGTTCACGAACATCGGCGGCTTTCCGCGTAACAACATCGCCGCGTTGGACGCGACGTCCAATACTAATAATGCGACGTCCTGGAATCCCGGTGCAAGCGGAATTACCCACGATGTACTCGCGCTGGCGGTATCGGGCACGACGGTATATGTCGGGGGCGGGTTCACGACCATCGGCAGCAACGCGAAGACGCGGAACCACATTGCCGCGCTGGACACGGTTACCGGGAATGCCACGGACTGGAACCCCAACGCGAATGATCGGGTCATTGCGCTGGCGGTATCGGGCACGACGGTATATGCCGGGGGGTACTTCACAAGCATCGGCGGCCAGTCGCGGAATTGCATTGCCGCGCTGGAGGTGCCCCCGCTCTTTGAAGACCTGGACAAGAACGTGGACGGTGGCCTGTCACTGGAAGAGGTCTCGACAATTGCCACTATTGTAGCGTATTTCAACACACTCGATGCCAATCACAACGGCTATTTGTCGCCGGGCGAATATGGCGTATGGGTTGCTTTCGCCGCCGGTAAAGCCTTGCCATGGAACCCCGACGCGAGCGGCGGGAACAATCCCTATGTCAAGGCGCTGGCGGTAGAAGGCTCGACGATATATGCCGGTGGGTACTTTACTAGCATCGGTGGAAAGCCATGCCCCTACTTTGCCGCATTTGCTAAGGCGCCAACGGTGACCGTTAACCAATCACAGGCGCAGGATGATCCGACGAACACATTCCCGATCCTATTCGATGTGGTCTTCACCATGGCGAAGGATGACAATATGAATGGATTTGATTCTGGCGATGTAACGCAGATCGGCACGGCGACCGGCGTGACATTTACCGTGACGCAGGATCCGACGGACGTCGCCCACTACATCGTTTCGGCGACGGGGGCCTCCAGCGACGGGACCGTGCAGCCCGTGATTGCGGTGCGCCGATGCACGAACAATGCAGGAATCGGAAACACCGCATCGACCAGCACCGACAATACGGTTGTCGTGGATAGGATGGGGCCGATGTGCGATAGAATCGTTCCCCCGCCTTACTCGCCCGATGCCCAAATGGCGCGCTTCGAGGTCCATTTCACTAAAGACGTAGTGAATTTCGAAGATGTGACCGATACGTTGATTACCACGACCGGAACCTTAACCCTCGAACCGATTCAGGGCATGATCTTCACGGGCGGACCGCAGGACTATACGGTGACTCTCTACTATTTGACGGGCACCGGCAAGCTGACGTTCATGGTGAGCACAGAGACCGACGTGAAGGATCGCGCGGGAAACATGTTGGTGTCGAGTGAAAGCGCTTCGGTACAGATCGGCGCTATTGGTCTGCCTGTCACCGGCCTCGCCGGTCTCGTTGGCTTGGCCTCATTGCTGGCTATTGCCAGTATTGCCGCGATAAGGAAGGAATACCCCGCTATAGTCGCGAATCGAGAGGATTGAGAATTGAAGGGCTGAAACTCGATATTCGGGATCCGAGATTCGAGCCCATTCACCTTTCATTCTCTTCTATATCAAGGACAATCTTGATGGCCTTCGATTCGCGCTTGTTGTGGAAGGCTTTGACGGCGTCGCGGAAGCGCGAGACGGGGAAACGGTGTGTAATGATGTCGGCGGGATCGATGCACCGGCGTTGAAGCAACTCGGCGGCGATGTCGAACGAGTGGCGTCCGTCGGACTCGGTTGCGTGGCAGTTGATGCCGGTGACTGTTACCTCGCGCGCCCAGATGGGCGAATAGTCGATGCGTCCGGGGTTGAAATTGATGCCGATCAGGACGACGCGTCCGCCGCCTTTGGTCCAGCGTAGTGCGTTATGCAGGCTCGAGTCGCTGCCGACGGAATCGTAGACGACGTCGAATCCGCCAAGGATGATTTCGTTGCCCATGAGTCCGCGCACGTGCCGGGCGTCGCTCGCATGCGCGACGCGCTCGTACACGCGCGCGCCGTCCTCGATAATTTCCGCGCCGAGCTTGCGCGCGACTTCGGTCTGGAACCCATAACGCGTCAAACACCACACAGGCGCTTCTGGCGCGATCGCGCGCGACGCGGCGACGGTCAACAGACCCAGCGTGCCGCCGCCGATGACGAGGACTCGTTGGCCTGCCGTGGGCCGGGCTTTCAGGACGCCGTGCGCGGCGCAGGCCATCGGTTCGATGAGCAGGGCTTGGTCGTCGCTCAAGACGTCCGGAATGCGGTATGGCTGTGTGCGGTGCATGACCATGAATGGCGAAAAACCGCCGCCGGCATTCTCGATGGCCAGCGCGCCGCGTCCCAGGTTTTCGCACAGCATGTACTGTCCGGCGGCGCAGGCGGCACACGGCGGCGCGATCTCCATCTGGCTGCACGACGGCCAGTCGATACGCATGGCCACGCGGTCGCCCACGGCGACATTGTCGACATCGGAACCGGTCTCGACGACCTCGCCGACGAGTTCGTGTCCGAGGAACTTGCGTGCGATGCCGGGCAATGCAGCGTTGTAGCTGCTGGGCGCAATCTCCATGAACATGAAATGGATGTCCGTGCCGCAAAGTCCGCAGGCGCGATTGCGGACTTTAATCCAGCGTGCATTCGGGAGTTGAGGTTCGGGGATGTCCGCGTACCGCAATGGCGACAAGGGACCAAATGCCGCGTAACGGTTGAATCGTTCGGCTACTTTGAGCGCGGCCACCTTCCACAGTTTATTCTCGAAATAGAGTGCCTTCATGGGAGGGGATCATGGGTGGTTGTCGCGCGCAAGATTTCGGTCATTTCGTCGAGTTCCGCTGCGGTGATGAGGAGACTTGGGCGCAGCACCACGGTGTTCCGGGCGACTTTTCCGGGCGCGATCAGCAGTCCGGCGCGCGAAGCGGCCTGGCAGAAGCTGTTGGCACGTTCGGGCGTGCCGAGGTCGAGCGACCAGACGAGGCCGAGTCCAGCGACGCTCTGAATGGGGCTGCGCGGCTCCTGTGCGAGGTCGTGCAAGGCGTGATCGAGACGTTCGCCCATCGCGGCGGCGTTGCGCCAGGGTTGTTCGCGCTCGTAGATTTCGAGCGCTTTTCGTGCGACGCGGCAACCGATGTCGGCGCCGCCGAAGGTCGAGAGGTGGATCAGCGGATGCGCATTGAGAAAGCGGTTGGCCTGTTGCGTGAAAACGGTGGCGGCGATGGGGAAGAGGCCGCCGCCCAGCGCCTCGCCGAGCAGGAGTATGTCGGGGTGAATGCCGAACGCTTCGTATGCGAATTTGCGTCCCGTACGCCCGAATCCCGTCTGCGTTTCGTCGACAATCAACAGCGCGCCGTGTTCGCTGCACGCTTTGGCCATGGCCAGTAGATAATCGGCGGATGCGGCCCGGCAATGGTTTTCGACCTGGATCGGCTCGATGACGAACGCGGCGGTGCGTTCGTCGATGGCGCGCGAGGCGGCGTCGGCGTCGCCGAAGGGAACGGTTTGGACTTCGGGGATAAGCGGCTCGTAGCGTGATTTGCCGGGCGCTTCGGAGAGCGACAGTGCGAAGCCGGTTTGTCCGTACCAGCCGCCATCGGGCGTGACCAACTTTGGGCGCCCCGAGTAGCCGCGCGCGATCTTGCATGCGGCTTCGATAGGCTCTCCGCGCATGACGCCGAAGACGCAGCATTCGAGCGCGCCACCGCAGAATGCAGCGAGGTCGCGGCCCAGGAACGCCTTCTCCTTCGAGATCATCGGGAAGTTGCCGATATCGGTTTCGCGCATGGCATCGAGCAGTTCGGCGGCCAGTTCGGGATGTCGGCGTCCGAGGTTGAACGTGCCCGCCGAGCAATACGCGTCGAGGTAACGTCGGCCTTGCGCATCGCTGAGATAGCTGCCTAGCCGCGCGCCTTCCATGATGTCGTGTCCGATGGCGCGGATATGTTTGCGCCGCCCTTCGGAGAACAGCGCATCGGTGTTTTCGGGCATCATGGCGTGTCTCCTCGTGGGTGTTCCTCGCGCTCGAAGCGGCGCAGGAATCCGAATAGGGCTATCTGTGCTTTTTCGTTGTTCAATAGCGAGAGCACGCCGGGTATCCGCGCTGCGGCGCGCGCAATCGGGAGCAGCGTCCGCATGTCGCGTACCGCCGCACGGATCGCCGCGATAACGGCGTCCATTTCCTCGACGGTAATCGTGAGGGGCGCCATGAACCGCATGACCTGCGGCGCGTTGCCCGAGTAGACTGCAAACACGCCATGCCGCGCGAGCGCGTCGGCCATCATCGGTCCCATGAACTCGTGCTGGTACTCGATGCCGACCATCAAGCCGAGTCCTCGGACGGCCTTGATCACTTTCGGCTGCTGCTTCATGAGGTCCGTCAGCGCGCTACACAGGCGCGCGCCCATCCTTTCCGCATTTTCCCAGAGCCGGTTCTCGACGATGTACTCGATTGCCCGCAACGAGACATGGCACGCGATGTCCGACCCGCCGCTGTAGGTTTCGTGGAATTCCGGATTCGCATCGATGAAATCCGTCAAACGCGCAATGTGCCGGTACAGGACCGCCGCGTTTGGATACAACGCGCCGCTCAGCGATTTGGCCACGGTCATGATGTCGGGTGTCACTCCGGAGTGTTGGCACGCGAACAGGCGGCCCGTCCGCCCGAACGCGGTCTGGATTTCGTCGAAGATTAGCAGCGCGCCGTTTTCGTCGCACAACCGGCGCAAGCCGCGCAGGTACGCATCGTCGGCAGCGAAAATACCCGCCTCGCCTTGGACTGGCTCCAAGATCACGGCGGCAGTGTCGCGCGAGATGCTTCGACGCGCGGCTTCCAGGTCGTTGAAGGGGAGAAACGTGAACCCCGGCATAAGCGGCTCGAAATAACGACGGTAATACTCCTTGCCGTTGGCGGATAACGCGAAGCCCGTATGGCCATGATACGCCTTGACGGTCGAAATGACCTCGCCACGGCCCGTCGCGCCGCGCGCCAGTTTTATTGCGCAATCGATCGCGTCGCCGCCACCCGCCGCAAATAGAACGCCGTTCAGGTCGTCCGGAGCAAGCTCGACCAAGCGTTTCGCCAAGGCGATCTTAGGCGCGCTCGGGAGGTCGTGCGTACCCATGTCGAGGTTCGCGATTGCCTCTTCGAGTGCCTGCATGACGACCGGATTGTGCCGCGAGACATTGAACGAGCCTGCCGACGTGAAACAGTCGAACATGGGCTTGCCCGATACGGCATCCGAGAAGTAGACCCCGTGCCGGTTCGCTTCGAGTACGTCCAGATGGCCCGCCTTAAGATACCGTATCTGCGACCGGTTGATATGTCGTCCGAAAAGTTCCTCGACCTCTTGCTTGTCCGCCTGCGTCATATTTCCCATAACAGCCTCCACGTAGTAGGAGTTAGGAGTTAGGAGTTAGAGTGTGCGACATTCTAACTCCTAACTCCTAATCCCTCTTATTCCCTGCAAACCATGTCGCGACTTTCCTGATTGCTGCGGCGATATCGTCGATATCTTTCTCCGTCATATTCTCGTTGATTGGACAGCGCCACGATGTGGCTTCGATGGTTTCGGCGGTGGGGCAGAGGCCGGGACCGTATTCGACTTTTCGACCGTAGATGCCGTCCCATGGGTACGAGCAATTTTCGAAGGCGCGATGTTCCATGAGGACCGGATATTCGTAAACCATCTTGCCGATGTAGCCGCTGCTGATGGGCACGCCTTCGGCGGCGACGGCGGCGGTGAAATCGTCGCGCGAGACTTTCAGGCGTTTCGGGTCCATGCGGCCCATGTAGAACCAGTAGGAACTTTTGCAGCCGGGCAACACCTTGTGCGGCGAGATGCCGGGCACGTCTTTGAGGGCGGCGGTGAGGCGGTCGCCGAGGCGGTTGCGCTGGGCGACGATACCGGGCAGCTTGCGCAACTGGGCGATGGCGACGGCGGCGTGCAACTCGCTCGGGCGGTAATTCGACGCGAGGAAGGGCGGATGCCGTCCGGAACCGTCGCGCGAATAGCCCTTATCGAGGAACAACTGGGCGCGTTCGGCGAGGGCATCGTCGTTGGTGAGGACCATGCCGGCGTCGCCCGCGCTGATATGTTTGAAATCGTTGAGCGAGAAGCAGCCGATATCGCCCATGGTTCCGGCGAGCCGACCTTTGTACCAGCACAGATAACTCTGCGCGCAGTCTTCGATGACCTTGATTTTGCGTTTTCGCGCCATGCGCAGGATCGGGTCCATATCGGCGGGAGAACCGGCGAGATGGACGACGATGACGGCCTTGGTCTTCTTCGTGATACATGGTTCGATGGTCTTGGCCGTGACGGCGTAATTGTGCGGATCGAGGTCCGCGAAAATCGGCACGCCGCCTTGTGCGAGGATTGCGATGATCGTGCCCTGATCGGTGATAGGCGTCGTGATGACCTCGTCGCCGGGACCGACGCCGACGCTGGCGGTCGCGACATGGAGCGCGGCGGTTCCGCTCGTGACCATGTGGCAATGTTTGACGCCGTACATCGTGGCAAACTGGCGTCGGAACGTCTTGACCTTCTCGCCGTACCAATAAAAGAGCGTCTGCTGGTCCAGCGTCTCCTTCAGTTCCTTCAATTCCTGATCGTCGAACCGCGGACCGCTCGTTGTCATCGATTCGGTCCGGACCTTGTCGCCGCCGTGAATCGCCAACGCCGGTCTTGCTTCCATTTCGCCGACCTCTCTATACCGCGATATCGGGCTTGAAGATGACCGCGCCCGTTTCAGCATATACCTGTTCGAGTTTCTCGTATATGGCGTCGTCTTCGTAGCAACCGACGACCGCGCCGCCGGACCCTGCGAACTTGCAGTGTGCGCCGACGGATCGCGCGCGCATGACCATATCGACGTTTTTCGGATCGAGTTCGAAAATCGAGAGGCGCCGGTCGAAGTTCTTGTCCATCCAAGGACCGATCTCGTTGCCGCGTTCCGCGACGAGCAGATCGCGGACGGTTTGTGCGTACGACGCGAAATCGTGCATGGCCTCGACGACTTCCGGGTCGCTGGCCAGCCACCTGTCACGAATGTTATTGTGAAACACCTCGCTGCCCTCGGCGAGGTCGGTTCGGTACGCGATGAAGAGCTTCGGCAGGTACGCCGGATCCAATTCCTCATACTCGCCATACCCGCGCCCCTCGAGGAGAGCGCGGTCGAAATCCATGAAGACCAGTCCCTCGTAGACTTGGATGACGCGGTCCTGAAGACCCGCCGCGATGCCGAGTTCGTCGCGCTCGACGCTCAGCGTCAGATTCGGCTGGATTTCTTTCGGGATATCGGCCTCGTAAAATTCCATGAGACAGCTCAATGTCGCCGTAACCAGCGCACTCGAACCGGCCAAACCCACGCGCTGCGGGATCGTCGAACGATACCGGATCGAGAAGTTGCGGCCCGGCAACTCGATACGGTTCCGTTCGCAATACTCGTCGAACTTGCAGATCGTGGCCTTCATGAGACGAATGCCGCCATAATAACCCTGGACCTTGACGTCCTCGCGCATTTCGCGCATCGAGGCGTACTTGAAGCCGTCCTGGAAGCTCGGGACGATTTCGAGATCCGGGCTTTCGTACAACGTGACTTTCGCCGAAAAGTCGCGGATCGCGAAACTGATCGTCTTGCCGAAATAGCCGTCAGAAGGGTTGCCAACCAACCCCGCGCGCGCATAGGCCGTCGCTTCGCAGATCATCGCGGTTCCATCTCTAAAAGTGGATGCAACAGAATTTGGAGTGCGGCGGCTGCGACGCCGCTTTGGATGGATGATACGCCGGCGCGAAGACGGAGCCAAAGCGGCGTCGCAGCCGCCGCACTCCAAATCGGGCCGTTCTCGAAGCGTGCCGCTTGCATCGGTGCACCCACTAAAAAGGGGTTGGAAATCATGAATCAAGAACTTTCATCAGTTGTTTCTTGAAGGCGTTGAAACTCTGCATGTCCAGCTGTTCAACAGACTCGAATCGTCTTTATTCGCATGTTAGGACCTCTCGCCAATCCGGTGTTTTCCATATAGTACTGCTCCGGCACGATTTCGCGCCATGGAGAAGACCCATGGCTTGTCTCAAGACGAGCGCACGTTCGATTGTTGACTCGATCGGGATTTGATCCTTTCTCTCAGGAGGAACATTCCTATCAAGCAGTAACCTGCCGCCCATGTCGCGTATGCTGCCAAAGGCACCACGTTTATGGTACCCGGGGAAAACATGGGAGTGAATACGGCTTGCAGGATGGCGCCAAACACCGATGCAAACAGCATGGCGATGAAGAAGACGCCCGTGGCGCGTTCCAAAGGCATGGCGCTAAGTTGCCAACCTGTGAGAATTCCCAACGTCAATCCAGTGAAGCTGCCGCGCAGGAAACCACTTTCGAGTCCTATTAGGATTGGCACGAACCATAATCCGCCGGGTTCGGCGTTCCAATGCCGGATGATCTCGAGCAGCGCTCCGGTGAACGTGCCAGCTACGGGCGCGAAGAAGAATCCGATAAATACGGCACGTCCTATTCGTTCGGCGGAAACATCGGATTGACCTGATACTCTTGCCATTGTCATCGTATGTTCCTGTCTACTGTGCGGCGTGGCCTCGTCCGAGTACGGTGACGTGGAATCCGGCCGAGGACCAGTTGTTGTGGTCGAGGAAGTTGCGCGTGTCGAACAGGACACGTTTGCGCATCAATTTGGCGACTTGGTCTGGGTTGATGTTTTTGAACTCGTTGTGGTCGGTGAGGAGGACGGCGCAATCGGCGTCTTGGAAGCATTCTTCGAGACCGCAGAGTTCCGGCGGGCCGGATTTGACGTGCGGGTCGTATACGGCGACGCGGATGCCTTCCTTTTTGAGAAGTTCGATGACGCTGAGTGCGGGGCTTTCGCGGCAGTCGTCGACGTTGCCTTTGAAGGCGAGACCGAGCGCGGCGACTTTGGCGTCTGCGGGCGATCCGATAAGGCCGAGGACGGTGTGGACGACGTGGTGCGGCATGGCGTCGTTGCGTTCGCGTGCGAGACGGATGAGCTTGGCATGTTCGGGAAAACGCTCGACGAGAAACCATGGGTCGACGCTGATGCAGTGGCCGCCGACGCCGGGTCCGGCGTTGTGCAGTTTGACGCGGGGATGCCGGTTGGCCAGGCGCGCCACTTCGCTGAAATCGATGCCGAGCGCTTCGCACAACAGCGCGGTTTCGTTGGCGAGTGCGATGTTGACGTCGCGGAACGTGTTTTCGATAACCTTGACCATTTCGGCAGTGGTAATATCGGTAAGTAGAATATTTCCCTTGACAAATAAGGCGTATAGTTCGCTTGCCCGTTTCGCGCAGTCGGGCGTGAAGCCGCCGATGACGCGGTCGTTGCCGACGAGTTCGTCGAGGATATGGCCCGGCAGCACGCGTTCGGGGCAATGCGTGAAATTGAAATCCTTACCTGCCTTGAGTCCGGATGATTCGAGGATAGGCAGGAGCAGGTCGCGGCTCGTGCCGGGCGGCGAGGTCGATTCAAGGATGACGAGGCATCCAGGGCGCATGACGGGCACGATGGCTTTGGCGGCCTCGCAGACGTAGCGCATATCGGCGTGCTTGTCTTCGAGCAGCGGCGTCGGTACGGCGAGGATAAAGGCGTCGGCCGGTTCCGGTGTGAGCGACGCGCGCAGGTTGCCCGAACTGGTGGCCTCGCGCACAATGGCGAGCAGGCCCGGTTCTTCGATGTGGATATTGCCGCCGTTGACGGTTTCGACGACCTGCGCGCGAACGTCGACCCCGATGACCTCGAGTCCTTTCGTTGCGAACATGCTGGCGGTCGGCAGGCCGATGTAGCCCAATCCCATGATACAGATTCGTTTCATGATTCCTCTTTCAAGTTAGAAGTTAGGAGTTAGAAGTTAGAAGTTAGAAGTTAGAGCGTACGACATTCTAACTCCTAACTCCTAACTTCTAGCTCCTCTCTTGAAGCCAAATGGTCCGCGATACGCCGACTGGCGAAGCCATCGCCGTATGGATTCGCGGCCTGCGCCATTCTAGCATATGCGACGGGGTCATCGAGAAGCCGTTGTGTCTCGGTGCGGATGCGTTCGTACGAAGTACCGACGAGTATGGCCGTGCCGGCGTCGACGGCTTCGGGCCGTTCGGTGACGTCGCGCATGACCAGGACCGGTTTGCCAAGCGCTGGCGCTTCTTCCTGAATGCCGCCCGAGTCGGTCAGGACCACGTATGCCTTTTTGAGCAGATGTACGAATGGCAGGTATTCGAGCGGGTCGATGAGGTGTACGCGGTCCTGGTCCGCCAGTACCTCCTGGACTGCGCGGCGGACGTTGGGATTGGGGTGGACCGGGTAGACAATCTCGATGGCGGGATTGTCGCGGGCGAGGTCGCGCATGGCGGCGCACATTTGCCGGAATGGTTCGCCGAAACTCTCGCGGCGGTGCGCCGTGACCAGGACGAGACGGCGTTCGCATCCCACGCGTTCGAGCAGCGGGTCTGTGAACATGTACGGGCGCGCGGCGATCTCGAGTAGGGCGTCGATAACCGTGTTGCCGGTGACGACGATATGATCGGGCGCGATGTTCTCGCGCAACAGATTCTCGCGCGCCAGGGGCGTCGGCGCGTAATGATAGTCGCACAGGTCGTCACCGAGACGCCGGTTCATTTCCTCGGGATACGGGCTGTACTTGTCGTAGGTGCGCAGGCCGGCTTCAACGTGGCCAACGGGCGTGCGCGTGTAGTACGCGGCCAGCGCCGTTGCGAACGATGTCGTCGTATCGCCATGGACCAGGACCGCGCCGGGCCGGGATTGTTCGAGGACCGTTGTCATGCCGCACAAGACCTGACTTGTGACCTCGGCGAGTGTCTGGTTCGGTTTCATCACGTTGAGGTCGTAGGTCACGGGAAGGCCGAAGACTTCGATGACCTGATCCAGCAGTTCGCGATGCTGCGCGGTCAGACAGACGACGGCTTCGAAGCGATCCGGCCGTTCCGCCAGCGCCTTGTACACCGGCGCCATCTTGATGGCTTCCGGGCGCGTGCCCATGACGACGAGAATTTTCATGGCGACTCCTAACTCCTATAAGATACATGAGCGTTTGAGGGACAGTCCAGTGCGGGATCTACTCCGGCAACGGCGCGAGACGCCAATCGTCCCATATCACGGTTACCGGGAAGGCGTCTCGGGGAACGGAATCGGATGTGTACGTTACGATGAAAATGCTTGTGCTGTCTCCGGACAAAGTCTTGAATGTACCATACAAATCCTGGAAACCTTCGCCCGGCTCCACCTTAATCAGACTCGGTGCGATGCATATCGGGATCGCGGACTGGCCCGGTTCCTCCTTCAACTGCCAGATGGATACGCGGGCGATGCCTTTCGCGGAAAGATTCAGGGCCTTAGCCCCGAATCCATACCGCGTATTGGGTTTCAAGTTTCCGATGCCCGCGTAGAACAATTCGGGGATCGGGTGGGCAACATCTGCCTCTTGCCAGGTTTGGCGCATGGCGTAGCGGCCTTGTGCGATATCGCGTGCCGAGCGGGAGATGACCGAGGTGCGTGTCGTGCCGTTGAAACCAGCGGGAACGTTGTCGGCCTGCCACTCCTCGAATCCGCCATTGATCAGAATATTGCCGCGGGTAACGATCTCTTTTCCGACGTAATTGGGTATCGGTACCGGCTGTAAGGTTTGGCAGTGCGGGGCCGTTTCCCAATTCGGCGCAAGCGTCAGGGTCAGCAGGAACGGCAGCGCCGACGGATCCACGACGCGCGACATCGACAACAGATGGACGTCCGGAAAGGCGCTGAGGCACAGTCCCACGAAGTCGCGGCGTCCCCACGTGTCGCTCGGACAGGCTCCGAATACGGGGAAGAACAAGTGGAGCGGGGCGGCATCGCTCGTGCCCGTGAGATCGACTGGCTGAAACGGCGTGCCATAGTTGTTGAAGTCAGTCTCTGTACGATAGTACGGTAGCGCCGACACCTGCGGGCTGTTCCCCGTCAACTCGGCCACCAGATAGGCGCTGTGCAGGCAGCGATTGTCCGCTTCGGCGCTCGCGAACAGGTCCGGGGGCTGGTATAGGTTGAGCGAAGTTCCAGGACTCACGCTCTTCTGTTGTGTGATCGAAAGAGGCGCCCGTTCCGCCTGGCGATACTGTCGATAGAGTTCGC
Source organism: Candidatus Hydrogenedentota bacterium (assembly GCA_903925285.1). GTDB lineage: Bacteria > Hydrogenedentota > Hydrogenedentia > Hydrogenedentales > SLHB01 > DSVR01. Next base: position 18,554 of record CAIYET010000162.1, on the reverse strand, counting down.
CGACGTGACGCCCTTGATACCAGCGCGTCGCGAATAGCGGCATAAGCGTGAGACAGGCGGCCACGCCCACGAATGTGGCCGTGCGTGACAGTGGATTGATCCAGTCGCGGTGATGCCAGCCCTCTTTGAGTACCGTGCGCGCGCCGGATTTTGTGATCGCACGCGCGAGCAAAACGCCTTGTTCGACGACAACGCCAAGTCCCATCACCGGCAGGAAGGCCAAGTGGAACGTATGCCGTGGATCGAATTGGAGACTTGAATAGGCGCCAAGATACAGCACGAAAAATAATGCAATGAGTCCGAACCGCAGATGGCGGCTCGCGACGAGCAGCAGCATCGCTCCCACGTACCATGGCCCCATCGCACGCACGTGCAGCAGTAGCGGCAGGAGCCACGGAAGCACCGATTCGGTATAGCCTTGCGGGAGTGGACGGGCATACAATCCGAGCTGGATGATCCCGTACTGACAGATCCGCAACGTGCCAGCCAACGCGCGAATGACCACATCGGCAGGGAAATGGCGCAGATACGACACAAGATATCCGCGGGTGGCCTGCGTGCATTCCATGTTACAGTAGGGGATGTTGTGGTCTATACCCCGGATTCGATAGGCATAGTCGATGGCCGTATCGTACGCCAGCGCGTCGTTGTAGATATCGAGCATCCGATAAGGCACGCCGCCGACGCCAAGGTAGTTCCCGAAGTCCGGCGCCAGCCCTTCCATGATGTGCAGCGCCTCGACATCCTGCTCGTCAGCGATGCTTCGGAGCACGGGCCATGCGGGAATTGCGAAACACAGCAGCATGATCGCCAGCGCGCCAAGACGCAACCGGACGCGTTTGCGCATTCCGCACGACAAACCGCCCAGAATCACGAGCGCCGCCATTAACAGCATCAAAATCAAGTCGAACCGGAAGCCGAGTCCAATGCCGATGTCAAGCCCCAGCAGCGCGCAGAGGAGCAACACCCGTTTGCGTTCGACAGGCTGCGTGACCAGATAACCCATGAGGGCCAACGCAGCCAAGATGAACGGCGCCTTGCCGTAATCGCGGATATTCGGGATGAAAGCCAGATGGCTTGGGATAGCGAAAAACAGCACGGCGCATATGGACGCGACGATACGACCCATGCAGAGACGGAACAGGGCGTAGGCCGCCACGACCGACAGACCGGTCATAAGCCCGAGCAACGGCGCCAGCGCGGTATAGGAGATCCCAAACATGCGCCACACGGCCGCTACGCTATAGAAGAGGTAGCAGTGGATATGATGAAAAGCACCGGTTTGCGCGATGCTCAGTTTCGCAGGGATGTCCGTCGGCGCCAACTTGTTTCGCTTCGTGGCCAGGAACTCCCGGAACGCCAGTGTTTCGGGCGAATCCACCCACTCCCTCGCGCTCAGTGCAGGAACGACGAATCCCCGTCCCGCAGCCAACATCGCCGACGGACCAAACCAATCTCCCGTACCCACTGGCGTGGCGCCATTGGCGAGGTAGTACCACGAACCGCCATACGCCGCGAGAAGGAAAAGACATGCGACGATTGCCGCCTCGCGCCATTTCGGCGTGACTGCAATTCTCATGTTTCCGCTCCTTCTCGCCTCGCAAAATTCCGCCCCAGTTCCACATTCTGCCAAGGAACAGCAAGAAACAACTAGATAAGTGCCGCAAACACGTTAAATACGTCAAGCTGTTTCTATGCGGGTTCTGACGTTCCCAGAAACCAGCGACGCATATATACAGGAATTCGCAACCCCGCTCAAGTCCGGCAATGGCTTATCATCTCTTCGTATGCAAGTACCATCCAATCAGCCGACGCCTCAAAGGCTCCGTAGGCCGCACTCCACACTCGCGTGTTTGACAAGTGCGGGACGTTTGCTTAGGATACGCTTATGGTGGGGCCTAAGTGGCTCCGTGTCGCGCGTGTAGCTGAGAGAGGGCTTCTGGCCGTGATAAAGAAAATCGTTCTTGTAGTCGTGTTGTGTTTGATCGCCGCAGTGGTTGTGGCGGCGCTGGTGGCGGACAGTAAGTTCGCGGTTATCTGGGGTTCACCGCGGGTTTCCCACGACACCCTGGTGAAACCCGAGACGCGCGCGCTGTTGTCGGTCGACGTGCCGCGCGCCAAGGATTTCCTCAAGCGGCAATTCCTGAAGGGCGTCAATGTCCCCGACTCCGTCATCCCGTATGCATTGCCATACGAGGCGGGGCTTGTCATCAACCCTGACTATATACTGGGCGAAATGAATATGACGCTGTTCGTAAACGATCGCCGGTTGGGGCCGGTCATTCTTCAGAAAGCCAACGAATTCAAGCTGCCGTCGCCGCTGGACGAATGGTTTCCGGACAAGATGGTGGCGAAGCAACGTGGTCTCTTGCGCCGCGACGGCACAGCCAAGATGGACAAGTTGTTCTTGGCCAAACTGAAGACGTTGTGGAACAAGCCTGCGCCCACGGACCCCTTGAAGATCGAGGGCGGGCATACCGTGGAATTGGTGCTGGACAATCGCGACGGGAGTCTCCCGGCGATGGCGTCGGCGGTTGCTGCGTCCAAGGGTTTCGACTTGAGCAGCGTGTTGACCGAGGGGCGGATGGGCGTGTTCAAGGAGATCGGCTCGATTCGCTTGCAGGGCGATATCATGGCGGACGATTCGTTGAAGCTGCTCCTGACGATCGAGTGTACCCCGGAATCCGACGAAGCGATGACCAAGGTGCTGGGCATGGGACTCGATATGGGCTTCAACCAACTCCAGATGATGGCCAAGATGCAGGGCCTCGCGATAACCGGCAAGGCGACTGTAGAAGGCAAGAAGGTCAAGGGCGAGTATAGCCTTGCAAACATCACGGCGCTCATGAAATAAACCGCGCTACCGGAGAATGAACTGTGCGTCGCGCACGACGGAAGGAAACCTGAACATGATGAAGTCAATGCGGATATTTGCGGTGGGTGTTACGTGTTTTGTTGTGTTTGTGGGATTGGTTCGATTGGTGAGCGCAGCCGATGTTCACCCGCTTCTCGGGAAGGCAGCGCCGGTGTTTTCCCTGGATCTGATGGACGGCGGCAAACTTGATCTCGCGGCGCTCAAGGGGAAAATCGTCGTCTTGGATTTCTGGGCGACATGGTGTCCGCCGTGCCGTTCCGCACTGCCTGTCTATGTCAAGGTAACCGATAAGCTCAAGGACAAGGGTGTCGTCTTTCATGGTATCAATCTCAGGGAGACGCCGGATCTCGTCAAGGCATTTCAGAAGAAGGCCGACCTGAAATTTTCCGTGGCGATCGCCAGTAAATCGGATATCACGAACCAATATGGGGTCGAGGGCATTCCCCAACTCGTGATCATCGGCAAGGACGGCGTCGTCGAGGCCGTGCATGTGGGCTTGGCGCCCGATGCCGAGGCTGTTCTCACGAAAGAACTCGAAACGCTTATTTCCGGCAAGAGCCTTGTGAAGAAAGACGAGCCTAAGAAGTAGCGGAGCGCCAGGCGGCCTATTCGAGGAAAAAGGGCTGCGTCCAGGCCATGCGCCCATAATTTCCGGCGCATTCGATGCGGATGTAGGTGTAGGGTGGATTCGGCGGGATCTCGAATTCAAGCACGGTACCATCGGCCATGGCTCTACGGTAGCCGTAATCGGAAATGGCGCCGATCCGGCACGGTGCGCCGGTTTGGACGCGAATGCGGTTTTCCTCCACGCTTATATTCGTAATTGCGACGCCTGTGCTCGCGTAGAAGCGTCCGTTGCGCAGGGCATCGACGACGCCGTCTGGCGTCCGTTCGTGCGATTGAACCATTATCCACGCGACGCCCAGATCCTCGGCACGGTGGCAATCGTCATGCGCGAATCCCCACACGCGCTTGCCTGCGGCCAGCAATCGGTCCCAGCGGTCGGTCGCGCAGGGATTGCCTTCGAGCCATTCGACCACGCCGTTGTAGATCTCGATGCCGGTGTAACCCGTCCAAGCCATCAACATTTCCTGTGGGCAATGGTTGAAGTGCGATTCCCAGTTCGGATGGCTGCAAACGGCAAAGCCGCCCGCCGCGCGAATAGCGTCGAACACGAGTTGGCGGTCGGAGTGGGGGGGAACGACCGAACGCGCGTCGACGTGCAAGACATGTGGCGCGTTTGCGGTGATCTCGTTGCCGGGAATCAGGACCATCCCATGCGGGTCGAGGACGGTCACGTCGGTTAGACGATCATGGTCGCTCAGCATGAGGAAATCGTAGCCGCGTTCCGCGTACGCGTCGATGGTGGCCTGTGGCGAGTTTGGCCCGTCACTGTCGGTCGTGTGCGTATGAAGGTTGCCCTTCATCCAGACTGCGGACGAATCGAAATAGGGATTCAGAATGCGCACGGGTTTCCTCAAAACGAGATCCGAGATCTCTGGCAGGGAGAGCCACGTTTCCAAAACGGATCGCCAACTAGGCCTTGCTGGGTTCCATCAGCCCTTCGAGCGCATCGAGGAGTTCGCTTGGCTCCAACCCGTACGACATGCATACTTCAGCAAGCGTTTCCACTTTGTTGACATGGCAATGCGCACAGCCGCCGAGATGGAACGCGGTGAAAACCTCGGCTGCGCGTGGGTGTACCTGCATCGCCTGCGCGATGGTCATATCCAATGTGAAATTCTTGTCCGCCATTGCTTAGACCTTTCTTTTCAGAAGTTAGAAGTTAAAAGTTAGAAATCATTCCAACTCCTAACTCCTTGTTTTCCACAACATCTTAGGGCATTGCCCAATACTGTTCGAATTCTTCCGGTGACGACGGCATCAACAACTCCGGACGATACAGCTTCTTAACGACCGGATCGCCGACGCGCTCGGTCTTCTTTGTGACGGGGATGTGCGTGACGTAGCGCACGATACGGCTTTCGTCCGTGCATTCGTAATAAGTCCACGCATCTCCCGAACCCGGTATCGGCTGACTCGTCTTGAAATATAACATCTTCTGCTCCCTGAAAATTCCACGGATAGAATACCATCGTGCCGCCCCGCCGGGCAAATGGCGAAATCTCATGTGGCACTGGGTATCACGGGAAAACTTCGACGGCATCTACAGGCATTGCGCCCGATACGCGAACCATGGCGAGGGCGTGATAGCCGGGTGTCAGGTTCTGTGAGTCCCACAGGGGAGCGGCGGGGAGTAGTTCCGGTGCATGAAACGAGACGCGCCCGACGGTCTCTCCGTCCAAATGGAGTTCGGCTTCGCCCAATGCGGGACCGCGCGGCGCCCATACGCGAATCCGGCGGCCCGTGAAACTCCATTTTGCACGAGCGCCCTCCTTCGATCCGAGGAAGCCGCCGCCATAGCGGAAACCGGTCGCGATTTCCCACTCCTTATCGGGTGACCCGGCTCCGAGCAGACCCTCGACTGGCAACAGGAACAATGAGCACGGCGTATCGTCGCCTTCCACGGAAAAACGGGTCACGTGAATGCAGGTCCCCTTGTCGGCCACGAGTCCTATACCGCCCGTTGGCGCGCGCTGCTCGAATTGGCCCAATGTGACGCCGTTCCATTCGAGCGTCACCGAGTCGGCCTCCTGTTTTACAATGAGCGTTCCGTTCGAGTCGTCAGCCGTTCTCGCGCCATGCGCAACGATGGTTGCGACGCCCTCGTCCGAATAGGTGGAAAGCGTCCAGTCCGCTGCCGCGAATTGCAGTTCCGTCATCGAACGGGCGCACAACGGCGACGCGCCCGCGTCGGCGGCCGCGCGGTCGGCGCCCAAAGGTCCGCGCCGCCCCCACGTTGCGCGCCAGGGTCCATTCGACTCGAGCGCGGCTTCGAGTTTGAACGTCGTGAAGTTCCGCAACAGCAAGGCAAGCGAACTGGCGTTCGGCGCGGAGAGATGGAACCCGTTACGATACGGTTTTTCCCACTCGCGCTCGGCGATATTGATAGTCCCGATGCCCTCGACATTGCGCGATGGGTACAAGATGCGGAAACGGCCCTTCGGATCGACGAATCCCGCCATGGCCTGGCCCCAGATCCCGTGTGATTCCCATGCGTTCGCTTCGGCATGGAACACCGAGCCGTCCTGCCAAACCTGCCATGCGCCGGGCCGGTGCGCGTCTTCGATGGGCGCGCGATATATAACGTGATAGCCGCGGTTGGCGGCGACGGACGTCAGCGGTGCGTAGACGTATGCGTCGTGAACGAACGCGGGGAAGAACTCGAGCGGCTGCGGCGCCCATGCGTCCTGTTGCGGCGAACGCAGGAAGATTGGCGGCGAGTAAGGTCCGCGGGCTTCGGGCGCGGTCATGCCGATGAACGCCCATGTGCCGCCGGCGTTGCCCGGCGTGCTCATGGACGCGAGGATGAGCCAATCGTGCGCGCGGCGGATGATCGAACTGGCGTACGCACGCTTGTATCCCGGCGCGAGAAGCGGCTGTGCCGACTCGGCGTGGATGGGTTTCGTATCGCGGACGAACGGTCCTTCCGGCGACTCTGCGAAGGCGTAGGCGATGCCGCCGTCGCTGTTGTCGGGCTTGGCCCATCCGTAGGCGACATGATAGCCGCGTTCGTCCACCGCGATGGATGCGTCGCATGTCGCGCCGGGCCGGACGCCGTCGCCATCGAACGCGTCCTTGTTGCCGACGATGACGAGTCCGAAATCCTCCCAGGTCGCGCCATCGTTCTTCGATCGGAGCAGCCGCGTGGGACCGGCGGGCCAGTAGCCCTTCGGATAGAGCGATACATACGCATACCAGTTCCCGCTCTTCGGGTCGCGAAACAGGGTGCCGTTCACGGGCCACTCGTAGGGTGGCGTCCCCGTGTAAATCGGATTGCCGGGATACCGCGAGAACGCGTCGAACGACGGGTCGCCGACGACGGGATGATGGAGCCAGTCCGCGCGGTGCGAGCAATCCGCCCAATCCGTCGCGGCCATTACGCACGAACCCGCCAGAAGAAGCAGCGCAACCATGATGCGAAACCCTCCTCACACGTCATACGGGGTCTTCCCGATGCCGCTTGGGCAACCGAACCACGAAACGTGTGTGCCCCGTCGCGCGATCATAGGAGAGACTGCCGGAGTGGGATTGAATGATGCGTTTGGAGATGCTCAGGCCCAGCCCGGTGCCCTTGCCCAACTCCTTGGTGGTTGCGAATCGTTCGAACAACGCCTTCTCGACATCCGTCGGAATGCCCGGCCCGCTGTCCATGACGGCGATCTCGATGTCGTCTTCAAGGTCTTGCACGCTTAGCGATACCCAGCGTTCGGGGGCGTGTTCGACGGCGTGAAGCGCGTTGCTGAGCAAGTTGACCAAGACTTCCATAATCTGCGTGGCGAGGCACTCGATGCATAAAGAATCGGCGACAGGCCCGACCTGCAACTTGACCTCGTATGATGCGAACCGTTCCCGGCAGACGGATTCGGTGTCTTCGATGATATTGTGCAAGCGTGTCTCGATGAATGGATCGTGCGCACTGTCGCGCGCGAGGTTGCGCAGGCCCTTTATGATCATTTGGATCCGGGTTGCATTGCGCATGATCGTTTCCGACAGTTGAACGCTCATTTCTTCGGAAAGCAGGCCGAGGCGGACGGCTTTTTGCATCTGTTCTGCTGACCCGGAAACGATCGCGAGGGGGTTGTTGATCTCGTGGGCGATATTCGCGGCCATCTCGCCGAGAATGGACATTTTCTGCGACTCGATCAGTTTGGCTCGCTGTTCCCCGATCAGGCGTTGCGCCATATGTTCGCCGGTCGTGTTGCGGCACACGCCCTCGGCGGCGACGGGTTTGCCGAACTCGACGATGACCGTATTGGACTGAAAGATCCAGCGCTCCTTGCCTTCGGGGTCGATCACTTTGTACTCGTAGATCCCGTCGCTTTCTCCCGCCTTCGCAACATTCCACTGCTCTTCGAGCAATGCCGCGAAGTCGGGATGGATGATGTGTGCGAGAAAGTACGGGGTCTCCATGAACTGCTCGGAGGAGTAGCCGAACACTTCGTGGGCCGACGGGCTCATATACTCGAACGTGCCGTCCGACAAGTTTACGCGATAGACGGCGTCGTTGAGGCTTCCCAGGAGCGTGCGGTACTTGCGCTCATTCGCTTCGAGTATCGAACTGGCCTGTGCGCGGTTGATCGCGCTCATGAAGACGTTGGCGACGAGGTACAGCAGGCGCATGTCGCTCTCGGCCCACTGCCGCTCGCTTCGATGCATGACCATGCCCAGGAATCCATAGAGGCGATTTCCCGAACGCATGGGTACCAAGAGGCCCGCGCGTACGCCGCGCCGTTCCTGACTCTCGCGCTCGGCCCGGGCCTCCGTCGGCATGCTCGAAAGCGAATTGACTATAACGATCTCGCCACGACGCAGTTGATTCATGGCCCATTTCATCGGCGCCAAATCGGTACCGAGTAGGTTGGCGACTGGCGACGCGCCCCCCGGTGCGCACCATTCATCCATCCGCATGATCGTCGAGGCATCGGGATCGAAATGGATGATGGAACTGCGATCCACCTTCATGAACTGGCCGATGAGCGCGAGTCCGTGTCGAATCTCGCGATTGACGTTTGCCGCTTCGACGCCGACGAGCCGGGCCGCCAGTGAGGAAACCAACTCTTCCATCGCCAGACGGTCCTGCAATCCCATTTCAGCCGTCTTGCGCGCGGTGATGTCGCGCGATACCCCCATGACAGCGGCCACGGCCCCGGATTCGTCGCGCAAGGGTACCAGAAACGTGTCCTGCCATGCGGGTTCGCCATGAAAAATGGCCGGGTGCTCCTTGCGTGTAGGTTCGCCGCACGCGAACACATGCGCCAGACTGGCTCGTTGTCCTTGTTCGATTTGCGGCGGAAACAACTCGGCGCGTTTGTGTCCGGCAATTTTGTCGGGCGACAGGCCCAGTTGGCGGCCCGCTTCGTTGTTCACGTACACGACGGTGTCGTCGCGCGCGACGATGTAGATAACCTCACCCGAAGCTTCGGCGAGTGACCGGTACCACAGCTCGCTCTGCCGAAGCGCCTTCTCGACGCGTTCCCGTTCCGCGGCTTCGTCTTTGAGGCGGCGATTGGCTTCCGCGAGGCGCGCCGTCCGTTCACACACGCGATCCTCGATTTCCGCGTTCGTGCGTCGCAATGCCGCCTCGCTTTCGCGATAGGCCGCTTCCGTATGCCGACGCACCGCTACTTCGTCGGCGAGACGCGCGCGATCCTCGGCCAAGTGGTCTGCGATAACTGCGGAATGGAAGATCGACAGGTAGAACCCCCCGCTCAACAAAAAGAGGCCGACGATCAAGACCACGTCCTCGATCGAGACAGCACGATTTAGGAAAACAATGGTCGGAGCGACAAGGGGCATTGAAGCGAAATCGGCCATGCTTATCGCTTGCGACATGATGCACAGCGCCGCTCCCACCGTGATGGTCCAAACGACCCATGGCGTCGTGCGTAAGCGGCGGAATACATAGATCGAGGGCGCGCAAGCCACGACGAGCGCGAGCAGCGTCAGCGTGCCTGTAATGGCGTAGCCGACGCCAAGGAAAATGTACAGATACCGCCCCGTCAATTCGATGCCGCCACCCAGCAACAACGAGCCAAGCGCCAGCCACACCAACCAGCGCTGGAAACGGAGGGTACCGGCTAAAGACAATCGTCCATCCACGGGTATCTTACCGGCTACCCCGTCCGAACGCGTGACCCTATCACGTGCGCCCATGGGCATTGGTCCCCTATGAAACCCCAACTTCGTCCGCTATTATGTCAGAACGACACCGCAAGTGCAATTCGACAAATACCCACAAGAGATGAAGGATGAAAAAGGCTGTAGGCTGTAGGAAGTGAGGCTGTAGGCTCGCACTTCCTACAGCCTACAGCCTACAGCCTACAGCCTTACTGTTCAATTGACTTAGGTTCCGAGCGATTGATATACTCACCGAACTTTCCGTGGTGATTCATGCTGCGGGGCGAATCCTTTACATGCACGTTGGGGCGTCGCCAAGTTGGTAAGGCACCGGGTTTTGGTCCCGGCATTCGGAGGTTCGAGTCCTTCCGCCCCAGCCAGATTTCAGGCTCGATGAGCCGGGTTTCGGGTTGCAGTCTGTTGCTTGGAACTGAAAATATAGGTGTTCAGTATGGCCTTTAGCAAGGACATTAAGATCTTCAGTGGAACGGCGTCATCCACGCTGGCGCAGGGGATCTGCGCTCACCTGAATCTCGAACTCGGTAAGGCCTCGGTGGGACGGTTCAGCGATGGCGAAATCCGTGTGCAACTCGGCGAGAACGTGCGCGGGTACGATGTATTCATCGTGAACAGTTCTTCGCCGCCTGTCAACGACAATCTTATGGAGATGCTTATCCTGATCGATGCGGCGCGGCGCGCTTCGGCGGACCGGGTGACGGCCGTGATGCCGTACTTCGGGTACGCACGTCAGGATCGCAAGGACAAGCCGCGCGTGCCCATTTCCGCGAAACTCGTCGCAAACCTGATGGCGGCGTCTGGCGCCAACCGCCTGCTAACCATCGATCTCCATTGCGGGCAAATCCAGGGATTCTTCGATATCCCCGTGGATCATCTGCGTGGCGACGCCGTGTTCGGTTCATACATGGTCAGCCGCAAGATCGAGAATCTTGTGGTGGTCTCGCCGGATACGGGTAGCGTGATGCGCGCGCGTGAATTCGCCAATCGGCTCGATGCGCCGTTGGCAATCGTCGACAAGCGCCGACCGAAGGAAAATGTGGCCGAGGTCATGAACATCATCGGCGCGGTCGAAGGCAAGCACGCGCTCATCTTCGACGACATGATCGACACGGCCGGCACGCTGGTAAAGGCCGCAAACGCCATCAAGGAAGCGGGCGCCATCGACGTGATGGCCTGCGCGACGCACCCCGTGCTCAGTGGCGAGGCCATTGCCCGCCTGCGCGAGTCGGTGCTGCACGAAGTGGTCGTGGGCGACACGATCCCATTGACCGCCGCCGCCGCCGCCGAGCCAAAGATCAACGTGTTGTCTTTCGCATCGTACATCGGCGAAGCGGTTCGCCGTATTCATGAAGAGGAATCCGTCAGTAGTCTGTTTGTTTAAGGTTACAGGCGCCAGGCTTCAGGCCTCAGGAAGAACATCGCGACCTGAAGCCTGAAGTCTGAAGCCTAACGAGGAGGTAGCGACACATGGAACTGCAAACACTCAATGTTGCCACACGCCCGGCGAGCGGCAAGGAAAAGGCCCGTAAGGTGCGCAAGGCGGGCGCCGTGCCTGCCGTACTCTATGGCGGCGGCCAAGACCCGGTGTCGCTCATCGTCAACTTGCGTACGTTCGAAACGCTCATTCATCGCGCACGGGGTGGCAAACATGCCATCGTCCAACTCGATGTAGACGACAATGTCGCGTTGAACACGCCTGCCCTGATCAAGGCGGTTCAGTATCATCCGCTGCGAGGCGCGCCGACGCACGTCGATTTCCTGCGGATCCGTCTGGACGAAAAGATCGTGACGCTAGTTCCTGTCCGGCTCGTTGGGCAGGCGCCCGGTCTCGTCGACGGCGGCGTGCTGGATCTCCAGATGCGCGAGATCGAAGTCGAATGCCTGGCGCTGAACGTCCCCGATGAAGTCGTCGTAGACGTGTCCGGCCTTCACATTAACGACTCGATCCACGTTTCTGCTTTGCAGGTTCCGCCGGATGTCGCGATCATGTCCGATCCGGAACGTCAGGTGGTTGCGGTCCATCCGCCTCGGGTCGTGAAGGAAGTAGTGGAAGCCGCCGCAGGCGCCGAAGCCGAAGGCGCCACACCTGAAACGATCACGGATCGTAAGGATAAGGACGAGAAAGACGACAAGGACTCGAAGAAGAAATAAAAGGATAACTTCAGGCTTCAGGCGCCAGCCTGAAGCTAGACTGGATGCTGAAGCCTGGAGCTTTGCGGCGTGAAGATCATAATCGGACTCGGCAATCCCGGTGCGGAATATCGGTTTACGCGGCACAATGTCGGTTTCCGCGTGCTGGATGAACTGGCCCGGCGATGGAACGTGGCCTTCGACCATGAGAAATATGGCGGATTAATCGCTCGCGCGACGAACGATGGTGCTGCCGTCTTGCTCGTGAAACCGCTGACATTTATGAATCTTAGCGGGCAGTGCGTGGCGCGGGCCATGCGATATACAAACAGCGAACCCGCAGAGATACTCGTGGTAGCGGATGATGCAAACCTGCCGCTCGGCAAGATGCGGTTTAGGGAAGAAGGAAGCGATGGCGGCCATAACGGCCTGAAGTCCATCATCCAATCGGTAGGCACCAAAGCGTTTTCTCGCTTGCGGGTCGGTGTCGGGCGAAATCCGGGCGCCGAGTTGGTCGAGCATGTGCTTGGCACATTCGCGCCGGACGAACGCGAGATCTGCGAGTCTATGCTGGATCGGGCCGCAGACGGTGTGACGGAATTCCTGGTATCGGGTGTCGCCAAGGCGATGCTCCGGTATAATTAGCGAAGTGGCGGAAGTATGAAGCATACCATCAGCGTGTTGGTCGAAAATCATTTCGGTGTGCTGGCGCGCGTGTCGGCCTTGTTCAGCGCACGCGGCTACAATATCGACAGCCTCTGTGTCGGCGAGACGGAGGATCCCCGCGTCTCGCGGATGACGGTCGTGGTTCATGGCGATGACCGGGTCCTCGAACAGATCATCAAACAGTTGAACAAGCTCGTGGACACCATCGAAGTGCGCGACCTGACCGCCGAGGATTTCGTCGAACGCGAACTCGTGATGATCAAGGTCGGCGCCGGCAGCAAACAGCGAAGCGAAGCGCTCGAAATCGTCTCGATCTACCGCGCCAAAGTGGTGGATTGCAGCGCGAATTCGATGATTCTGGAAGTGACCGGATCCGAGGACAAGGTGGCGGCGTTCATCGATATGCTGCGCCCCTTCGGCATCCGCGAGATTGTACGAACAGGCGAGATCGCCATTTCGCGCGCCCCGTAGCAGTGCGTGTGCGCCGCGCCAGACAGTTGAGCATCGGAGTAGGGAATAGGAGTTAGGAGTTAGGAGTTAAAAGTTAGGAGTTATTCTAACTCCTAACTCCTAGCTCCTAACTTCTAGTCGGCTGATAAGGAGGTACAATTTTTGAAGATCCTATTGCAGTTGCAGGAACTGGATCTGCGCATCGAAGCGCTGAAAGCCCGTGAAGTCGAAATCCCAAAACAAAAAAGCAAATTCGATATCCACCGCAAACGGCTCGCCGATGAAATCGCCGATCGAGAGAAGATGTGCAAGACCCTGGCGCTCGAACAGCATGAATGCGAAACTGAAATCGACCTGAAGCAGACCCAGATCCGCAAGTACGACCAGCAGTTGCTTCAGGTCAAGAAGAACGACGAATATCAGGCGCTGCTGCACGAGATCGAAATGCTCAAGAAACAGGTCGGCCTCAAGGAAGAGCGCATTATCGCCATCATGGTCGAACGCGACGAGTCCAAGGCGCGGCTCGATGAAGACAAGAAGCGGATCAAGGCCGAACTCGAGGACATCGACGGCCAATGCGCTGCAATCGACACCGAATTTACCGAAGCCGTCCACGAGCGCCAGGAACTCGAACGCGAATGCGAGCCGTTGGCCGCCCAGGTGCCGCCTGACCTGCTCCTCAAGTACCGCCGCATCCGCGCCAACAAAAAGACCGGCCCCGCCGTCGTCGCACTCATCAACGAAACCTGCAACGGCTGCCACATGCGCGTCACGCCGCAAATCGCCAACGAGATCCTCGGCAACACGCGGCAGCACGCGTGCAGTTACTGCGGACGGCTCCTGTACCACCACGACAATTTCTAAGTCCCGACGACTGGGGTAGTGGGATCCATCTCATGAAGGTTAGCGGTTTCACAATCATACGAAACGCCGGACTCATGAGTTATCCCGTGGTCCAATCGATCCGTTCGATACTGCCTCTTGTCGATGAATTCGTCGTCGGCGTGGGTCAGAGCGAAGACAATACTCGAGGACTGATCCAGTCCATTTCCGACCCGAAGATCCGTTTGTTCGACTCATTCTGGGACACGTCGAAGACCAGTGGCGGGTTGATTCTCAGCGAAAAAACAAATGAGGCGCTGAGTCGGTGCGAAGGCGATTGGTGCTTCTACCTGCAAGCCGACGAGGTGGTCCACGAACAAGATCTCGCGGCGATCCGCAAGAGCATGGAAGACCACCTCGATGACCCGGAAGTGGAAGGTTTATTGTTTCGATATGTTCACTTCTACGGCGCTTTCGGCGTTGTGGCCACCGCGCGAAACTGGTATCGAAACGAAGTCCGTGTTATCAAACGTTCTTCCGGTGTGCGTAGTGTTGGAGATGCCCAAGGGTTTCGCGTCGGCGAACGCAAGCCTCGTGTGGTTGCGTCGAACGCCTCCATTTTCCATTATGGATGGGTGAAGCCGCCGCCACTGATGGGGCAGAAGAACAAGTGCTTGCACCGATGGTGGTACGGGAATGCACACGATGACAACTTCGACGACTTCCAATACAGGGCCTGTTACGGACTGAAACGCTTTACAGGTGCGCATCCGGCGGTGATGCGCGATCTCGTCGATAACCAGGATTGGGTCTTCGAACCCCGTTCAATCCTTGCCCAGTGGGACTCTCGCGACGCGAGAAATTTCCTTAGCGATATAATCGAGAAGGCAACCGGATATTGCATCGGCGAACACAAAAACTACGTCCTGCTTAAGCGCCCGTAGAGCGGCGCAAAATGTCGCGCCGAAGCCAAAGACCTTGAGTTCGATTTCGTTTACCAGGTAAAATTGAAGAAAGGGTTGCTGCCGCACGTGTTCTCGATGCACTCGAAATTCGGCGTCGGCTGCAGGGAAGAGTTTGAAGGCAAGAGTACGATTCCATACCGGCCAAGTAGGAATCTTCATGGCCAGCATGGCCCCGCTGGAAATTATCGAGGATAAATAACAGTAACAGAGGAGTATCCCATGGGCTCGATTACGGTACTGATACTGGTTCCCAACGCTGGCGACCGCTTGCCGCGCGGGCTTGACAGCGTGAAATGGGCCGACGACATCTTCTGTGTCGTCGATCCTGCTACGAACGATGGTTCCGACGAGGTCGCGATGCGCTATACGCCGCATGTGGTCACGCACGAGTTCATCAATCACGCTGCGCAGGAAAACTGGGCTATCGACCAGATCGAGACCGAATGGACGCTGATCCTCGACGCCGACGAATGGGTCACCGACGAACTGGCCGCGCGAATCAAACAAGTCATCGACGATCCGAAAAGCAACGACCTCTACTACATCCGCCGCTTTTCGTATTTCCTCGGCAAACGGATTATGCACGGCGGCTGGGAACGCGATTACAACAGCCGCCTGTTCCGCACGAAAAAGGGACGAAACACCGAATGTCGCGTCCATCCGCGCATCGTCGTCGACGGGACCGTCGGGCGCATCCACGAGCCGATGCTTCACGACGCGTATCGCAGCCTACCCGAGTTTTTCCGCACGTTGCTCCGTTACACGTCATGGGGCGCGCAGGACGCCTATGAACGCGGCAAACGCGCTGGGTTCGTGCATTTGACATTCCGCCCGTTCTGGCGGTTCTTTTCGATGTACGTCCTGAAGCGCGGTTTCCTGGATGGTTATCACGGGCTAATCCTGGCGGGACTGTACGGCGTGACCGTCTTCGTCAAGTACGCGAAACTTTGGAATATAGAACGGCTTGCGAAGGAAGCGTCGTCCGTCGTCGGTGTCGTTCCCGATCCCGATGCTCCCACGCGTCCTGAAGGGCTTTGACGTGCGCCTCAAAACGCAATTCCGCAGTTGCCTATCGAAAGCAAGAGCGATTTGCGAAAATGTGTGACACCGTGAACGGTGTTTCAAAACGTCCCGTATGGGTCGAGGTCGACTTTGAGGTGGACCGTTCCCATTTCCGGTTGGTTCTGAAATGCGATGCGCGTGGCGCGGGCGAGGGCGTTCAGGCGCTGGGCGCTTCTCGATAACGCGCCCAGATTCCAACGATACTTATTCATGACGCGCGCGACGATGGCGGGCGCCGGGCCGAGCAATTCGATGCCTTTGAATCCGAGCGTTTCGATCTGTTCGGTCACGATACGCTTGAGCAGTCCGGCGGCCTTGCCGGCTATGTCGGGCTTCTCGCATTCGACTGCGAAGTTGGCCATACGGCGGATCGGCGGGTAGGCGGCGGCCTTGCGCTCGGCGATCTCGTGGGCGTAGAAGGCGGCGTAGTCGTGCCCCATCGCGGCCTGGATCGCGTAGTGATTAGGACGATACGTCTGCACGACAACCTCGCCGGGCCGGTCGCCGCGCCCCGCACGTCCCGCGACTTGCGTGATGAGTTGGAACGTCTGCTCGGCGGCACGGAAGTCCGGCAATGAAAGACTCGAATCGGCGTTCAACACCCCGACGAGCGTCACGCCCGGATAATCATGGCCTTTGGCGATCATCTGCGTGCCGATCAAAATATCGATATCGCCCGCCGCGAAACGGCCGAGGATCTTCGCGTGGCCGCCCTTGCCCGCCGTCGTATCCGCGTCCATCCGCTCGACGCGCGCGGTGCGGAACGCCCGCACGAGGTATTCCTCGACCTTCTGCGTGCCCATCCCGAGGAACAGCAACGGGTTGAATCCGCAATCGCCGCACACGGGCGGGATCTCGTGGCGTGCGTTGCAGTAATGGCAACTCAAAAATGCACCGCGCGCATGATAGGTCAGGCTGACGCTGCATTCGGTGCATTCCGCCACCCAGCCGCATTTCGGGCAAAGTACGAACGGCGAATGCCCGCGCCGGTTTAGCAGCAGAATGACTTGCTCGTGGGCCTCGACGCGGCGATTGACCTCCTCCTCGAGGATGCGCGACAAGATGATTTGCCCGCCAAGTTCCTTGGTTTCCTCACGCATGTCCACGAGGCGCACGGCGGGCAGGTGGCCACGTGTGGCGCGATTGGGCATGTCGAGGCACACTGACTTACCTGTTTCGACACAGTTGTAGTACGACTCGATGGACGGCGTCGCCGAACCGAGCACGCAGATCCCGTTCGCCATTTTCGCACGCATGACCGCCACATCGCGTGCGTGGTATCGCGGGGTATCGCCCTGTTTATACGACGTATCGTGTTCCTCGTCGACGATGACGATGCCGAGATCCTTTAACGGCGCGAAAATGGCCGAGCGTGCGCCGACGACAATGCGGACCTCGCCCGATTGCGCGCGGCGCCACTCGTCGTATCGTTCGCCTTTCCCGAGCGCGCTGTGCAACACCGCGATCCGTTCCTGAAACCGCGCCACGAAGCGGCCTACCGTTTGCGGCGTCAGCGCGATCTCCGGCACGAGCAGGATCGCGCCTCGATTCAGCGACAGCGCGTATTCGATCACCTGAAGGTAGACCTCCGTCTTGCCGGAACCCGTCACGCCGTGGAGCAGGAACGTCTGAAATTCCGAGCGCGTCATCGCCGCCGCGATCGCGTCATACGCGGCCTGCTGTCCAGCGTTGAGCCGCATCTTTTCGCGGGCGCGCGGGTCCGCGGGAAATTCCGGCGTACGCCAGTACTCGCGTTCGTACCGCGCGAGCAGTCCGCGCTTCTCGAGCGCCGCCAATATTGACGACGTGACGCCATGCTTCTGGAACAGCAGCGTCGAGGGTTGATCCGGGGCGCCGTGCAACAAGTCGAAGTAGACCGCTGCCTGTTTCGGGGCGGTCCGCTGAAGCCGTTCGAGTTCATCCGCAGGCGGAATGCGTTCTTCGATCAGCTTGACATACGTTTCCGTCGCCATCGAGACGCCCGGCCCCGTGACGACGGGTTCTGCGAACAACACGCCGCGTGCGACCAGCGATTGCAGCGTATTGCTCAACGACGCGCGACCTACCGTTGCCGCGATCTGCGTTTCCATCAGAGGTCCGCGATTGAACAATTCCGCGATCACCTTGCGCTGCCGCTCCGAGTACCGGCCCGCAGTCAACAGATCGGTCTGAAGCGTGTAGCGCATCGTCGTGCGCATCTTCAGACCGGCGGGTACGGCGGTTTGCAGCGCTTCGCCGAGCGAACAACAGTAGTAATCCGCGATCCATTGACAGAGCCGGATCATGTCCGGCGCGAAGACCGGTTGGTGGTCGGGAAGGTCGACAATACGGCG
The DNA here is from genome assembly GCA_903925285.1 of Candidatus Hydrogenedentota bacterium. Classification (GTDB taxonomy): domain Bacteria; phylum Hydrogenedentota; class Hydrogenedentia; order Hydrogenedentales; family SLHB01; genus DSVR01. The sequence goes on along the minus strand of CAIYET010000162.1, from coordinate 492 downwards.
TGGCGCTTCGACTGGCGACGACTCGGACAACGACACGATATAGCCGGTTTCGAACTTGTTACGGAAAGGCACGATGGCGCGCATGCCCGGAACGGCACGGTCGGAGAGCGCGTCGGGAATACCGTACGTGAACAGTTGATCGACGGGAAGCGGCAGAGCGACTTCCGCGAATGGAGCCGTGCCCATCCGCTTCAAGGATGAAGGATGAAGGATGAAGGATGAATCTACCAGTGCTCTTCCTTTTTCATCCTTCATCCTTCATCCTTTCCGGCGATGACTAGGACAACGACACGATTCAAACTTGTGCGGAAAGGCACGATGACGCGCATGCCCGGAACGGCACGGTCCGAGAGTGTATAAGAATGAACCGAGGCGCGGAGATCTTGCGTCTCTGGGATGAAGGATAAATCTACCAGTGCTATTCCTTTTTCATCCTTCATCCTTCATCCTTCATCCTTTCCGCTATTCCCGCAGTTCGACGTCCCAATACGC
>CAIYET010000161.1 GCA_903925285.1 Candidatus Hydrogenedentota bacterium | reverse complement strand
TGAATGAGTCTGGTTTATTTGGCACAGCGGGGAAAGCAAAGATGGAAGAACGTTGGTCTTCCTTAGAGGAAATCGCCATCCACCTTGGCGTCAGCCGAGACACTGCATACCGCTGGATTGAGAAGCAGCGGCTTCCCGCTCACAAAGTTGGAAGACTCTGGAAGTTCAAGAAGTCCGAGGTCGACGCGTGGGTCAAGTCCGGCGGCGCGGCGACGCCAAGTCAAAGGAACGTTGAAATATGAATCGGGCTGCCGTGACAATCCCGGAAGTTGGCCAAGCGGTTCAGGTGCGAAATCGCTTGGGTGCGGTGCGCTCCGTTCTGCCCTACGATAGCCGCGGACCGCAGGGCACAGTTCACCTGGTCGAGGTCGAGTATTTTGACGATTATCGGCACCCGCAAGCTGACCAGATTCTTTGGGAAGTTGAGAGTAGCGCGCGCGTATTCGGGACCACATCGTTACCGCTCGTCGACGAAAAGCGGCCGGACAATCCTTCCGTGCTTCGCGCTTTCATTAACGCGCACCGCTGGTCGCGCCTAAACCGCTTGCGCGCCACCGATGGTATCGAAGATGAACCTATCCTCGGGGTCTGGAATTCGGCCATTCAGGTGCACCCCTATCAGTTGGAACCGGTGCTAAAGGCGCTGGAAATGCCGCGCGTGAGTTTGCTCCTGGCCGACGGGGTCGGACTCGGGAAAACCATCCAAGCGGGTCTCGTGCTCGAGGAGTTACTTCTGCGCCGGCGTATTCGCCGCATTTTGATTATCAGCCCCGCCATGCTTCAGCGTCAGTGGCGTTACGAACTGAAGCGCAAGTTCAATCTCGATTTCGAGATCATCGATTCCGATTCGACCTTCCAACTTCGTCGGCGGCTCGGCATCGACACAAATCCGTGGAAAGCTTATCCGCGCGTCATCACTTCGATGGACTACCTTCGCCTGCCGGACATTCTCCAGCAGTTTCTGCAGGCCTCCGGTGCGACGGACGACGGCAATCCATTCGGCCAGACAGGTCCGCACGCGCCATGGGATCTGCTCATCGTGGACGAATGCCACAACTTCGCCCCGCAGAACGGCAGCCGAGCCAGCCAGCGCACCCGCATGTTGCGGGACATCCGCTTCCTGTTCGAGCACCGCATGTTTCTGAGCGCTACGCCGCACAACGGCAAGACCGTCTGCTTCACGGGGCTGCTCGAATTGCTCGACCCGGTTCGCTTTCAGTTGAAGACCCAGATGGACGTCCGGGACCACCAGCGCCTCTCCGAAGTTCGCATACGGCGCCTCAAGGACGACATCAACCGTCATTTGCTCCGCCCGCCGTTTGCAGAACAGTTGCCGCCGCAGGAACTGGCGGTATGCCTCACACCGCAGGAAATCGCGCTTTACTCCGCCCTGCGCGAATATCGTCGCGAGGGCACGGTGTTGCTGCAAGCATCGGGCAGCGCATCGGAACGCTGGGTCGCGAGTTTCATCTTCTCCATTCTCACCAAGCGTCTACTTTCCTGCCCCTTTGCGTTTGCGCGAACGTGGTGGCGCCACATCGAAGAGGAGCCGGAGCAGGAAACGAATCTGCTGTTCGATCTGGCACACACGTCCTCGCACCGCGCCGAAGACGAGGTCCGTAGCGACTCGGAACGCACCACGGCGGAAGAGGATGCGGCACGGTTCGGGGGCGCATGGCTACGCCGCAAAGAAGATCGGTTGCAGCAACTGATTCAGCAGGTGAACAGGGCGTTGGAAGCATTGGGTTATGACCGGCGTACCGTTCAGGATGAGCGGGCGCTGAGCAAACTTGCCGGACGTTCAGACTCAAAGATAGATGCACTCGTTTCCTGGGTGAAGCAGAACCTGTTCACGAAGGGCGGCAAGCTCCGCGACGATGAACGACTGATTGTCTTCACCGAATATAAGGAAACCCTGCAATACCTTGAACAACGATTGCTGCAGGAAGGTTTCGACAAGAACACATTGAACCTGCTCTACGGCGGCATGTCCGCCTCCGACTTCGAAGAGGTCCAGCAAGCCTTTGAAGATTCTGCCGCGCCCGTACGGTTGCTCATCGCCACGGACGCCGCGTCCGAAGGCATCAACATGCAGGAGTGCTGCCGCTGGGTAATTCATTTCGACATCGCCTGGTCGCCAACGAAAATCCAGCAGCGCAATGGCCGCGTGTCGCGTCACGGCCAAGTCCGCGATGTCAGCGTCTTCTACTTCCGTTCAAACCAAGACGAAGACATGGAATTTCTGTTTAAGGTTGCGGCGAAGGTGGACCAAGTTAAAGAGGATCTCGGCAGCGTCGAGCATGTCCTTGCAAACTCCATCCAGCGGCACTTCGAAGGCTTCACCATTGCCGAGGCAGACATTGACCTGCAGATCGAAGAGGAGCGTAGCCGAAGCGCCGAGAAGCTGGAATTGGGCAAATCTTCCGGCGCGCAAATCGTTGATCTCACCAAGCGCGCCAGAGAATTGTTGGAGGCTACTGAGCTTCGCTTGGGCATCTCTGCGGAGACCCTCATCGAGATCATGCGCTCCGCGATCCGCATCGAGGGCCAAGGCATGCTTGAGGAGATCACGGGCAAGCCGGGCTTCTTCAGGCTCAGCCCGCCGCCCCGTTGGGAATCGCTTGTCCGTAGCACGCTCACCGTCGGCCCCCGCAGCGACCGCATGGAGCTGGTGTTCGACCAAGCCCTGGTCGAAGAGGAGGTCAACGGACGCCGCGTTATGCGGTTGAAGAAACATCAGGTGCTCATGCGCCTGAGTCATCCCGTCATGCGCCAAGCCTTGGCGACGCTCTCGAAAGAATTGCACGCGCCCTCCGGCCACGACCCCGTCTACCGTTGGACGGTTGGCTGTGTGCATCACGGCGGCTTCGAGGCGTTGCTGGCGTTCCACTACATTGTGACGGCCATCAACGAACTCCGGGAACCGCTCCACGACGAAGTGCGCGCCGCGGTCTTTCGCGTGGAGGGTGACGCGCTTGAACGCGTGGAGCCGGATTTCGAGACCAGCATCCTTCGAGACGAACTGCTGCCCATTAGGTCCGAGGAACAGCGCGAATCATGGTGGCGCACGCTCCGTGCGCGCTGGCGCCCTCACAAGGGGCTGCTGGAAAGCTTCATGGGCAAGACAGAGAAAGCGCTACGCGCCAGTCTGGAAAAAGCCGCCAAGCATACGCTTCAACGGGAGAAGGCCGCTCTCTCGGATATCTACGAGTCTCGGTTGAAAGAACTCGCGGACACCTCGCGAGAACGGGAACTGCGCAAGCTCGCCGAAAGCCTCTGGAAGGCCGAGGCGGAATCGGCCCAACTGTGGTTGCTACAGGAAGACCAGTTCCGCGCGGAGCGGCAACTGCGCGAGGTCGAAGAACAGGTTACGATTCTCAGCCGCGACATCGAGCATACACGCACGCAACTGGAGCGCGAGAAGGATAATCGGCTGAATGCGTTGCTCCCGCGCCGCTACGCTCTGCGTGAGGTCCGGGTCCTGCCTCTCGCCATTCAGTACATCGTTCCGGCGACGGCGGAGGACCTGAAATGATGCGCCGGGAGGACTCCCTACATGCGTGGTGGTCGCGGTTGCGTCATCAAGGGTTGTTGCTGTCTCCCGTGGTTCTCGTGGACCGTTTTCCCTCCATGCCGGTGGGATTGCCCTGGCATAAAGGCCAGGCGCTTCGGGATGCCTACACGCGGTTCCGCGCGCAGACTGCTCCCGCAGACGTGAACGGCAAGGATCGACTGGAAGACCGCCCAATTCTGGAATGGGTGGACGCTTTGTTCGGGACCTGTCTCGGGCACCAGAATGGCCGTCTTGCCAAGAGCAACGACATTCCCGAGAACCTCCGCACGATGGTACGCATTGGCAATCGGACCGAAAGCCTGCGTCCACATCGCGTGCTCTTTGCCGACGACACCAAGTCCAGGGCGGCGCTGCTCATCGCAGCCGATACCTCCGCCCAAGTGGGAAGAGGCCGTGGCAGGAACGCGTATGCGCGCTTTCTGGAATTGTTGCGCGGCACCGGAAGCCGGTTGGGACTCCTGACCAATGGCCGCCAATTCCGCCTCGTCTATGCGGGCCTGGACTTCGAGTCCTGGTGCGAGTGGGAAGCAGAACGCTGGTTTGAGGACGAGGACGGCGCGGATGAACTAGCCGGACTGCGGCTATTGCTCGCCCCGGAATCCGTTAAACCGGGCGATAGCGGTTCGCCCTTCCTGCTGGAAGCCATCGAGGAATCTCGCAAGCGCCAGGCAGACCTTTCCAGCGTGTTACGCGAGAATGTCCGGCAAGCTATCGAGTTCCTCATGGAGGAAGTATCCGCCGAGAATCGGGCGAACGCCGATTTGTTGGAAGTAGTGGCCTGTGGTCCGTGGCCGGTGGCCAGCAACCAACCACCAGCCGCTGACCACCAATCTCCATCCGGCCACCAGCCACCGGCCACCGATCACCGCGTGTCCGACCGGGAAGTGCTCGACGCCTTGTATCAGGCCGGCGTACGCGTGGTAATGCGCCTCGCCGTGTGTCTCTTTGCTGAATCGCGTGGACTCTTGCCAGTCAATGACCCCGTTTTCGCGCAATCCTACGGCGTACGGTCGTTGTACGAACTACTTGAAGAAGGGGTCCGTGACGACGGTGGCGCGCACAACCTCTTCAATGCCCATTCGGCCTGGCCGCGTCTTACCGCGCTCTTTCGGCTTATCCATAACGGTTCCCCGCATGGCGGATTCACCTTGCGCGCATATGGCGGCGCTCTATTCCGTCCTGGACGCGAAGACGATTCCGACCCGGTGTCGCGGGCGCTATACGTGCTGGAACAACACCTGCCCGTCTCCGACGCCACGGTGCGCGACGTGCTGCGCAAGCTGCTACGCGGACCGCTGCCCGTGGTCCGTGGCCGCCAGAAGACGTTCGTCGAAGGCCCCGTGGATTACACACAACTGCGCACGGAATTCATCGGCCTCATTTACCAGGGGCTTCTCGACTACCGTCTCAAGCGCGCCGACGAGGGCGAAGGCCCGCAAGTCTTCCTGAACATTGGCCGCGAGCCGGTCCTGCCGTTGGTTCGCCTCGAAACCATGCTCCACCAAGACCCCAAGGGCCTCAAAGATCTGCTTACGAAACTACAGAAGGAACAGGTAACAGCGAGCGTGTCTTCCGAGGAAGAAGCCGAGGAAGAACCGGTAGAAGAAACCACCGAGGAAACGCCTGCTGAGCCCGTTATCGAGGAAACGCAGGAAGAATCCCCCGTTTCCGAGGACCATCGGGATGCCTGGCAAAAGGCGCTCGATTGGGCGCGCCAGGCAGTCGTGCTCGCCGGGCTTGTTCCGAAGCAACGGAAGAATGAGACCGATCGAGAACACCAGAAACGGACGGACGAGGAAGCAAAACGCCTCATCAAGCAC
>CAIYET010000160.1 GCA_903925285.1 Candidatus Hydrogenedentota bacterium | reverse complement strand
TCGCCGGTCCCGTCTCCCGGAACTCCACGGTTCGCAATCCTGCTGACTTGATGACCGCAGGGGATGCTTGTGATAAGATAGATGTTCCCTGATGTGAAAATCGACATTGGAGAACGGCACATTATGAACGTCCACGAAGATGTCTTTTCAAAGCTGACTACCCGTTTGGACGAACTCAAGGCTCAGGGCTGGCCCGAACGTCTCCCTGAAGAAGTCGCCTCACTGCTCAAGAAGGTCTGGCCATATATTCAAAGTGAAGATAGCAGCAAATTGTTTGCCTATAAATTGAAATCTGAACGAATTGAGAATCCTGCATGGGATCCTCCAGTGTTTACGTTCTTCATTGAGCGCCATGGTGCGACAGTGAATGGTTCCACGCGGGCCGAAGTACAAGAATGGACTGTTGACCTCGAAAAGAAACGTGCGGTAATGGAGGATACTCGTCGCCGACAACTTACGCCTATGTCGCCAAAGTACAATCCTGCGGAACACTGCCAGACAATCGCTCGGCTTGTCGCCTCAAATGACGATCATCCTTGGCTCAAGTGGTCCCCGGACAAGTCGCGAGTCACTGTCAACATAGGGTTGATTGTTCCCAGCGGACATTGCCAACAGACCGAAATTGCAAGGAGAAAGCGGTTCCGCGCCAAACTTGCCGAGATGTTGCAGGCTCAAGGCTGGGAACAAGCCTCGTATAATAAGTATGTGCGAAAACAACCGGAGGGGACATCCTGATGGGAGTGGGGAGAACTTGTTCCTCTGTGGCAGGAAATCTGGAGCAAAAAAAAGAACGGCCCACCCAAGCCGTCCTTTTCTCCACCGCCGCGCTCTACCCCCGGCTCAACATCCTCACCGCCGTCAGGTATGCATCCATCGCCATATCGGCAAACCAGACTCCGGCCAGCGCTACCAGAAGCATCGGGTTGCAGCCAAGGTTAGGATTCAGCCCTAGCCTTGGCGGTTTCGAGCGATGGACAAACAGCGGTTCTCCCTGTGTAGACAACGTCCAGGTCCGGCCACACTTCCAGCAGGTCCAGGATGTTCCCAGTACGGCATTCGTTGGGTAATGCTGCTTTCTACCACATGAACATCTTCCGGCAAGATGTGTCATAATGAATTTCTCCTTTCAAATCGTCATGAAAGCAATGGGCGGCGCCCCATATCGAGACGCCGCCCGTCAAGTCACTCAATCGTTCACGCCACAACATGTCAGAGCCTGTTCAACAAATCCTTCAGCCAATGGAACAACTTCGGTCTGAACACCGAGCAGTCATCGGCGGTATTGAGCACAGAACACAGTCCCTGCACCATTTCAAGCCTCTGAACATTGCCCTCATACCGGCAAAGTTGCATCATCCTTTTTCGGCATCGAAGCTCATTCCGCGCATGAAACGAGTGGCGGCATCGTCTGCATTGCTCCATTCGTCACTCCTCCTTTCCAATGATGCTGTAGATTGGATTGCTCAGAATCTGCCGCACTGTAGACGCATACCATTGCCCGTCGTTTTTCGCGGGGACTTTCGCCTTGTTCAATCGGCCAGCAATCGCTCTCAACGTGCAACCGGTTGCACGCCACCCTTGCATCTGCCGCACCATATCCAACTCGGATTCGTTGACAACGAGCAAGTCGCCCTTGCGGTCAAAACCAAATGGCAGTTGAGCATAGGGTTGGAGATGGACTTTCTTATGCTGAAGGGCCGCAGAGGTCCGTTCCGAAATTAGGTTGCGCTCGAATTCGGCGAACGCGGCCATCATCGTAAGCATCATCCGGCCAATCGCTGATGACGTACACAACGACTGCCCGCCCATATCTACCAGATGCAACGTGATGCCAGTCGAATCCCAAGCCGATGTTTGCCGTAGTGCATCCTCCGCGTTGCGAAAGAGCCTGTCCAGCTTGAGGGCAACGATATGCCCGGCTTTCTTCTTCCGCACCAGTTCCAACATCTCAATCCCTTTGGGGCGGGTGTTGAGAGCCTTACTCGCGGAAACAGCCTCTTCCCGAAATGTCTGGATGACATCCAACCCCTGCATCACGCAATAGGCCCCCAGCCGTTCCTCTTGCGCATCGAGGCTCACTCCGTGAAGGACTTGCTCTTGGGTGCTAACACGGATGTAGCAGACCGCTTTCTTCGTCATTTTCCTCCTTTCCAGCCCGAAAAAAGCTGTAAGTTGTACGCTTCATTGCGGAAAACCTGTACATCACTGGTCCGTGATGTACAAGACAGTGTGAAAACTGAGATTCCATGCGACGTGCAACCGGTTGCACGCCACCTTCAGAACTCGGCCTGTGTTGCCTTCTCCGC
>CAIYET010000159.1 GCA_903925285.1 Candidatus Hydrogenedentota bacterium | reverse complement strand
GGTCATCCGTATCCGCGAGAAACAAAGCATGAAGCGTATCGCCCCAGCCGTACGCGCCTGTCATAAACGCCAGGGCCGCCCCAATGCAAAACGCCGCGCGCCTGATATGGCTCATCATCGTACACCTGCACTTGGCTGGCGCTTCCGTCGTGACAAAAATTGAACGCCCTTTTGCAGCAGGCTCAATTTCACGCTTGCGTCACCAGACCCTTCAAATCCAGTATAAGAGAACGTCAGCAAAAAGAAAACCATACGGATTCGCTTGTCGCCCGTGCCGAGAACATCTGCAAATCCCGATACAGAATTCGTTATCGTCGCTTTTCGATCCACACTCGATCGAGTTCATGCGAATGCGTTTCAATCAGGCTCCGAATTATGCCGGATTTTGACGCCTTCCAGTGTCCTGCCCTGCGGAGTTTCAACACCGCTTCGTCGAGCATGCGTAATTGCTCGGCATAAAAACCGACCGGCACGAAGCGCGGGCTTTCCACTGCAGGCGCGTCCTTTTGAGCTGGCGGTATTGACAACGTCCCCGTATTATCCCCGCCCGAGTCTGGAGGTGGATTACGATCCTCGCATGTGCTATCCGCGCTTTTGTTCTCAGTTGCCTCGGATGGCTGCGAACTGAAGATGTCGAGGTTCAGCCTTGACATAACGTGAGCACCTCCCCGGCGAATTTTCTATATTGGACGGCCGCTCGACTATCGGGCGCGTATTCGATGATCGAGCGCCCGTGACTGGGAGCCTCCTCGGCCCGCACATCCCGCGGCACGACCGCATCAAAGACGTGAACATGTTTCAGATTCCGCATGCAATCCAACGCCTCGTTATTCGCCTTTGAGAGGACATAGAATTTCGTGGGCAGGACTCCGAGGATCCTCATAGCGGGATTCAGCCGCGCCTTGACCAAGTTCAGTACATCGAGAACGTAGCGTAGCCCCCTCAGGCTAAGAAATTGTGCCTCGCACGGAATAACCACGCCTTGGGCGGCGGCCAGGCCGTTCAACGTAAGCAGCCCAAGGCTGGGCGCGCAATCAATGACGATGAAATCAAATGAAGAGATGGCAGGTCCGAGGCACTCGCGGAGAACAAGCTCCCGGCTCATGCGCGACGTCAACTTGAGTTCTGCCTCGGAGAGACTAAGGTCTGCCACCGCGACGCTCAGGCCGGGTAAGGACGTCTTGGCCACAACATCCACGATGCACCGGTGTTCAGGGCCTTCGTTTAGCAGGACGTCGCGCATGGTCGGTTGCGCGTCAGTCGCCTCGAAGCCGAGCAGCGCCCGCGAGGCGTTGGCCTGCGGGTCCATGTCCACCACAAGGCAGCGTTTGCCGTAGCCCAGGCATAGACCTGCGGCTAAGTTAACAGCCGTGGTCGTTTTCCCTACGCCCCCTTTGTGGTTGAACACCGTAATAATTGTCGCTGAAGTCATGGTTTTGCCGGGACCGCGCCAACGTATCAACGGACGATCATGTCCCGGTACAATCCTGCGCGTATAGGTGCTTTATAAGCTTTTCGCAAGGCTTATAAGGCTGGGCTTCTTGGCGATATCCAAGATGAACTTGCCAGAACGATTCCGCACGGAGATTGAAAAAACGGGCGCTCGCCTGCAGGCTGCCCGACAGCACTTGATGCTACTGGACAACGAAGGTCTATACGTGTTGGAACGATGGCGCGTGCTACGGCACTTCAAATGGGAAGACTGGCCTGACGACCCGCACCGAAACCGAAAGCCTTAAATACTTGCTCGCATTTCCTGTTTGTGGGGAACCCCGGCCACGGCATACAAAGCGAAGACAAATACTACTGACTCGCAAACAACGTATGCCGGGGTCGGTGAACCCTTTCCACGCTCACGATGATCGAGAATGCTCTTCTTTCCGGAATGCGACGCGTCGAAGCCAGGATCGATGACTACCGGCTTCGTGCCAGGCATTTCTACTATCGCGTCGTGTTGTCTCGCCATGACTGTCCCAACTGTGGTGGGCGGCTTGTTTTCACAGGCCCGAGTCGTGCTTGCTGCGTCCACTGCGCAGGAGAAATCGACCCGACGGTCCACTTCCAGCGCAGCGGTTGTTGTGATGCACGCCTTGTGTTCAAACGGACTCACTATGCCTGTGCACACTGCGGACAAATTATCCGTTCTGAGTTCCTATTTGACGAACACCTTATCGATGCTCAGTACTTTCGCGAGAAGATGTCTGAATGGCGCGAGAGAAAACGCCGCCAACGTGAGGAGCATCGGCTCCTCATGGCGGCCTCTCGCTCCAATGCGCTCGTCCTGGCCGAGAATCCGGACTTTGACGACCTTGGGAATCTTTTTGAATCGCTGGACGCATTCCTCGGCGCTGCACAAACGAGTAATGTTCATACATTTCACGATGCTCCCATCTATCGGTTGGACGATTACCGCCGGATGATCCTTTCGCGTCTTGCAGGCGCCGTGTTTCAGTTTGACGCGTTTCCACCCCTCATTGAGAATCGCCGCCTTGATCGTGTCAGGCGCTTCATGACCCTCCTGTTCATGGAACAGGCCGGCGAGATCCTGCTTGAGCAGCACGGCGGAGAGATCCTGGTGACACCTAATGAAACTTACCACTAAAGACCGCGATTTCCTGGAAGCCCTGAAGAGGCTGTTTGACGAAAAGCAAATGCTCATAGATCTAAAAGAGGATGGAGTCAAGAGAATGGTTCTGCGCCAGAACTATGGCGACAAGATCGCCCAACGCTTCGGGGTATCTCGGCAGGGCGTTCGATGGAGATTCCAGCGCCTATTCAGTGAAATGTACGTGGAGGCCTACGAGCGGATCTGGTGGGTCGAATCCTATTTTGGCGCCGAGCTTAGGCACCATGCGATTGCCATCGCCAAGCAGCGGATAGAGTTGCGACAGAAGGCCCAAAAACTGGGCACTTTTGTGATTCCCCGACGACAAACCAAGGAATAACTGGTTAAAAGAAGAGCGCTGAGAATGTAAAGGCGAACACCCTCCTAATCCGGCACTGGAATTGGGCATTAAGCGCCTCCTGAAACACTGCGGAACAGACGTATTCGGTCTTGAGGGTGCCCAGTTGTGCACGAATCGCACGGATTCGCACGGTTTTCGCGGGATGTCCACTAATGAGTTCGCACGCTTGTGCGGCCTGTGTATCTTTAACATTGCCCGGATCGCAGTACTCCTTCAGAAATGCCCAATTCTGAGCAAAAGGGCAGGCATCAAAATGACACCAAGCACCAAAATCGATATGAACCACAGCCGAATCAGCCGTCTGGATGCTCTGGACGAGTTGGCTCGCGCCCTTTTCCCAGGAAACAGATACCACCAAGCAGCCTTTCTGGCGGTATTCGTCGAATTAAAATGGGCGCCCAGCCAATTCCTTCCAGTACTCGAACCCATCGCGGACAAACATGGCATCAGCCGCCGCACGCTCGAAACCGTCCGCGCCAAAATGCGCCGGCTCGGCATCATCGACCACGTTAGCAGATTCAACCGGAAAACAGGCTACCGAGAAGGCTGGGTATTTTCCAGGCGGCTTGAAAAGAGTCTCGAACGCCTCTTGGAACAACTCAGCAACTTCAAACGCTGCAACGGCGCTGCGCAGGAACAGAAAGACCGGGACGCTTGCCGGTACCTTTAGCGTCGCGTAGTGACTATCGAGACTCCCACACCACAAAGCCATTCCTGAATGGCGCGGCCTGTGCCATCATTCCGCCCATCAAACCATGGACGAGAGGTTAAGACGATATGCAATTGCTCAGTTTCGACATCGAGATCTCCGACGTATTCGACCTCCAAGAAAACGAGGATCTGGAAGATCATGCGCCGTTCAATGTTGCCATTGCATCGACGGTGGTTCACGGCGGCGAGGAACGCGTGTGGTACTCGACGGGAAAAGACGGGCAGCCGCTTGTAAACATGACTCGTTCCAAGGCGCGGGGGATCCTCCGGTACCTGCGCGGCATACAGGAGAAAGGACACATGGTCTGTGCATGGAACGGTCTCGGGTTTGACCTGCGCTGGCTCGGTCACGTTGCGGAAGACCCGAAGCTTGCCGCGAAGGTTGCTGTGAACCTCTACGATCCGATGTTCCAGTTCTTCAACCAGCGCGGGTTCCCTGTGGGTCTCGCCGCTGTGGGGAAAGCGATGAACATCTCCCAGCGCAAGTCCATGAATGCGGCGGATGCCCCCAGGCATTGGCGAGAAGGAAACCATAAAGCGGTCATGGATTATGTGCTGGGGGACAGCCGGATTTGTGTGCCGCCGGTCGTTATGTACGGACTTGGACCAAACGGCTGTGTTTCCGCTGCGGATCTCGGGGATGACGGCACATAACGTTGCAATTCCAAGGAGGTCTCTTGAGGATCGGATGTGTACGCGACCCCGATTGGCGGGGTCGCATTCAACCCTAAACCTTGGGAGACCACAAATGAATCAAAAGCCACTGTCCTACCCCTGTTTCTCTCCTCCTCGGCAGAAGAAATGCCCGTATCAAGAACTGCTGGCGATGTATACGGAGCATTTGCTTCAGGTCAGAGGGGTTCTTGAGCCGACCCGTCAACTTCGTGTAGCCGCCAGCTTTCTCTCGTTGCTGGATGCGAGCGGATGTCGTGTGGAGGAAATCTCTACCGGAGCGATCCAGACGTTCATGACCGAGCAAGGGGCCTACTACCAGCGCACGACGGTCGCTTCGCTTGCCAGCAGCATGCGGGGTTTCTTGCGGTACCTGGCGTTTTCGCGCGTCGTGCCGCGTGATCTCTCGGAGTTTGTCCGGCGGCCTTGCATATTTCAGGGCGAACGCGAACCCCGCTATCTGCAGGACTGGCAAGTCCGCCGGGTATTGGAATCGGTGGATCGCACTACCGTACGGGGCAAGCGAAACTACGCCATTCTGTTGCTGCTCACTGTGTACGGCCTTCGCGGAAGAGAGATCCGGGGCCTGCGCTTGGAAGATATCCGATGGCGGGCAAAACATATGTTGATCCGCACGCGCAAGTGTGGCGACATGATGGAACTGCCGCTGATCGATGAAGTGGCGGAAGCCCTTCTCGCGTATCTTCGGGTTCGCCCCAGTACGGAACACCGCCACGTCTTCTTGGGAATTCAGCATTCACGCCTCCCTTTGAGGTCCAGTTCCCTGCAAGCCATTGTCACAAAGGCAATAGAGCGCAGTGGCATCACAGTGGCTCATCCTGGAACGCATACGTTCCGTTATTCGCGTGCCCAATCCCTTTTCGCGGCTCAACGCCCGTTGCCTGAAATTGCAGCGACCCTGGGACATCGGGATTTGCGCACCACGCTCAATTATCTCTCGTTTACGGTCCATCCTCTTCGAGAGGTGGCGCTCAACGCAGGGGAGGATTTGGCATGAAATCATATGACGAGTCCTTCTTGAGGGACGAGGAACAGTTTGACGCGTTGATCCGCGAGAACATTGCGCATAGATCACAGATTCGAGCGACCACCTACCGGAGTAATTACCGCTTTCTGATTCGCAACTTTCGTCTTTGGTGGCTGAAACACGGACAACCTACTATGACCCAGGAGACGCTGCTGGCCTGGATGCTTCACGGTTTGCAGCGAGCGAAAGTGAGGACCGTGGCGGCGAGGGTC
>CAIYET010000158.1 GCA_903925285.1 Candidatus Hydrogenedentota bacterium | reverse complement strand
GGTCGAGTTTGGCTGGCCGATTGGGCTTCCCGTTTGCCGGTCGTTTGGCGACGGACTTTGGGAAGTGCGAAGCGACGTGTCCGATGGACGTATAGCGCGAGTGATCTTCGGTTTCGTGGAGGGCACGATGGTTCTTCTCCATGGCTTCATCAAGAAGACGCGGACAACGCCGCAACAGGACAAGGAACTCGCGCTCAGGCGGTTGAAATCGGTGAACAGGAGCAAATGAAGACGGAGATGTCTCATGAAGAGTAAAGAAAAGGGGCGGATCGGCTCGTCCTTCGACGCGTTTCTGGCGGAGGAAGGTATGCTTGAGGAGTGCGAGGAGCGTGCCATTAAGGAACTCCTCGCCATGCAGGTCGACGAGGCGATGAAGGCCGAGGGCCTCTCGAAAGCGGAGATGGCCCGACGGATGAACACCAGCAGGCCCGCTCTCGAGCGCCTGCTCGATACGACAAACACTTCGGTTACGTTGCACACGCTACAGCGTGCGGCGGCGGCCGTAGGCAAACGTTTACGCCTCGAATTGGTCAACACGAGGTGAGCCGGCCCCCTGCTACTTGGGCAATGCGGCGTTGACCATTCGGATGACGGCGTCGCCCATTTCTTGTTCGACTTCGGGTGCCCAGCGGACGGGGCTGGCGTATTGGGTTTGGATGACTTGGCCTTGGTACATGTTCGATTCGACGAGCATCCGCGTGGGGATGTAGAGGTTGTGTTCGCCCATGTAGCCGAAGACCATGGTGGGGTGGTCTTTGTGGAACTCGTTTTTGATGCGGAGTCCGATGGGGGCGCAGACTTCGCCTTGCATCGCGACGAAAATGAGCGGGCCAATCGTCGCGACGATGGTTTCTTCGTAGCGGCATGGGAATTCGCGGGCTTCGGGCAACTTATCAACGAGAAATGCGTCGTCGGTGCAAACCATATCGGTGGATTTCGTTGGAAAGGGTTTGCCTTCTTTGTATCGTCGCAGCAGTTCGCGTAGCCAATTGGTGTGCCTGTCGGGATGGTGATAGGGCACGAGACCGATGTCGAGCGGCGCTCGCATGACGGCAGCGAGTTGTTCGGCCTGTTCGCGCGGCATGGGTGGCGCGAGCGGCAACGAAATCACTTCGAGCTTGGATTGAATGGGCCCCGTGACCTCCTGCATCGGTCCGTCGAGGATCTTCATGGCAGCGTCGGCGAGTTGTTTGCCGAGCCGCTGGACGCGTGGGATACCGGTGCCAAACGGCATGATCGCAAACTGATTCCCGCCGCACGCGTCCGCATACAGGGCCAGCACGCCGGGCAGCCGCGCTTCGAGTTCATCGAGCGCGTAGCCGCAATGGCCGACGCCGATATGGTCTTCGGTGGCCTGGATCGGATGTGCGGGATGGTTGAACAGGAGGGCAATGGTTTTGTCGTCCTTGACGACTTTCAGGAGTTGCACCTCCTTGTCGATCGCTATAGCGCCCATGCGGATCACGAAATCGGCTTCACCGGTCCCGAAGAAGAGCTTTACCGGCCCCTGTTCGTTGGCGATGGCTTCTTTGACGAGATCGAAGATCCGCTCGGCGAGCCAGCGACCGTATGCGAAGTTGTCCGGGTCGATCTGGATGGGCGCTTCGTGATTGTGCGTGGCGAGGAGAATGAGGTTCTCGGGCGGAATCTTGAGTTCATCGCGGCACCGCACGCGTAGGATTGGCGTGGCCACGTCGAGACAGTTCAGGTCGTAGGTTACGATAGCCATGCGCGACGCGCCGCCGTTCAAGACGAGCACCCGGGCATAGATATCGTGGTCCACGCCGACGTGTTTCTCGCCGGTGACGAGGACGCGGGGTGTGTCGTCCTGCGGCGTGATGACGGCCTTCGCCGTGCCGGCTTTCATCTCGACGGCGTACGCGGAACCTACGATCAGCGCCAATACGCATAGCAGCTTAACGATTCTCATCACGACTGTCTCCAAAGGTCCTTTTCAGAGGCCATTGCTCTTGTGCGCTTACCGATGTCGCCTCAATCCAGGCAAAGCTTGCAGAGGAGGCCTGCCGCGAATATGATACATGATGGAATTCGGCTAGACGAGGAGAAAATCTCAAAGGCCAAGAAACGATGACGTATCGAGGAGATGTACATAACGGAATGGTGCTGCAGGAAGCGTCGGCTTGTCTTCCGGAGGGCGTCGAGGTATTGGTTGAAGCTGTCCTAACGGCCCCAGCCAATCCACTCGAGCTGGCATTGCAGGTTTATGCCGGGCTTTCCGATGAGACGATCCGGGAAATCGAGGAAGCCGCTCTGGACCGGCATGACTTCTAAGGAGTAACCTATGAGCGTCGCTGAACAGCTCGTGGAGACGGTGGGAACTCTGCCGCCCGAACGGCAGCAAGAAGTCCTTGATTTTGCGGAGTTCCTTGCCGTTCGTTACGTAGCAAACGGGCCTCGCCGGAGTTCACGGGGGATCTGCGCGGACTTGGGGATTGAGATCACGCAAGAAGACATTAACAACGTGCGACGAGAGATGTGGGCAAACTTCCCGCGGGAGGACATGTTGTGAGGGGGGCGTTGCTCGACACTCACGTACTAGTTTGGCATCTCGCGGCTTCGCCGGAACTGTCTCCCCGTGCGGTGGCTGTCATGGACAAGTCGGTACAAGCGGGCAAACCCTTGTTTGTATCGGTCGTTTCCGTCCTGGAATTGATCTACCTTGTCGAAAAGGGGAGACTTCCAAAGGAGACGCTTGAACGTTGCGTGTCGACACTGTCGGATGTGGATTCAGACATCTTCCCCGTTGCTTTCGACATGGCCATGGCTCTAGCAGCGAGACAGATTCCGCGGAGCGAGGTTCCTGACATGCCGGATCGAATCATTGCGGCTACTGCTCTTCATCTTGGTGTTCCGCTTATTACTCGGGACGGCAATATCCGCAAATCGGGGGTGGAAACCATCTGGTGAAGAAATGGGCGAAGATGAGATGCATGTATTGTAAGGGCGAAATGCACAGAGGCATGTCGCCGTTTCATATCGACAGAAAAGGATGCCACGTCACCTTGGATGAAGTTCCCGCGTGGGTCTGTGCCCAATGCGGCGAAGCCTATTTCGAGGAACAAGAGGTCGACAATATCCAGGCGTTGGTTTCCTCGATCGACGAAAATGCAGCGAAGCTCGCGATGTCCGCGTGAGCAAGGATTATGAACTGAATGCCGCGTCGGGCGGCGGTGGGAGGAGAGTGCATGGCTACGAAGAAACTGAATATCGGATTGATCGGTTATGGATTCATGGGGCGGGCGCATTCGAATGCGTATCGCAAGGTGAACCAGTTTTTCGGACTGGACTACCAGCCGGTGTTGAAGGCGGCTTGTGCGCGTAAGGCGGACAAGATAGGTGCCTTTGCCGCGAACTGGGGTTGGGAAAGCGTCGAGACGGATTGGCGCAGGCTGATCGAGCGCAAGGATATCGATGTCATCGATATCGGCAGCCCGAATAACACACATCGGGATATCGCGGTCGCGGCGGCGCAGGCGGGAAAGATGGTCTTGTGCGAGAAACCGCTGGCCATGAATGCCGCCGAGGGCCTCGAAATGACGGAGGCCATCGAGAAGGCCGGCGTGCCGAACATGGTATGGTTCAACTATCGCCGCGTCCCGGCGATCGCGCTTGCCAAGCAGTTGATCGATGAGGGCCGTATCGGGCGCGTATTCCATTATCGCGCAAAATATTTGCAGGATTGGACGATCAGCCCGGACTTGCCCCAAGGTGGTGCGGGACTGTGGCGTCTGGATATCGACGTGGCGGGTAGCGGCGTGACCGGGGATCTCTTGGCACATTCGATCGACACGGCGTTGTGGCTCATCGGCGGCGTGGACAAGGTCACGGCCACCACGGAGACGTTTATCAAGGAGCGCGCGTTGCAGGACGAGCCAACGGTGCGCAAGCCGGTCGGCATCGACGACGCATGCGCGTTTCTCGCCCGGTTCAAAAACGGCGCGCTGGCGACCTTCGAATCGACCCGGTATGCGCGCGGGCGCAAGAATCAGAATACGTTCGAGGTCAACGGCGAAAACGGCTCGATTTATTTCGACCTCGAAGACGCGCATCAGCTTCAGTATTACGATCACGGCGACGATTCGCACGTGCATGGCTGGCGCACGATTCTCGTGACGGACTCGGATCATCCGTACATGAAACATTGGTGGGTGCCGGGCTGCGTCATTGGCTATGAGCACACGTTCATCAACGCGCTCGCCGACTTTCTGACGGGCCTCGAAACGGGCGTGCCCGTGCGTCCGAATTTCCGCGACGCACTCGAGACGCAATATGTTTGCGACGCGGTCCTGAAATCCGCGAAGACCTGCGTGTGGGAAAAAATAGAAGGAGATGCATAATGTGGAGTCGTAGAGATTTTCTCAAAGCCGTAGCCGTTTCCGCGCCACTGCTCATTTCGTCGAAGGCGCTGGGCCGCACGGGCGCGGGCGCGAACGAAACCGTAAACATCGGCCTGATCGGGCTTGGCGGGCGTTGTCGGCACATCGCCGAGACCTGCGGCCACATCCCAAATCTGCGCATTGCCGCCGTGTGCGATTGCTTCAAGCCGCGCGTGGACAACTTCCTGGGCCTCGCGCCCGAGGGACAACGCTGGAATGCGTATACGGATTTCCGGCGGATGATCGAGCGCGAGAAACTCGACGGCGTGATGGTCGAAACGACGACGCACGCGCGGGCATGGGTAACGTGTCACGCGATGGCCATGGGCATGGACGTGTATATCGAAAAACCGATGTGCCTGACCATTGCCGAAGGACGCGTAATGGTGAAGCTCGCGCACAAGTTCAAACGCGTCACGCAAGTCGGCACGCAGCAGCGCTCGATGCCGCTCAACAACTGGGCCAGCGACCTCGTCAAGAACGGCGCCCTCGGAAAAATCACGAGCGTGCTCGCGCCGAACTTCGTGTGTCCGTCGCGCTGGACGCCCAAAGACGGCGAGGAAATGCCCGAGGGCGGTTGCGACGACTGGTGGGACACGTGGACCAATCAGGCGGAGTGGCGTCCGTATCGGAAAGAATTGCACGAGGGCTGGGCGCGGTGGTCGGATTACGACGGCGGCGGGATCTCGTTTGGGGTGACCGGCTGGGGAACGCACAGCTACGACCAGATCCAGCGCGGCTTGGGCACCGACAAGACTGGACCCGTCGAGGTCGTACTCGAAGAACCGATCAAAGACGGACCGGCCTATCAGTTTCCAGCCGACCGGCAGCCCGGTGAAGAGGAATCGGGATCGAATTTCTATCACATGGTGAAAACGCTTACGGGTCCGCGCGCCAAGGTCCGCATGAAATATGCAAACGGCACGGAAGTCCTGTTCCATCTCAATTCGGATTTCGGGCCTGGACTCGGCTGCATCTTCGTCGGCGAAAAGGGCACGATCGAGATTAATCGCGACCGGATCGCCTCGAATCCCAAGGACCTCATTCTGAAGTCCGACAGACCGGAACCGCTCAAAGTGATGGAGAGCCAGCCGCACATCGAGAATTGGCTCGAGTGCATCAAAACGCGCAAAACATGCACGGCTGATATCGAATACGGCCAGCGCAGTTCGACCTTGTGTTATCTGGTGAACATCGCCCGCGACTTGGGCCGCATCGGCGAAACGCTCAAGTGGAATCCAAAGTCCGAACGTTTCTCCAACTGTCCCGAAGGCAACGCCATGCTTTCGCGTCCGCGCCGAAAGGGATTTGAACTTCCCCACCACGCGGAATCGCCAAACGAACGAATCGAGCGCTCCAAGCAAATCTAGATGGGTAGATTTATAATTGTTCCTTCTTTTGTTAACATAGAAATGACAGTATCGATTCTCCAATGAAGCTTCAAGGCTTCGCGGCCTCGGCCACTTCCTTGGCTTTGCGTTGCGGCGCGATCTCCTTGCGGAAACGCGCCACCGCCTTGAGATGTTCCGCTTCCGTTGCGCTGAAAGTATGGGTCTGCCCGTCCGCATTCGACACGAAATACAGGTAGTCCACCTGGGCCGGACGCAACGCCGCCTTCAACGAAGCCGCCCCCGGACTCGAAACGGGGCCGGGCGGAAGACCCGCGTGTTGGTACGTGTTGTACTGCGAATCCACCGCCAGGTCTTCGTACAGCAGACGCTGCCCGTATTTCTTCAGCGCGAATTGCACCGTCGAATCGAGCTGAAGCGGCATCTTCTTCTTAAGCCGGTTGACGATGACCGCCGCAACGCTCGGCCGTTCTTCGGGCACCCGCGCCTCTTCTTCCACAAGCGACGCGATAGTCACGACGGCCAATTTGTCGAACCCTGCCGGTGCCGGCGTTTGCGCGGTCAGCGCGGCATATTGTTTCTCGAACTCCGCGACCATCCGCTCGACCACTTCGCGCTCGGACGGTTTGTGCTCGAAATAATACGTGCTCGGCATCAAAAAACCCTCGATCGTCGTGGCCTCGATGCCGAGACGCTCGAGCAGCTTCGCGTCACACGCCGCTTCGACGAATGCCGCCGGATTCGCAAACTGTTTCGAGACTTGCGCGATGCTCAGTCCTTCAGCCACGGTGACTTTCAAATCAGGCGATACTTCCGACGAGTCCGGCGTGCGGTTCGAGCCCTTCTGCAACACATGCAGCAGTTCAAGCGCCGACAGATCACGAGGAAGGTTGTACCAGCCCTGCTTGATCGGCTTGAGCACACGGTCGGCCCGCAATGCGATCCGAAAAAACAATTCGTGCTCGATAAGTCCCTCTTTCGCAAGCAAACGCCCGGCGTCACGCCCGTTCACCCCATCGGGAATCGTAATTTTGACCGGTTCGCCCGCCACTCCCACCTGCGTAGCATGCTGATAAAGCAGAAATCCAACCAGTACTGCTGCCACGCCCGCCAAAAGAACCAGTCCAACAAACACGCCAACCAGTCTGAACAACAGACGCCACCCGAACCGCTTCTTCTTCGGCGTCGGCGCGGCGTTACCCATCACGTCCCCCCCGTGTTTCGCTGACGGTCCAGATGCGTTTGTAGGATATGATGCGCGGCGATTTTGTCGACGACCTGCTTGCGGCCCTTCCGGCTGACGTTCGCCTGAATCAACATACGTTGCGCAGCCGCCGTCGAAAACCGCTCATCCTGCGTGACGACCTCGACATCGAGCACCGCCCGAAGTTGTTCGATGAACGCGAGCACCTTTTCCGCCTGCGGACCCGTCTTACCTTCCTGGTTCAATGGCAACCCAACGACAACCCGAACCGCCTCCGTCTCCAAGACCAGCTTCCGAATAGCCTCGATATCGTTACGCGGACTCGAACACTTGATCACCGAATGCGGCTGGGCAATGATCCGCAAAGGATCGCTGACAGCAACTCCAATACGAACGTTGCCAACATCCAATCCAATGACACGCCCCAGCCAAGCCAAATTCCCCCTCAAAGGGGGAACTGCGCGTTCGCCAGTCTCGTTGTCAGACTCATGCACCGCAATTACCCAACCTTATCCCAGCAGATCCGACACGACGTCCGCAGCCTTCTCGATGGCTTCAGGCAATTTCTCCGGATGCTTACCGCCGGCCTGGGCCATATCCGGTTTTCCGCCGCCGCCGCCCCCCACGATAGGCGCTAAATTCTTGATGATATCGCCAGCCTTGATCCGCCCAGTCAAGTCCTTCGAAACTCCCACGCAAAGGAAAACCTTCTCTTCGACGGCGCTGCCGAGGACGACCACGCCGCTGCCCAGTTTATCGCGAAGGTTATCGAGCGCCATCCGCAACCCCGCCGCGTCCTGCCCGTCGACTTCCGAGGCCAGCACCTTCACGCC
The DNA here is from genome assembly GCA_903925285.1 of Candidatus Hydrogenedentota bacterium. Classification (GTDB taxonomy): domain Bacteria; phylum Hydrogenedentota; class Hydrogenedentia; order Hydrogenedentales; family SLHB01; genus DSVR01. The sequence goes on along the minus strand of CAIYET010000158.1, from coordinate 2,145 downwards.
TTTCACCTCGCGCACGCGCGACATGTAATCCACGGACGCGCCGCTAACGGCCGCCTGCTTCCATTTCGCGACCTCGCGCGCCAGCCGCTTGTTCTCGTCGAACAGCGCATGGACCCGCGCCTCCAACTCGTCTGGCGGCGCATTCAGCAAGTGCGCCGCATGCCCCAACTGCCGATCGCGCGCATGCAGCATATCCACCGCACGTTCCCCGCAAACGGCCTCGATCCGACGCACGCCCGCCGCAATCGAAGACTCGCTCAGAATCTTGCAGTAACCGATGACACCCGTCCGCCCAACGTGGCAGCCGCCGCATAGTTCCATACTAATATCACCCACCTGTACAACACGCACCACATCCTCGTACTTCTCGCCAAACAACGCCGTCGCGCCATCCTTACGCGCCTCCGCGATCGGCTTGTGCGAAATCGACACCGGCGTATCCGTGCGAACAAATGCGTTCGCCAACCGCTCGATGTCGTACAACCGCTCCGCGCCGATCGCCTCGAAATGCGTGAAATCGAAACGCAACCGGTCTGGCGTGACAAGCGAACCCGCCTGATGCACGTGCTCGCCCAGCACCTCGCGCAACGCCGCCTGCAAAAGATGCGTCGCCGTATGATGGTTCTCCGTGGCGCGCCGCTTTTCCGCGTCAACGCTCGCCGACACCGTATCGCCTTGTTTCAACACGCCGCGCGTAACACGCACCACATGCAGCGTGACCTTCTTGATGACCGCCTTCGCGACAGACACGTGCGCGCTGCCGCCGACGCCATCGAGCGTACCCGTATCGCCGATCTCGCCGCCCGACTCCGCATAGAACGGCGTCCTATCGAGCACGATTTCGCCCTCGGCGCCTTCCGCGAGCGATTCCACACGCTGGCCCGCTTCGAGGATCGCAAGAATCCGCGCGCTGGCCTCGAGCGTCTCATAACCAACGAATTCCGTCTGCCCGGTTTCATCCGCCACAACACGGTACACTGGCGCCAGCGCCTCTTCACCGCTGCCCGCCCATGCGCCGCGTGCCTGATCGCGTTGCCGCGCCATCGCCGTATCGAACCCCGCGCGGTCCACCGCGAAGCCGCGATCCACCGCAATATCCGTCGCCAAGTCGAGCGGGAAACCGAACGTGTCATGCAGCCGGAAAAGTTCCGCGCCGGAAACCACCGTCTCGCCCGACTGCCGCATGCCCGCGAAAAGCTCCTCGATGCGGTCCATACCCCGTTCGAGCGTGCCCGCGAACCGTTCCTCCTCCGTCAGGATGACCTTCTCGATCTGGAACCGCTTCTCGACCAATTCCTGATAATGGTGGCCCATTCGCTCGACAACCGTCTTCGTCAATTCATACAGAAACGGTTTCTCGAATCCAAGCTCGCGTCCGAAACGCGCCGCGCGGCGAAGCAGACGCCGCTCGACGTAACCGCGCCCCTCGTTCGACGGAAGCACACCGTCCGCGATCATGAACGACAGCGCGCGCGCATGATCCGCGATCACGCGGAACGGCACCGGATTCGATGCATATTCAACGTTGCACAACGCCTGCGTCGCCTCGATAATCGGCAAAATCCCGTCCGTATCGAAGACGGTTTCCTTTCCTTGCAGCAACGCCGCCACACGTTCCAGGCCCATGCCCGTATCGATTCCGCGATTCTTCAACGGTAGCCGCGAACCGTCCAATTGCTGGTCATACTGCGGAAAGACCAAGTTCCAAAACTCGAGGAACCGTTCGCAATGTTCGCAGCCCGGCGCGCACTCCGGCCGTCCGCAACCAATTTCAAGACCCCGGTCGATGTGCAGTTCCGAGCAAGGACCGCAAGCCCCCGTATCCCCCGCCGGTCCCCAGAAATTGTCCTTCTTGCCAAGCCGGACGATCTTGCTCGAGGCGAGGCCGATTTCCTTTTCCCAGATCCCAAACGCCTCATCGTCATCCTCGTACACCGAAACCCAGATCCGGTCCGCATCGAGCTTCAACACCTGCGTCGACAGTTCCCACGCCCAAGCGATCGCTTCATGCTTGAAATAGTCCCCAAACGAAAAGTTCCCAAGCATCTCGAAGAAAGTCAAATGACGCGACGTCTTGCCAACCTCATCCAAGTCATTCGCCTTACCCCCCGCCCGCAAACACTTCTGAGACGTAGCCGCACGACG